>CAZJWY010000049.1:0-29298 GCA_964549545.1 uncultured Planctomycetaceae bacterium | reverse complement strand
GCGCGGCAAAGGCGGACGCCAACTGCTCCTCCGCCGGAATTTGCTCCGCCTCGATCGTCGAACCACGGGAAAAAACGACCAACCGCTCGACGACGTTCTCGAGCTGACATATATTTCCCGGCCAATCGTGTTCTTGCAGAAGCCGCATCGCCTCATCTGAAAAAGCCACGACAGGGCGCTCGTGGCGCAGGGCTGCTTGTCGCAAAAAGTGGTTCGCCAATTCGGGAATATCTTCCGGCCGATCACGAAGCGGCGCGATGTAAATAGGAGCCACATGCAGCCTGAAGAATAAGTCCTCCCGTATCCGGCCGCTGGCAACCAGAGCCACAGGATCGCGATTCGTACCAGTGATGACTCGCACTGACACCGACAGTGCCAGCGGTGAACCAATTCGCTGCAGCCTGCCCTCCTGCAAAAACCGGAGCAACTTGGGCTGGGCTCGCATCTCGATATCGGCAACTTCATCGAGAAACAACGTCCCGCCATCTGCCGCCTCACAGCAGCCCTGCTCGATTTGGGCTACCCCGCCGGAAGTCACGACGCTTGCTTCGCGACCGAATAGAAACTGCTCGGCCGATCCAGGAGGAACCGTGGCCATGCTTACCGGCACAAATGCTCCGCCCGCCTGCTTGCTAAGCCGATGAATCGCACGTGCCACGGCCTCCTTGCAGGTGCCGCTTTCTCCGAAAATCATGACGCTTGCGCGCGTCGGGGCGACTTCCAGGATCATCTGTCGAAGCTTTGTAATCGAAGGGCTTTCGCCTGCCAAAGTAGGCTCTAGCCCACCTAAAAGATGCTCCGCCTTCCTATCAGCACAAGTGCCCGCCTGATCTGGCGTCTCCGTGGCTGCCGCCCGAGACCGCTCCCGCCATTTTTCAACCGGCGGCGATAGCTGTTGAAGCGACTGCTCGACATCAGTCGGCATAGCCGGCGTCTTCAGCAAGTCGTTCGTCACCGCACTCATAGTCGGAACTATGTATTCCACGAGAAATGGCTTTCACATTGCTGGATCGTTACATCACTGCCTTGCAGGCCGCAAGGCGCAGCTCGAACCTGCGTCTAACAGCCTGAACGCTATCGAGCCTATGCGTGCCATAAATTAGGCGAACTGCAGACTCAAATAGCAAGGTTTGGCGATCCCTAGCCATTCCTCATTTCTTCCAGGGCACAGGCCCTGAATCAAACCGTCGGCCATAAGGATTCAGTGGCCAACGCGTACGTCAGCCCACCCGCCAGCGGACATTGACGTTTCGCCCCTCTGATGGTGCAGCAAGGCGAGCCCTGAATTTAGGATACTTGGGCTTACCACGCCGTCAACTCAATTTACCACAGATTTATTCTCATTATGACAAATTGCAGCGGCTCTGATTTTGGTCTGGCCGCCAAAATACGCCTTTCATTAAAGACGCCTCGCAATCCCCGCGAAATCACGCTGCTTTTAACTTGACAGAGCGCACCTTCAAATTACACTGAGGATTGGCTTGGCGGATCTTTTGTGGGCTTTGTGGGCTTGAAATATGCCTGCGCGGCATAAGCCAGGGCGGGCCAGATTCTTGGGCACTTTTGCGGTCTTGGATAATCACTTTATGTTTATGTTGCCCTCACGATACATACTGATCGCCCTTTTTGCCACACTCCTGGCATCCGCCGGGGTGCAATCGGCTCATGCCGCTTTTGGAATTACGAACACCTATGGCAGCGCCATTGAGCTCTGCGGGCCACCAAGCCCCGATGTCCTTGAAGGTTCAAATGAAGCGGTTGGAACGAATCCGGCATTGGCACTGATCTTTCCGGAAGTCATCAACGGCGTGGTGAAGGGGACTCCTGCACACCCACAGGGCTTGGATGTCGACCATGATGGCTCGACTGTGGTGGCGGTGCCGACTATCCATAGCGAGGATATCTCGGTTAATGAGAACCTAAAGCCCACTACACTCGATGTGGGCACCAGTTTTAATAGCTATCTTCTCCACTTCGATCCTGCAGGGGGTCCGGACTTTCCGGTACATGCGGGCATAGAAATTGCTGATAAACAATACGTTACGACGATCACCTTTGATAATCCCATCATCGGTGTACAACTTTTTAGCGCAGGTTTTAATACTCTTATAAAATATGTCGACGGGGTGCCTACTCCTTACACAGGCACATTGGAACAAGGAGACATCCAAGTTGGATTAAATGTCCCAGGTGGGATGCCCCCCAATTATTATCCCAGCAATGTTCCCTATCGAGGAATTGAAGAAGACGCCTTCGTGTTAGCTATCTCCGGCAACACTTTGATGGTCGCCCTTAGCGTCTCAAGTAATGAAATCGATCAGATTCGAGTTTTCACCGCGCCTACCATTGCTGCCGCCGTCCCAGAACCAACATCTGTTGTGACCTGGGTTGCTATCGCCATCACTCTTGGCGGCATATTTACTCGCTGTCGACAATCCTCTTGTTATTAGATTTCTAGATTGGCCTGCTATAGGTAAGTTCTAATGAACCGGAACCAACGACGGCCACGCCGTTATCAATCCATCTCCTCTGCCTGTGTTCTTCTGTTTGCCCTGGGGTACGTCGCGGCTGCCACGCCAGCCCGTGCAGGCATCGTTAGTGCAACGGGTGTTGCAGTCGTCCCCGCGCCATCGAGCGTTCTCGTGGGAGTAACCACGACTGCCAATCAACCCATCATTTTTAGCGAGATCACTGGTGGAGTTTCGCCTACCGGCGGCATGCCAGTGGATCATCTTGTAGCCGGGAATGTAACTGTATCGCCAACAATCACCGGCAATGTTCTCCATTCATCGCTCGTAACGGGAACCATTCCCGCTGGCACTCCCTACGAAAGTTACTTCTTCCATTTCGATCCCGTGGATAGTCCTTTCGGTGGAAGCTATCCGTTGGTTGATATCGTGTTTTCCCATCAAATATTGGGCTTACAACTCTTTTCCACCGGCGATACCGGGTTGAAGGCTCAAGACTCGACACCTTACGTCGGCAAGCTCGAAGCGGGCGACGGCATTGCATTCCCCCCCGGATTTTACCCAAGCGGCACCGCCAATCGCGGACTGGAATCTGGAGATGCTTTCCAAATTGCAATGGGAGGCTTTCAGATTAAACTGGGAGGTGTAGCCTATGGTGCCGAAATCGATCAGGTTCGTATCTTCGTCTCCACCATTCCCGAGCCCACATCCTTGGGTATGGCATTTATCGCCACGTTGGGGATAATGGGGTTAGGCAGAACGAGAGCCCAAGCTGCTCGTTCCTAGTCCGCAGCTCCTCTCCTTCTGCTGATCTCATGCGACGGTCGACTTGCGCCTTTGGCGGGACGAGTTACGACTGCGCTACCTAACAACCGCCGTGCCGAACGCGGCATGCTTCCATGGCAGACACCTCAGGCTCACCTACCAAGCCGGCAAACAATTTGCCGTCTAATCCATCGTCGTTCAGCGGCTCCATCAAGCCGCTGTGGATCATTCTGACATGCATCTTTGCAGCACTACTCGCTTGGGCCTATTGGCCCAGTTTTCGCACGGTCGTTGCTGCGTGGATTTCCAACCCGGATTACACGCATGGTTTCTTCGTCGTTCCGATTTCCCTTTGGCTGCTTTGGGTCCGTCGTGAGCATGCCCCGCTCGCGGAAATAAAAGTTGATTGGCGCGGCCTTATTTTGCTGATCCTGGCGGGCTTCATCCGCTTTGTCGCCGGCCGATTCTACGTCCTGCAGCTTGACGCCTGGTCGATTCCAATCTGGGTGGCGGGTGTCGTTTGGCTGCTCTTCGGCTGGCAACTTCTCAAGTGGGCCATGCCCGCCATTGCATTTCTGTGGTTCGCCACTCCTTTGCCCGGAACCATCGAAATCCTTCTCAGCACGCCGCTGCAACGGAACGCCGCGAGCTTGAGCGCCTGGGTGTTGCGACTGATCGGGCAACCAGCATTGGTTCAAGGCACCACGATCCTGCTCGACGACAAGCCGCTAGATGTCGAGCGAGCATGCAGCGGTTTGCGAATGTTCTACGGCATATTCGCGCTGGCCGTGGCGTGCGTTGCCATCTCGCGCCCCGCGCGGTGGAAGGCCGTGCTCGTGTTGTTCGCGGCAGCTCCGGTCGCGATTATTGCCAACGTTTTCCGCATCGTTGTCACCGCCCTCTTGATGAAATTCGCATCAAGCGAAAGCGCGGAGAAATTCTCTCACGATTTCGCTGGTATCGTGATGATACCGCTGGCTGTCGCATTGTTTCTGCTATTTCTGTTCCTGCTTGGCCGGGTCGTGGAGCGATTGCGCAATCCTCGTGGCATAGCCTGGCTAATGAAGTGGTGTGCCGCGGTCGTGGTTTTGCTAATCGCAACTTATTTTTGGGGACGTTATCAAAGCACTCGCGCGGTAACCACGTTCCTGGAAACGGCCAAGCGTTATGAGTCTGAAAAGGACTGGCCCAACGCCGTTAAATATTTAAGCCTTTACGTCCGCTCGGTTCCCCAAGACCACGACGCCTTCACCCATTTAGCACAACTTTTCCAGGAACATGCCGGCAGTTACCAAGAGCGTCTGCGGGCTGTCGACCTCCTACAAACAGCGTGGAAGAACCAGCCCGAGAAGGAAGATCTCGCTGTCCGCGCAATTCAAACCGCACTTCAGATTCAAGATTTCGACGGTGCCATCAAGACTGCCATCGACCTCCGTGCCAAGTCGTCTGACCCTGAAACGCAATCAAAAGCAAGAAAACTCTACGCCGAATCGCTTTACGCCTATTTACTCTCCGACAAAAACCATGGCGACTACAATTGGGATCATGTCAAGAAAGCCTACGAAGAAGAATTGCAGTATCCCGACTATGAAGCCACACATGCTCTCATTCTGGCTGATATCTATCGCAATCCAAAAGTCGCAGTAAAGAACGATCAGCGCGAGAAATTAGCCAGCGATCTGCTGGACAAAGTAATCAAAGAACGAGCCGAAGAGCCGATTGCATGGTTAGGGCGCTTCCGCTACCGCCTCAATTCGGCAAAACCGGAAGTCAAAGAAAAGGCTGAGGAGGACCTCTCCCGCGCTGTCGAGCTGGCGGGAAAGTACCCCGACAATCCCTCCTCGGCAGCCGTGTTGATCACGGCGGCAGCCTATAAGATGGAACGTGGCGATGCCCAGCAAGCTACGGCTCTACTCGAGCAGGCTCTGAAAATCGCTCCCACAGACCCACGTCCACCGCTCATGCTGGCCGATATTAAAACGGCTGCTCATTCCAAGAAGGCGAATGAGGAAGCGATCGAGATCCTTCGTAAAGCGATCGAAAAAATCGGCACGAACGATTCGCAGCAAGGCGTGATGTTACGCTTGCGATATGCCTCCCTGCTGGCTGAAGCGGGGAACCTGGAGGAAGCCGAATCCACACTCGCTCCTATCGAAAAGCTCATTCCCCAGGTCAGCGGACAAGGAAAAAGCTCGCTTAAATTGACCGCGGCTCTGGTACGCAGCCAAATACTGCTCGGCCGCGACGGGCCGCGGCAGGCGATGACCTACCTGCGTAATTTATTGGACGATCCAGACATTCAATCGGTCAGCCAACAGTTGCCGGACTTGCTGGCGAAGAGCTATGCCTTTCTTGGGCAACTTTATTCTTCATTGGGACTTACTGATCTTGCCTTGGATTCTCTCCGGCAAGCATCGCGAATTCAGCCGTCACGCGTGGAATGGCAAATCCAATCGGCGGCTCTTGCGCGTCAGGCAGGCGATTTCGAAGCCGCCGAGCGTGAATACCGCTCCTTCGTCCAAAAGGGGCAAGCTCCTGTCGAAGTTCACGTTGCTTTGATTGAAGCCGAAATTAAACGCAGGTTGCAGCTCCGCCTGCAATCAGCATCACAATCGCCTGAAGATGCCGAAGACTGGGGCCCCGTCAAGGAAATGCTGATCGCCGCCAGCAAGGCAGGCGCATCACCCGTAACCGTCCGATTGCTAGCTGCGGAAATCATGGCGGCTTCGGGAGATACCGCCCAGGCAGAAGAGTCGATCCGCAAGCAAGCCGAGAAATCGCCACAAGAACCTGCCTATTGGCGATCACTCGCTCTGATGCGATTGCGGAAAGTCGATATTCCTGGCGCACTCCAGGCATCTGAGAAATTCGCCGAAACAGTCCGCCAACCAATCGAAGCTGCTTCCTTAAAGTCGGCTATCTTGGTGGCCTCGGGGAAAGCGGATGAAGCCATCAACGAATTGTCTCGCCTGGTCGAAAAAGCCCAGCCGACAGAGCTACCCAAAGCGGCTATTGCGTTCAGCCAACTACTCTCGCAACTCGGCAAACCTAAAGAAGCGCAGGCTGCATTGGAAAAAGCTCATGAGCAGGTCCCTCAGAATCTGGAAATCGTCGATAGCCTCGCCAATACTTCCGCTCTTATGCAAGATTGGAAAGCGCTTGAAAAATATGAAAACTGGCTAAAAACGATCGAAGGTGAAGATGGCACCCTTTGGCGAGCTTACCGCGCTCAACGATTGATCTTTACCTCACATTCCAGTGACGACAAAGACTTTCAAGAAGCCGTCGCTCTCACCAACGCCCTGCTGAAGCAGCGGCCCCATTGGCCGAAAAGCCACTATTTGCAGGGCGAAATCTCACTGCGCATGAAGCGCGGCGACGCGGCCACCGCTTCTTTCGAAAAGGCCTGGCAGTACGGCGGACGCGGCATCATCCTGGCCGATCGATTGATCGACCTGCTGGCCAGGCAAGGCCGCAAGGAAGATGCCCGGATATATGTAAACCAGGTTCGTGACTACCTCACCTTCTCTCAAGGACTATTCGACCGTGCGATTCCCTACATGACTGAAGGCGATGAAAGCCAAAGCATGATTCGGACGGCCGAACAATGGGTGAAGCAAAATCCCGAGGACGCCGAAGCCCACTTGCGACTTGGGCGCGTTCTATTAATGCGCTCCAACTCAGCCCCCGCCGACCAGAAAGAACAAAAAAAGAAGGACATCGATCAAGCCAAAGAGGAGTTCCGCCGGGCCATCGAGCTTTCTCCTACTGATATCCGGCCTTGGGCTGCAATCGTCACGTTGTTCGGCGAATCGCCGGAAACCCAAAACGAAGCCCGGTCCTTCCTGGAAGAACTCTCCAAGCAGGCAAAGATCAACGAGCTTGAGCGCGCGTTTGTCTTGGCTCAACTCTATGAAATGCTCAACGTTCCTTCTCAAGCTCATTCCCACTACAACAAGGCCGCGGCTTTAGTGGAAGCCGATCCCCAAGCCGCGGGAGCCAATCGCGTGCTTGGTCGAGTTGCTCGGTTTTACTTGCCACGCGTGCCAGCACTTGCTGAAACATTTGCCCGACGCGCCATTGCACAGGATCCCAATAATCCGGACGCAAAATTCGTACTACTAAACGTTCTGGCAAATCGAACCGATGCCAAGAGCATCGATGAGGGACTGCGCCTGCTCGATGACCAAGACATCAAGACACTCATCGATCCAACAAATGAAGCTCGTTATCGAGCAGCGTTCCTAGCTCGTCGTGGCCGCCCCGAGGATGTCAACAAGGCAATCGAACTACTCCGTAGCCCACTCACGCAAAGTCGGGAGGATCGATTGCTCCTGGCTCGTCTCTACGAAAAATCAGGGCAATTGCCCCCCGCTCTTGGTCTATTGCAGGAATTGGTCCGAGCACCAAATCCAACTGCGGTTGAACTAATTGAGTATCTACGGTTCTGGCAGCAACATTTTGTGGCAACCGCCGCGGACAAGGCTCCGATTCAATTCGCCGGTCAGGCCAAGGAAGTCTATCAACGGCTCGGCGAGCTTCCCAACCAACTGCCCGAACGCCTGCGATGGCAGCTTCGCGAGCAAAAAGCCCGCAAGCCTGCACCGCCGATTGCCGCGAGCTCTTGCACAGAACTTGTTAAAGAAGCATTAGCATCTCCTGCGGCCAAAATACTGGACGAACAACAAACAAAACGACTTCTACAGGCTCTCTTGATCGTTCTGCTACAAGAGCATCACGAAGAATGTGCCGTCCATCTTGCAACCGAGCCACAACCGGGAGCTTCGCCCGACGAGCTCGCCGTTTGGCTATCCCATGCCTATGTCGCCGTGCCGGCTGACAAAGAGTCGGAGCCTATTCGAAAACAGGCACTAACCAAATTGACCACGGCATTTGATAAGTCAGCCGATGTATTGCAAGCCATTGCCGATTGTTCGTTCATGGCCGGCGACTACGAAACCTCTGCCAAGCTCTACCCACAAGTCATTCAAGCGAAGCCGGATGAGCTCATGCCGTACAATAACTTAGCCTTGACGCTCATTGAATTGCAAAAGCCTGCCGAAGCCCATTCGACGCTGGACAAGGCCCTGAAGATCAAGCCTACGGATCCAGATTTGCTCGATACCCAGGCCGTGATTGAAATCATCGATGGGCATGCGGACAAGGCCATTCCCGCCTTGGAAAAGTTGGTTGCGGATAGTCCGGAAAACCCAGTGCTTCGTTTTCACCTGGCAGTGGCCTATAACGATACGAAGGATGCCACCCGAGCGCGCGACACAATGCTCGCCGCTACCACACTCGGCATCGAGCAACGTCTGCTTTCCCCACGAGACAAAAAAACTCTGGTGGATCTGAAAGCACTCTTTCTAGCTTCCACGCCAACTGATACCAACCAATCACCTGCGGACGCTTCACAAGCCAAGAACTAGCTGAAAAGCACCCCGCAATCCCAACAGCAAGCTTTTACCATGTCCAAACAAGTCATCCTAGCGATTGCCGCTATCGTCGCGCTGACTGTTGTCCCTGCCTTGATTGAAGGGCATTACGTAAACCGTTGGGCGATACCGTTAGAGCGAAGTGTGGCTGCCAACCGCCTAAGTGATTTTCTAAAGACTATAGGGACATGGCAAGATTTTTGCGGAAGAGGACAAGTTAGCCCCCGAAGTATGCAAAGAATTATGCTCGGCTGGTTACATCAATCGTCAATATCGTGATCCGGAAAGTGGTAGGATTGTGCGATTGCAGCTTATGATCCTCCATCATCTCTCGGAACTCCTTCAGGAACCATTGTCCGGCTCCCGCCCACTGTCCGAAAGTACTGGGCTATCGCACTAGACCACATTTGCAGGGACTATTATGCAAATTTTTTTGCTCCGATTAAAATCACTTTTATATCGAGATCATGGTCTAGCGCTTGGATGGCGACGACGACGCATGACCGAAATGGTTCGGCTGGTCGGACTGAATCCCAACGCAAGGATCATCGACCTTGGCGGAACGCCCCTAAACTGGCAATTAATCGACCACACTTACCAAATCACGCTTGTGAATCTGCCAGGTACTAATCCCACTCGCTCAAACGACACGCGATATCGCTTCGTGGATGGCGATGCCTGCGATCTTCGTCAGATTTTTGCCGATAAATCCTTCGATTTTGTCTTTAGCAATTCCACAATCGAGCATGTTGGAAATGACGAACGGCAAGAGGCTTTCGCCAGTGAGGTCATGCGGCTTGGACATGGCTATTGGGTCCAGACTCCCAGCACCAGAAGTATCGTCGAGCCCCATACAGGATTACCGCTGTACTGGCAGCTGCCAAATTTTGTAAAAAATCGGCTGCATCGATCGTGGGAGTCAAAACTGCCGGCATGGTATGAAATGATTGCCACAACGCGAGTTTTAAGTCGCAAGCGGATGCAAAAACTATTTCCCCGATGTAGCTTGTTTGTCGAGCGCGTATTCGGACTGGAAAAATCATATGCTACCTATCGCCGCTGCGACACTTCGGATTTGGCATCAGCCACATCGTCAGTAGAAAGGGAGACAAGTTGAGTTCTCTGGGAAGTAATTGCGCCTGTTAATCCTCGTAGAGACAGCAAATCTGGAATGGACCAGCGTCCCTAACAACTCATCAAATGCCGACGCACACAATTCAGATTCAGCCCTATCGAGCACCGATCTGGCAAATCAACCTTATTTTCTGGACCATTGTGTCGGGACAAATTATTATGGAGATATCGTGCCTCGCCGCCTGACTGAGGTACTCACCTACTCCTCATTCCTATTACGATCTGCATACGGCTTTAGCTGCATTTGCAGGCTCATCCAGTGGTGAGAACCAAACGCATCGAATCTATCGCTGGATAAATCCATGATCTTGACTCGCACGCAACAAAGCCCGATCCGCTTATTGGCTTTCGTTGCTGCGCTGCTTAGTTGCGGGTGGGCCGAGGCTCAAATCCAACCCGCCAACCCGTCGTTCTCAAGTACCGCGGACGTCAACCTACTCAACCCATCTCTCACGCAATTCGGCACCTTCCGCCAAGGAAACCCCGGCGCGACGTTAAACTTCAACGTCTACAACTTACCAGCCGCCTCCGGTACGACCTCACCGATGTCCTTGGTTCAAAATCCGCCCGCATCCATCGGCAACAGCACGACGATCTCTTTACAAACGCCCGACGTCATCGGGCTGCAACCGGTTTCGGGCAGCACTCCCAGCGCGCCGATGCAGCTCGCCGTCTCGACAAGCCAGGCGGGCAATTTTCAGGTAAGCTACCAACTAGAGTTTGCCAGCGACAGCCTCTCAGAAGCCTTGCACCAATCGCTTGCGATTGCCGCGTATGCGACAGTTCTGCTCCATGGAGACTTCAATGCAGATGGTAAAGTCGACGCGGGCGACTACGTCATCTGGCGCAAAACCAACGGCCAAGCCGTCGTTCCCTACACACAAGCAGACGACAATGGAGACGGTCAAGTCACCATCGCCGATTACACCGCTTGGCGAGCCGCCTACGCAGGCACTCCCGGAAGTGGAAGCGACACTCTTTCTGACTCGTACACGATCCCCGAACCAACCTCGATAATTCTTATCCTTTTTAGCTTATCTCCCCTGATTTTTTCGAGGATACGCAGGCAGCGCCTCGCCTCAGACAGCAATCTCTCGTGGCGTTAGTTGTCTTTGGCTATCATGAAGCGTGTTTCGCCTCTGCTTAATCTGTTTTTAGGGTAGCGCCCAGGCGCTTCTACGATGACTTCCACTGGCACGCCAACGAACGAAGCGTCCACCAACGCTTCTAATCAACCGGTGCGGATTTATCACAATCCAGCCTGCGTGCGCAGCCGCGAGGCGTTGGAGTATATCAAGCAGCAGGGCGTGGAAGTCGAGGTGATCGAATATCTCACAAACCCGCTAAGCGTCGAAGAATTGCGACAACTCGTGCGGCTGCTGGGCATCGCTCCCAGCAGCCTGATCCGAATTGCCGATTTCAAACGCCTAGGGCTACAGCAAACGAACGACTATGAAAAGCTCTTGCAATTGCTGTCGGATCATCCCGTGATCATGGATCGCCCTATTGTCGTCGTCGGCAATACGGCGCGTATGGGCCGCCCGCTCGAAAACTTGTACGAACTATTTCCTAATAGTCCGCGTCGCAAGCCATAGCGGTTTTAGCGTCCGCCTCTTTTCCCCTGCCTACCACTCTGCCATTGCCCATAGTAATGGCTGTTAACCATGTAAGGTGACGTGGCGCCCATATTCTGAAACCAGCCAGCGGTTCCCGTCGGCTTCACGTCCGGTTGCTCGAACATCTGTTGTTGCTGCTGATTCTGCACTTCGCGCAACTGCTGTTCCTGGGACTCTATGATTTGCGTTTGCCGGGCATTGATCGCGGCCTGCCGCTGCAGCGGTCGAACCAAGCCGAAGTAGTTGCCCGCGACCGAGCCGTTGCGATTCAAGAGATTCACATAGGGGCTAACCGTAGGCGACGAGGGAACATAACGCGGCACCTGGGTTGGTGCTGAGCTTCTTCCCTGCCCCCAAGCCGCACTGGCGGCGCTAACGCAGATCGCCGCCGCAATCACCATTCGAACACAACGATGCATGCTACCTCTCCCCCATTATTCTGGCCCAATCACATAACATGGCAGCACTGCCAGCAGCCGGCCATGAGCCCATGGCACTCGATCCGCTTATTGCAGTCATCGACTCCTCAAAATGTTAGGGTTTAAGGATTATACCCATTATGCCGATGAACTGCTTTCAGGACACCATTTGGTTGAATCGAGGCGTTCTGCGTCCAGGCTCTCCGGTGTTCATTATACGGCGAGCCGTACCGCCGAGAGGAAAGCACAGTGGACAATGCCGCAAAAATAACTTGCCTGCTCATGGCCATGCTGCTGGCATCAGCGGCAGGGTGCCAGCTCACGGCGCCTCCGCGGCCGTATTCTACGGTCCCCGGGCCTCGCTGGACCACCGCGCCAGACACGCCGCGCGAGCTGCAAAAGGTCACCTTGCCGGATTATATCATCGAGCCGCCAGATATTCTGACGATCGACGCTATCACTCTGGTGCCCCATCCACCTTATCGCATTCATCCGCTCGATATCGTAAAAGTCACCGCCACGGGTCTTCCAGACGAACCCCTCATCGGCGACTTGACCGTCGGCATCGACGGCACGCTCGTTTTGGGCTACGGCTTCGACAAGGAAAACAGCCTCTACAGCCCGCTGAAAGTCGACGGCATGACCCTGCCCGAGCTCCATGCCGCGATCAAAAAGCGCCTCGAACTCACTGTGAACGAGGCTGATGTTTCGGTCTCCCTCGTCAAAATAGCCGCCCAGCAAAATATCGCCGGCGAGCATCTCGTCGGTCCGGATGGAACCGTCAACCTCGGCGCTTACGGCCGGGTGCGCGTCGTCGGTAAAACGTTGGAGCAGGCAAAAGCCGCCATCGAAGCCCATCTCTCGACTCGCTTCGATCGCCCCGAGGTGGCGGTGGATGTCTTCGGCTACAACAGCAAGGTCTATTATGTGGTCATTCAAGGCGCCGGACTCGGCGATCAGATTTTCCAACTCCCCATTAAGGGCAACGAAACCGTACTCGATGCGCTTAGCCAGATTCAAGGACTAAGCGGCAGCCAGTCCACGCGCATGTGGGTCGCACGACCTGGATCAAACGAATGTGGTGGAGACCAGGTTCTGCCGGTCGACTGGCTGGGCATCACGCAGCGCGGCGATATCGCGACCAACTACCAAATCTTGCCTGGCGACCGCATGTACATCTCCGAAGACAAGCTCGTCGCGATCGACACCGCGCTGGCCAAGGCAATTTCCCCGATCGAGCGGATATTCGGCGTAACGCTCTTGGGAACGCAAACGGCAAAGTCAATTCGATTCTTCAACAATCCAAACGCCAACAACAATTTTTAACGTAGCATCGCCCGCTTTTGTAAAAAAGCGGCCAGTGGTCAATGACAGGCAAACTCGTGCAGCCTAGCCGGACCGCCACGCGGTCCGGGCTGTTCATGCGCAAAATTTCAAATGTCATCGACCATAAGGAACGACTCAAGAATAACTTCCCGATTTTCAGAATAACCACGGAGGCACGGAGGGCACGGAGAAGAGGTCTAGGAGGATAGGAACACTAATCTTCACTAATCCCCGCTAAGATCAACGATCAAAGAAGGAGACTATTTTTCTGCCTCATTCTTGATTCTGATTGATTCGTGGCGATTCGTGTTCTTCTGTCTCTACTTCCGTCTTCTCTGTGTCCTCCGTGTCTCTGTGGTGAATCCTATCCGCCGAAGTTGTTTTTGAGTCATTCCAAAGTGAATTAGTCGGGGGCAAACAGGCCGACTAGCCTGTTGATCGGGGGGCAAATGGTTATTCGTATTCGCGCTACCAATTGGTTGCTGCTTTCGCTCGCAGCATTAGCTACCGCTGCCGGCTGCTGCTGCCAGGCAATTCCAATCCCAGGAGAGCACGATTGCCCCACCGACGCCCGGCGCTTGTACTGCGGATTCGGCGAAGAGGCGGTCCGCCGCGGTCCCTCCGGACCAAGCAGCCAGTTCTATGGCCACAAGCCGACTTGCTGGCGCGAATGGCCCCAGGGGTGGCACTGCTACGGTATGCCGTGCGACGATCCTTCAGCCTGCATGCAACCAGTCGTGATGGGAGAGGAGATCGTGCAGGAAGAGATGGCTACGCCGGTCGACGCCGCCTCAAGCGCACACCCAGTCCCGTCCACTCCGGCCCTAAATAGACCTGGCGCGGCCGAGCTTCCGGTACCGCCTCAGGCGACCCCACCCGCGCCAGCCGATCCAATCCCCATGGAAGCGACTCCGCCGGAACCCATGACGTGGTCCGCACCGACCAAGAAAAATCCTGCAAACGAGTCGAGAGCAACTCAGCCCGCCACGCTGGAAAAACAATCGCCGGCATTGTTTACAGGCACGCGACCGGAAATGTATCTCGCCGAGCCATCGCTGGAAGAGCAGTCATTGGCGATCCCATCGGCAATCGACTCGCCAGTTTTATCCGCTTTTGTCATGAAGGAAATCCAAGGGGAAACGCCTCAATCCAACCAACGCGTCGTCCGCCTGCCAAAAATAGAACACAAAGACGAGTCGCCCCAAATCAATCGCGTCGAACAACACATCCAAAACAACTTGAAGTTGTGATTCTCTTAGGAACGCCTTAAGAATAACTTCCCGATTTTCAGAATAACCATAGAGACACGGAGGACACGGAGAAGGCAGAAGAAGAGACAGAAGAACACAAATCGCCACTGATCCACGCTAATCAATCAGAATCAAGAATAAGGTAGAAAAATAGCCTCCTTCTTTGATCGTTGATCTTAGCGGGGATCAGTGAAGATTAGTGGTCCTATCCTCCTAGCTTTCTTCTCCGTGTCCTCCGTGTCTCCGTGGTGAATCCTATCTGCCGAAGTTATTTTGAGTCATCCCTTGCCACCGCAACATAATCGCGAGCGGCGGGTTGCTCCCCGCCGGATCAAGCCTGGCGATTCGCTGATGCCCGGTAATGAAACTGCTCAACTTCCACTATTAGAACTACTCTGTACCAACGCCATATCGGCCTCGACCATCAGCCGCACAAGCTCTGTAAAGCCAACCTTGGGCTCCCAGCTCAACTTCTCGCGCGCGTAGCTGGCGTCTCCCCGCAATTCATCCACCTCGGCCGGGCGAAAGTAGCGCGGATCGATTTTCACGACGGTCTTGCCTGCTCCATCGATCCCGACTTCGTCGATCCCCGCGCCACGCCACGTGATCGGCTTTCCTCCCAACCGGAAGGCCACCTCGCAAAACTCGCGGACCGAGTGAGACTCGCCCGTCGCAATCACATAATCGTCAGGCATATCGGCCTGCATCATTCGCCACATCGCGTCGACATAGTCGGCTGCATATCCCCAATCGCGGCGCGCCGTCAAATTGCCCAGGTACAAGCACTCCTGCAACCCGCTCACAATCCGAGCGACGCCGCGCGTGATCTTCCTGGTCACAAAGGTCTCGCCTCGGCGCGGCGATTCATGGTTGAACATGATCGCGTTCACCGCGAACATCCCATACGACTCGCGATAGTTCCGAGTCGCCTCGAAAGCGAATACCTTGGCACAAGCATACGGGCTGCGCGGATAAAACGGCGTCCGCTCCGTCTGCGGCGCCTCGACCGCTTTGCCATACATCTCCGACGACGAAGCCTGGAAAAAGCGACAATTCAGCTCCGAGTCGCGAATAGCCTCCAGCAGCCGGATGCATCCCAGCCCCGTGATCTCCGAGGTGTATTCCGGAATATCGAAACTCACCTTCACGTGGGACTGTGCGGCGAGATTATACACTTCATCCGGCCGAACCGTCTTGACCAACTGATCGAGCGACGATCCGTCGGCCAAATCGCCATGCACAAGCTGCAAACGAACATCCGCCTCGTGCGGATCCTGATAGATGTGGTCGATCCGGCCCGTATTAATCGACGACGACCGCCGCACCATGCCGTAAACTTCGTAACCCTTCGCAAGCAACAGCTCGGCCAGATAAGAGCCATCCTGCCCCGTGATTCCCGTCACCAGGGCGCGCTTGCCATTTCTCGGCGGATAGGATGTTTTTGTCACGCATCCTAGTTTATTTCAATTCAATGTCTTACGCAAAGGCGCTATGGCGCGCGACAAATTAGAAACTAGGACAACACGGCTGAAGAATTCATCGACAGGATAACTGGATCAGCAGGATCAACAAGATCACGCTCTAGAACATATTCGACCGGCAACACATTTACCCCCAGTCCATCCTGCCAATCCTGTTATCCCGTCCTGCTTTCTCTTACGTTGTGCTCGTCGTGTCGTCGTGGTTAAGAGTCCCGCTTCACGTCCCATTCGCCGGCACCTCCAGCTCCTTCCGCTGCCGCTCCAGCTCCGCCATCATTGCCGCTTGTGGCTTAGCGTACTCCGCCTTGCCATACACATTGTTCAACTCATGCGGATCCTTCTCCAAGTCGTACAACTCCCACTCGCCCAGCGTGTAGAAGCGAATCAATTTCATCTTCCCATCGGTCACGCCTTCGTGCTTGGCGACGTGATGATCCGCGTCTTTATCTTCGTAGAAATGATAGTAGAACGACTTGCGGCCGTTTCCTCCTGGTTCGCCGCGAAAAACCGGCAGCATGCTCCGCCCCTGAATCTCTTTAGGAACGCTCGCCCCGGCCACCTGCAGGAACGTCGGCGCGAAATCGATGTTCGACACGATCTGCTCCTTCTCGACGCTCCCCGGCTTCACCACGCCCGGCCAACGCACCACGAGCGGCGTTCGTAGCGACTCCTCGTACATGAATCGCTTGTCGAACCAGCCGTGCTCGCCCAGATAGAACCCCTGGTCGCTGGTATAGACGACGATCGTGTTTTTCGCCAAATCGTTATCGTCCAGATACTTGAGCAGCTTGCCGACACTGTCGTCCACCGACTCGATGCATCGCAAGTAGTCTTTCATATACAATTGGTAGAACCACTTCGTTCGCTCCTGTCCTTCCGGATGTGCTTCGTTGAACTTCGCCAGCCGCGGATCGACATGCGTCTCCCACGCGGCCTGCTGTTTGTCGTCCATCCGGCTGAGAAATGTCTTTCGAATCTTGCTCGATGCATCCCACAGTTTGACATCGGCCTCTGGCCTCATTTGGCTGATGCGCATGTCGGCTTTGCGCGCCGCGGTTCCCCGCGTGGCGTAGTCGTCGAACAATGTCGTCGGCTCGGGAATCTTCTCGGCTTCGCGGCTCGTCAACTTTTCCGGCGCCGGCAGCCACGGCCGATGAGGCGCCTTGTGTTGCACCATCAACATGAATGGCCGATTCGCATCACGCTTGTTCTTGAGCCAATCGATCGCCAGATCGGTCGTCACCTCGGTCACATAACCGGGCACGCTGCGCCGTTCCGTGGCCGAGATAAAATCGGGCTGGTAATACTGCCCCTGCCCCGGCACGACCTCCCAATAATCGAAGCCCGTCGGATCACTCACCAGGTGCCATTTGCCGACAATCGCGGTCTGGTAACCGACCGATCGCAACAACTTGGGAAATGTCACCTGGTTGCCGTCGAACTTTCCGCCGCGGTTGTCGTGGAAGCCGTTTTTGTGGCTGTACTTCCCCGTGAGGATGCACGCGCGACTCGGTCCACACAACGAGTTCGTCACATAACACCGATCAAACCGCGCCCCTTCCGCCGCGATCCGATCGATATTCGGCGTCTTGTTGATCCCCGCGCCATACGCGCTCACGGCTTGGTAACCGTGGTCATCGCTCATGATGAATAGAATATTCGGCCGCTCGCTGGCATTCGTGACACCAGTCACCGAAAGCACCGCAAGAAGCAAAAAACAGCACGACATCAATCGGCAAAAACATCGCATGGCAGCCGCCTCATCAGGAAAAGATGGCCACAAAAAAACACGAAAAGCGATCGACTTTTCGTGTCTTTTGTGGCAATTCGAGCGAATGCCGCTGGAGGGAGTTGAACCCCCACTCACTTGCGTGAACATGGACCTGAACCATGCGCGTCTGCCAATTCCGCCACAGCGGCTCGAATTGATGATTTTACCAAACTACGCCGCCTGCCGTAAGATGTCGGGTGCCGGGTGTTTTCTTCTGACACCTGACACCTGACACCTGACACCTGACACCTGACACCTGACACCTAACACCTAAAAAAAACCGCTGTGACCGAATCGCTCGGCCACAGCGGCTGACTTCGAAAATTACTGCACTTGTAACGATCAGCGTCCAGACTGAGCCACTTCGCGGCCGCCACGGGTCACGAGTTGAATATAGGCTGTTGGATCAATCGTGTCGTTGGTGCCTTCGGTGTGACCATCGCCGAAGCCATGGATCACGACGCCCGGATGCCGGCTGCTTGGGCCCCAGTTGCGCGTCAAGTTATGGGGATTTAGCGCAGTAGTGCTCAGATAATACTTGGCAGTTTCTGACGCTTTCGGATCACCCTTGTTCAGTGCATGATCGCAAGCACCGGTACATCCCCAGTAGATTGGGCCAGTCGTGCCCCCCGTCTGCACACCCGTCGGGCCGCTGGCGGGTGTCGCGCTAGGTCTGGCAGCCACCACGTACGATGCAAAACCGCTGTACCACGAACTGATCAGTTCTTCGCGGCTTTCGCAGATCATCGGAACTTTCGACGTACCGTCTTGTAGAGAGACGATATTCAAACCAGTTTTTGTTACTTTTGCCGGAGCGCCAGTAATGCCCGGAAACGGCAAACCGCCGTTACCGCAATAGGTCGTGCCTGCGGCACAGTTTTTCGCCGTGGTCGCACCGACCGTAGCTGGATAGCTGCTTTCCAAATGCCGGGTAGCGGCAATGAAATGCGTCGAAGCAATGGCGACGTAGTTGCCAGTGCCTATTTTAGCAGTGCCACCGGCTGGAAACGTGCTCATATCGCTTTGCGCATGATCATCGTCGCCCGGAAAGCTCGGACAAACCAGCGTCGAAACCTTCTGCGAGAAAATAAAGGGGTTCGTCGCACTGGCAGCAACGCCAGGATTCAAGGTTGAAGACAAATTTGCCGTAGCACTAAATGCAGGATCAGCCATTCTCCCAATCCGCGCACCACCTTGCGATGTTATCTTCTCGTACAGGGTCTGCTCTTCCATGAACGGCAGCAACTGGCAAATCCAACTGTAACCGTCGCCAGCTTGACCAGCGGTCCACTGATTCGCGGTAGCAGTTCCCTGTACCCCATAACCAACGAATGTGGTGCCGGCAGCAGCTTGCCCCAACGACGCCGTCGACGCCATTGGGAAGGCCTTGCGGGTATCGTGGCAATTTTGCAACGCCAACGCCAACTGCTTGACGTTGTTGATGCACGAATTGCGCCGTGCCGCTTCACGCGCGGCCTGAATTGCTGGTAGCAACAAGGCCACCAAGATGCCGATGATCGCAATCACGACCAGCAGCTCGACGAGCGTAAAACCTCGTCTCTTTCTGCATCTAACATCCATAACCGATCTCCTTAGAAAAAATAGAATAAGACAAGAACGAAAACAAAATAAACCAATATAAGTCGGCCGATAACCTGACCGAAGCCTCTTCAACCGCCCCCAGATCGAATCCTGCCTGAGTACAGCTCGTGCGTTCCGTCGCCGTACCGCGATAAGTTGCGCAAGCGATTCCAACGCGAAACCCAGTAGTGGTTTATATCGCAAGTTTACGCAATTTCCGCCACTGCTGTCAATTACTAGGTGTCAGGTTTCAGGTGTTGGGTGTCAGAAGGGCCCCGACACCAGACACCTGAAACCCGTCACCTTCCTCCCCAGCTCCTTGACGCAGGCCAACTTACGGCCAGAATTCCTAAATTGCTTCTCCTTTCTCCTCCAGCCCCAGGCTGCCCGTGGCTGCCCAAGTCGTCGTTTTATTGGGACCGGCTCGATCCGGCAAAACCCACGAATTGCTCCGGCAATTTCGCGCCGTCCGGAATAATGGATCGCCCGAAAACCTAGAGCCCGCCCTCTGGCTCGCCCCCAACGGTCGCACGGCCGTGGCCATCCGCGACCAACTCCTTCGCGACGGCCAAACCGCCTGCTTACGCCCCGGGCTCATGACGTTCGAAAACTTCACTGACGAAGTCCTCATCGCCTCCCCGCAACGACTGAAAGCATTAGACAGTTTTCAACAACGCGAACTCATTCGCTACGTCATCCGGCGGGCTCTTGAGCGTGATTCGCTCCAGCTCTTTGCCGCGGCCGCGGAGCGCCCTGGCTTCATCGGCCTCGTTGCCGGTCATCTCACCGAGCTCAAGCGTCGCAACATTCGGCCAGATGCTTATTCCCGCGCGGCAAGCCGCGGCTTCATTTCACCGGAGCAAATCGAACTCGCCAGGATCTACGCCGACTACGAGTTGCTCTTAACCAAACACGGTCTTGTCGACCGCGAAGGCGCCCACCAAGCCGCCTGCGATTCGCTGGCCAATAATACCTGCCGCCGCTTTCAAAATCTAAGACTCGTCATCGCCGACGGCTTCACCGATTTCACATCGACACAGCACGAAATCTTCCGGCTACTCTCCGATCGCGCTCAGCAGCTCTTCATCTCGCTTCCCCTCATCCCCAACTCGCCCCGGAATGATCTCTTCGCCAAAGTCGCCGCCACCCTTCGCGACTTGCAACAAAACTACCCACAACTCGAAGTGCGAACCTTCGATCATCGCACACTGTCCGATCCGCGCATTGATCATGTCGCGCGATATGTGTTTTCGAATCCCAAGCAAATTCCCACGCCGGCGATCGACTCGCCCGATTCGTCACGGCAAATCGAAATCATCGCTGCCGCCAGCGTGCAAGATGAAATCACGCAAGTCGCCCGCCGCATCAAATCGCTCCTTGTCGATCCGCCGTCTGGTTCTCTCTCCCCTGCCCGGCCAAACGACATCCTCGTCGTCGCCCGCTCGCTTACCAACCTCGAACCGCGCATTCGCGAAGTCTTCGAGCGCTTTGGAATTCCACATTTCCTCGAAGCGCGCCCGGCAGCTGTCACAGCTCCGGCGATCAAGATCCTGCTCGACCTCTTGCAATTAGATCAGGACGACTGGCCGTTCCGCCGTGTGATTTCGATTCTCACCAACAATTGCCTCACGGCGTTTACCGACAACGCACGCCGCTCGGCCGATTGGCTCGTTCGCGATCTGCAAATCGCCTCCGGCGGCACATCCCTGCTTGATCGCATCCAATCGCTTGCGGAAGACACGACCCCCACGATGGATCGCAGCCCTCATCTCGCACGGCGCGTGGAGGCCGCCAAACGGGCACAGCCGGCACTCACTCTGCTGTCCAATGCCATTCAAGAACTACCACAACTGGCCACGCTCACTGCGTGGTGCCAAGCTCTCGGCAATCTCGGCGTCGCGCTCGGCCTCGTTCCATTTATTGCAGGCGAAGAAAACCCAACCAACACCACGACCGATCAACCCGATTTGGCCGCGTGGCGATCCATTCAAGCTGCGTTTGCCGCCATCGAGCGTATCGACACTTGGCTCGAATTGCCGCCTCGTCGCCTGGATCGCGCCGAACTGTTGTCGACGCTTCGCGATGTCGCAACCAATGCCTCTCTCCCTCTTGCGTATAACGAAGCGGGCCGCGTTCGTGTTCTCTCCGCCACCGCCGCGCGAAACATCTCGACGCAGCATCTCTTTCTCATCGGCATGAGCGAGCAGTCCTTCCCTTCGCCCGAGCAAAGCGGCCGCCTCGCCACCGATGCCGATTATCGCCAAATTGCCGCTCACAAAAACACTTCGAACGGCGTTGCCCCACCAGCCACCGCCGCCCAGGCTGAGATGCTCCTTTTCTACGAGGTCATCAGCCGGGCTTCGAAATCGCTAACGATCAGCTATCCCGCGCTCGATGACAAAGCACAATCGCTACCGCCAAGCCCGTATGTCGTCGAGCTAGAGCGCCTCTTCGTGGATGCGACGAACCAACACATCCACCGCACCGCGCCCCAACTCTCCCCAGTAGAAAGTAGGTCCGCCGAGCCGAGGCGGACCTCTGAATCAAAACGAGCCTCCGAACCAAGGGGCCGCTCGGCTCGCGGGCCCTACAGCATCACCGATTGGCGCACCACCGCTATTGCAGAGGCCATCGCCACCGATGGCGACCGCCGTTTGCTTGCCGGCATTTTCGCCAGTCCGGAAATCCAACCGCTCGCCACCTCGATCGACGCTGGCGTCCGCATCGTTCATGCCCGCGCCCGCGGCGACTCGTTCGGCCCTGCCGAGGGCATGCTAAAAAGCCCAGTCGTTGCTCCGCGCCTGACCAAGCTATTCGGCCTGGACCACGCTTGGAGTGCGAGCCAATGGGAAACATACGCCACCTGCCCGTTTCGCTTCTTCATGCAGCATGTTCTTGGTCTGGAACCGCTGGGCGATCTTGTTTTGGAAACTGATTTCTCTCGTCGAGGCAGCCGGCTGCACGACGTACTCGCCACGTTTCATCGCCAGTGGCTCACCGTGCGAAGAAATAATTACGCTTCGGACGATGAAGAAGCCGCCGCGTTCTTCGCCTATTTACAACAAGTCGTCGACGAACGCACCAGCATTGGAAACCAATCGGGCGTCGATGCGGCCCTGGCCGAGCTTGATCGCCGCCAAATAAAAAAGTGGTCCAAACAACACTTCGGCAACCAGCAGAAATACAACGAAGCTTGCCGAGAGCTGGACGTCGTCATGACGCCGGCTCACTTCGAGTTCCGTTTTGGCCCGGAACGCCGCGGCGGATCGGAGTCCGATTCCGCTTCCACGACCAGCACGTTCCTTCTCGACATCGAAGGCGAGCCTGTCCAAGTCACCGGCCAGATCGACCGCATCGACGTGGGCGAGATCAACGGCCAAAGGGTGTTTAACGTCATCGATTATAAATCGGGTCGTCGCGCGACGCTCAAGCCCGACCAACTTGAAACCGGCCAGCAACTGCAATTGCCGATCTACGTCGAGGCGGCCCAAGCATTGCTATTCAAAAACAACGCCACGCCATTGCAAGCCGGCTACTGGGGCATGGGCAGCGGCTTTGACGCCAAAGGCGCGCTGGCTGTTCGCAACAAAGAAGACGGCGACGTCTGGGGCAAAACTCGCGACACCACCCGGCAACTGATTCGCACGTTCATCGACAACATCCGCCACGGCGACTTCCCCGTCGCCAGCCTGGACGACAAATGCACCAGCACCTGCGACTACCGCCTCACCTGCCGCATCGGCCAGGCCCGCAGCATCGGCAAAACCCAACATCCCGAAACCGACGCCGACTCGAAACCACAGGAACCTGAAAAAACCCACCACGGAGACACGGAGGACACAGAGAAAGCAAAGAAGAAGGGGAAAAGATAAATAATCCTCATTGGTTGTTCTTCGCCGACTTCCCTTTCAAAGGATTTCTCCTCTGTTTATTTTCTCTGTGATCTCCGTGTCTCCGTGGTAAATTCCTTCCCCTATGCCGCAACTAACCGACGAACAACTCGCCGCCATCGAATGCCGCCAGCATTCCGTCGCCCTTTCCGCCGGCGCCGGTTGCGGCAAGACGTTTGTGCTCACCGAGCGGTTTCTTTCGCATCTCGATTCGACGAGTTACGCCGACTCCCAGCGCACTCACTTAAGCCAACTCATTGCCATTACGTTCACCGACGCGGCCGCACGCGAAATGCGCTTCCGCATCCGCGCCGCCTGCTACGATCGGCTGCAGCACGCGACGACGCCCGAAAGCCAACAGCTCTGGCTCCGCCACCTTCGCGAGATCGATAGCGCGCGCATTAGCACGATCCATGCCTTCTGCACGACGCTGCTCCGCTCGAATGCTGCCCAGGCAGGCCTCGACCCGACGTTCGGCGTCCTCGACCAAGCCGACGCCGACGTGCTGCAATTCGAAGTGATCGACGACGTCCTCCGCCACGAGCTGGGCGAGCTAGACGACGCCACGCTCGACCTCGCCGCCACTTACAGCCTGCGACAGCTCAAAGAACAAATCGCAGAGCTGCTTAGCCATCGCCACGCCCCGGCGTTCCAAGACTGGCAGACAAGAACTTCGCAAGAACTTGTCGAAAATTGGCGCTGCTGGCACGCAGAGCACGCATTCCCAAACGCCTTGAGTGAAATCGCCGAACAGGCGCCCATTCGCGAAATCCTCGACCTGCTCCCGATTGCCGAGTCTCAAAAGGCGTCGTTCGTTTCCGCACGAGATACTCTCTATGAACTCTTGCCGAAGTTGCTGTCGCAAACGATCGACGCCAACGACCTGCGACTAATCGAGGAGAATGCTCGTGTTAAATCGGTCGAAGGCCCCTACATCTGTACCGCAAAGGATTGGCCAGACAAAGAAGCATATAGTCGCTATTCGAAGCTCTGCGAAGAACTAAGAAAAATCATCAAAGCAAAACAGCCCGCAAAATGGGATGAGGTGGTTGCAACGGAAACTGCCCGCCTCGGCATCGAGCTTCTCAAGCTCACGGCGAAAATCTCCACCGAGTACGAAGCGCGCAAGCACACCCAGGGCAAACTCGACTTCGACGACCTGCTCGCCCGGGCACACGCCCTCATCTCGCATCCCGAACAAGCCGAGCTAGCCCAACGACTCGCCGACGACCTGCGACTGCTTCTCGTCGACGAGTTCCAGGACACCGACCAGCTCCAAACCGAATTAGTTACTAAACTCTGCGGACCCGGATTCGACGCTGGCCGCCTGTTTTTCGTTGGCGACTTCAAACAATCGATCTACCGCTTCCGCGGCGCGGCTCCCGAGGTATTTCGCAACCTAACGGAGAGTGTTAATGAACTAGGTCGCTTACACCTTGTCAATAATTATCGCAGTCAGCCCGAAGTCATTAACTTCGTCAACGCATTGTTCTGCGAGACGTTTACTCATGGCGAAGATAAGTACAAGCCACTCCGCTCAATACGCAAACAGGCAACCGCGAAACCCGCAATCGAGTTCCTTTGGACAATCACCCCTGACAAACACAAAAGAAAAGGCGGAGGTGAGGCGCGCAATGCCCGCATCAGCGAAGCGAGAGCCATCGCCGAACGACTCCGCGCGCTGCTCGACGACTCGAACACCGAGCTACCGGTCGTCGATCAGAGATCGAAGAAAGACAAGGACGAGGACGACGTACCCCGTCGCCTCCAACCCGGCGACGTCGCCATCCTCTTCCGCAGCCTGAGCGATGTGCCAATCTATGAAGAAGCGCTGCGGGCCGCCGGTCTCGATTACTACCTCGTCGGCGGCTATGCCTTCTATGCCCAGCAGGAAATCTCCGATATTCTCAACCTACTCCGCGCCGTGGCCAGCACCGCCGATGAAGTCAGCCTCGCCGGCGTGCTCCGCAGCCCCTTCTTTTCACTCGAAGACGAAACCTTATTCTGGTTGACAAACACCGGCGGCAGCCTCAACGCCGGCCTCAACGCCGCCAGGCTTCCCAACCAACTTTCGCCCACGGAAGCTGCCAAAGCCAAAGCTGCGGCCGCCACGCTCGCTCACCTTCGCTCGATCAAAGACCGCGTGCCGGTCGCCACGCTACTCAACACCGCCCTCGACCAAACCGGCTACGACGCCGTCGTTCTCACTGAGTTCCTCGGCCAGCGCAAGCTCGCCAACCTGCATAAACTTATCGAGCGTGCCCGCCTCGCTGATCAAAGCGGCGCGATCGATCTCGACGGCTTCATCACGCAGCTCTCGCAGTTCATCTCGCGCGAGCCGCGCGAAGCACTTGCCGCCACGCTGCCAGAGGCCGCCAACGTCATTCGCCTTATGACGATTCATCATGCCAAGGGCCTGGAATTCCCGCTCGTCGTCGTTCCCGATCTAGATCGGCCGCCACTATTGCAAACCCCCTCGGCCGCCATTCACCCCGAGCTTGGCCCCTTGGTCCGCCAACCTAGTGATGATGACAACGAAAAAATCACCACCGGCATGACGCTCTACAGCGCCATCGAACGCCGCGCTGAACGCGAAGAGCGCAAACGGCTATTCTACGTCGCCTGCACTCGTGCCGCCGATCACTTGATCCTCTCCAGCAGCCTCGAAGCGATCGACAAACCGAAAAGCGACTGGATGGAGCTTCTCGACGAACGCTTCAACCTGTCCACCGGTGAGCTGATCACCTCATTGCCGGAGGGTTACGAAGCCCCTGCAATCGGTGCGACGATCATCGAGGCCACCCCAGACAAATCCGGCGGGAAACCGCATGGCCCCGACTTGGTAAAACTTCTCGAAGATGCTCATGAAATCGCTGCGAACGGCAAAGCCACTATCCCGCTCGGCGTTGCCTCTGTGCCGGTTGACCACGTCGCGCAGCATCAGTTTTCCTTCTCCCGCCTAACCGGACAGTTGATCCGCACACACGCTCAGCCGCGCGAAGCTGTCGCCCGTTCGATGGACGAAGAAGCCAGCGAAATCGAAGCTCGCGGCCTTGGTAGTCTTGTCCACGATGTGCTGGAACGCATCGATTTCGCCAACGTAGCGGATGTCAGGGAGTGGTGCGAACATCTGGCCCCCAACTATGTCTTTCAGAATGTCGAAAGCGCGGTCCAACTCGCCAGCAGAATGATCGAGCGGTTCCTCCAGTCGCCCCGCGGCCAGCAACTGGCAACCGCTCAGTCGCTCCACCGCGAAGTCGATTTCCTATTGGCCTGGCCCCCTGGTGAAGCCAACACTACGGGCCGCTATGTTCAAGGCGTCATCGATTGCCTGTACCAGGACGCCGCCGGCCACTGGCACATCGCCGATTTCAAAACGAACGACGTTACTCCTAAAAAAATCGCCCGCGAGGCCGAGCGATATCAGCTACAACTCTATGTCTACGCCATGGCGATCGAGCAGGCGCTGGGTCAGTCGCCGAGCGAATTGGTTTTGCACTTCCTCCGCCCCAGCGCCGAATATGTCATCTTCTGGAACGACACCGCCCGCGACGAGGCGGTTCGCCAGGTCACTGCCTTAATCAACGAAACCATCTTCCCATCCAACGAACTGATCGCTTCCGCGACCAGCTAATCCTTAACAATGCACCACTAGAGCAGATTACTTTTTTCCGTACCAATTCGGCGCGTATTGGTTGGAGATTCGGCGTTGCCGCCGACGCTAAATTGTTTGTGTTCTTAGCTGATCACGGCATGGATTTTGGTTAGTTGCTGTAGAAACTCCACATTCCCGATTCCCTACTCCCCACTCTTCCACCATATGCCGCCCGCCGCCAACCAACGTGAGCTCGCCCTGGAAGTCACGCGGAAACTCCGCGACGCGGGTTTCGAGTCTCTCTGGGCTGGCGGCTGTGTGCGCGACCAACTTCTTGGCCTCACGCCCAAAGATTACGACGTCGCCACGAACGCCACGCCCGACCAGGTTCGCGAACTTTTTGGTCGTCGTCGCACGCTGCCGATCGGTGCGTCGTTCGGCGTAATCACTGTTCTCGGGCCGCGCGATGTGGGCCAGATTGACGTCGCCACATTTCGTACCGACGCTACCTACAGCGACGGAAGACACCCCGATAGCATCGCCTTCACCACCGCCGAGCATGATGCCCAGCGCCGCGACTTCACTATCAACGGCCTCTTTTACGACCCTGTCGCCGAACAAGTCATCGACTACGTCGGCGGCCAACAAGATCTAGCAGCCAAGATCATTCGCGCCATCGGCGATTCTCGCTCGCGGCTTAGCGAAGACCGCCTTCGCATGCTCCGGGCCGTGCGCTTCGCCGCCACGTACAGCTTCACCATCGATACCGCTACGTTTGCCGCCATCCAGGAAATGGCTCCGCAAATCACAACGGTCAGCGCTGAAAGAATAGGCGCTGAAATTCGGCGCATGCTGCTTGACTCCAACCGGGCAAAGGCTCTTTCACTGCTCAAGGACACGGGCTTACTGGCTCATGTTCTGACCAGTGTTAATTCGCTTCCAGCAGATGCGTTTGACGCAATGGCTCGCGTACTCGGTAACCTGGAATCTCCCTCCCTGTCATTGGCCCTGGCAGCGACTCTGCTTCGTTGTGATCCTACTATCGCTTCTCAGGTCGGCCGCCAGCTTCGCTATACGAACAAGGAAGTTGATCGTGTCGAGTGGCTACTTGCGAACGAACCTTTAATAGCACAGTCCCCTCATCTGCCTTGGCCCAAGTTGCAGCGACTGCTGACCCACGATGGTGCGCTCGAACTCGTTGCCCTGCACGAAGCGATTGTTGGCCCAGGCTCGCCAGCTCTCGCGCTCTGCCGCGAACGACTCGCTTGGCCTGCCGAGCGGCTCAATCCACGCCCGTTGCTGGATGGCTCCGCTCTGATCCAGCACGGCTTCACGCCCGGCCCTCACTTCTCCGGAATCCTCGAACAAGTCCGCGATGCCCAGCTCAATGGCGAAATCAACTCACCAGCCGAGGCCCTCGCACTCGTCGACCGTTTGCGCACAAGCGAATAGTCGCTACGATGGAGTCCAAAGTTATTGATGTTTTCATTGATAATGAACGGTTGAACGGGGGCGAGGACGCCCCGGCTCGCGGGTAGTTGTTCAATGTTGATGAAAGCCTCAATAGACTTCAAGCGCTTAGCGCTGGTCTCCAGACCGAATCTTCACCACGCATTCAAGTACCAATATTTCCTACGGACACCACCATGCCCGATATCTGCCTCCTCGCCCAACAACCACACATGCCCAACATGGACAGCATGTACTGGGTCATGCTGACCTCTCGCATCCTTCATATCCTCGGCGCGATCATCCTCGCCGGCGGGTTGTTCTACATTCGCTTTGTCGTCTCGCCGGCTCCCGCCTCTGCTCAGGGTCCCGATCACTTCTTCGGTGGCCGCCGCGGAGCTTGGGCCAAGTGGGTCGGCATCGCGACCGCGCTGCTGCTCGTCTCCGGCTTCTGGAACTACATTCAGTTCGCCAAGACCTACGACCTGGCCAAGAGCTACCACATGGTGCTCGGCATCAAGATGCTCGCCGCGATCGTGGTCTTCCTGCTGGCAGCCCTCTTGGCCGGGCGCACCAACGCAGCCGAGGCCATCCGTCAGAAATGGGGACTCTGGATCAACGTCTGCCTGTTCCTGGCGATCGTGACCGTTGTCGTCGGCAGCTTTCTCCGCTCTTATCCCCACGATCGCAAAGTCGGCATCGCCGAACCACCCAAACTAGTCGCCCCCAACAACCAACCCGCCGGCTAATTTCTTACTTACGACTTACTCCTTAAGCCTTACGCCATGGACAAAAAAGCCCAAAAACGGATCGAGCTTCTCCGCAAGAAGATCAACGACGTTCAACAGCGCCTCGCTGGCGCGCGCAAGCAAATGGACGACCCGGCCGAAGTCGAGCAGCTTGAATCCGAACTGGCCGCCGCGAAGGCGGAGATTGAGAAGCTGAAAGCTTCTTAACCTCTTCAGCGCTAAGCCGCGAGCGGCGGTGTAGGCTTAAGGCTTAAGTGCATAGTGTTTTGCTCCGGTGGTTTGTGGCGTGCGGGACGAGTCCCGCCGCTAATTGAGCGTGTAAAAAAGAAATGATGCGCGCACTGAGTTGACGACAGCGCAGCGTCGCTC
>CAZJWY010000048.1:18843-29685 GCA_964549545.1 uncultured Planctomycetaceae bacterium | reverse complement strand
GGCGTCTCGGCAGACTCTTTGGCAAACTCGCGCACTAAATCAAAGTTCGTTCGCCCTCCCGTTCGCCAACGACTCAGCAGAATCGACCGCGAACCGGTCGACATCAAGTTGCAGAGCGATTGAAAAACTTCGTCACCCGCCATACCAGCCGACTTTCGCCCCGCACTCGGTCGCGAGCTTTCGCGTCGCGACGACTTCATTCCTTGCTGCGACTCGGTCTTGAAGCCTGTTACAACCAATCGGTCAGGCGCGCCGAAGGGCAGGGTGATCCAAGCATTGGCTTTGTTCGCGGTTCGGGATTTCGGAAACAACGATGCGGCGTCGCCCAGCGTGTCCGATGGAATCTCAGCGAACACCACTAAGCTATCCAACAACGGCGACACCAGCCGCGCAGGCTCCTTCATCGGCTCGGGCAGCACGATCGGCCCCACAACCGCGCTCACCAACTCCTGCAGCACCGCGTCTCGCTCTACTGTCTCGCCCGCAAACTTCAAATCCGTCGCCACGATCCCCGTGTGCTGCGCGCGACGCAGCGGCCTGGCATGGGAAACGGCCAGCCCCGCCGTCGGGCCATACCGCACCGGAAACATATCCGCGAGCGTCTTATCCCCTTTGCCCGCCGCCGGAATTAGCGCCTCGAACGGCAAGTACCACAGCGCGTTGTCCGGTACGATCGTCAGAATCGAGACCTTGCCCTCGTCCAAATGCGAGTTGGCGAAAATGCCTTTGTAAGTCTCCTTCGCGGCATCACGCCAACCGCCAGACTGAATCTCGGCTAGCGACATCTCCCGGCTCGGACCATAGTTGCCCAATGCCCGCAGAAAGTTCCCCAACCCGGTCCGCAAAAGACGCGCATCGGGCAACTGCCAAATGTTCACCGCCGATTTCGTGACGAGAAACCCGAACACCTTCTCGCCGACCGCGTGAAACTCCACCAGCGTTTCACCATCCACCAGCGTCTTCTGCAACTCGGCCGCCGGACGCAGCGGTGGAAACTCCAGCGACGACGGCAACCGCCGCACGACCAATTGCGCCAGAATCTGTTGCCGCTCCGTCGCGTTGCGATCCCATTGATCATACAACGCGCTAAGCGGTTTCGCGTCGGCTCCGGTCGCGCCTAGCACAGGCCCCGCCTGCAACTGCAATTGAATCTGCCGCCCCGCATCGGCCAATTTACGGTACTCGGGAAACAGGCCCATAATCTGCTGCCGCTGCGCAAGCCCGTCACGCGACAACTCCGACTCGGGCGATTCCAAAATCGCCCGCAGCGCCACAAGCCGTCCGCCGAACGGCTGCTGAGACAAATAGCGCCGCCGCTTCGCCCGCTCCGCCACATCGAGCGCCAAGGGCGCATCCTTCCGCTCGAGCGCGGCCAGGAACCAACGATCGAACGCCCCATCGTGCCCCGTCGCCACCACCGTCATTGCATCTAGCGGACTACGAAACCAATCCAACGGCGACGGATCAGCCAAGAGCGCGGTATACAAATCGAGCGCCACGCGCGCCGAAGCCGCCCGCGAATCGTACATCGCGTTCGTGCGATTGATCTGAAAATTGCGCAGCGAAACTCCGGCCTGCGCCATCAGCGCCCGCGAAAGCGCCTCGCTCCCTTGGTCGTAGCGTCCCTGCAAAACCTGCAATGCCGCCTGCAAATACAGTAAGTGAACCCCCGGCAATCCGGCTCGCATATCGCCGATTCGCCGCCCCGCATCGTCGATGATCGCCGCCCCCGCCGCGACTTGATTCAGCCCGAACAAACTGTCCGCCTGTGCTAACCTGAGCTTCGTCGCGATATGCTGCAATCGATTGACCTGGGCCCACGTCGCGATCGGATCGAGCGGCACATACACCCCGGCCGCCCCGCTGGCCACATGATCCAGCCACCCTTGCAGCGCGCTCTCCGTTAGCACATCGTAATCTTCGAAGTAAAACGCCGAGTAACCCGCCTCGGCAAAAAGCTGCCCCGCGCGCCGCGTGTCGCCGCGCGCCGCCGCGACCCGTCCTTGCTCCAATAAACCGACGCATGTCAGCGGATGATCGAACTGACCATCGACCACCAGCGATCGGCCGAGCAGATTGTCCGCCTCGTCGAGCTTCCCAACACCTGCTTGAGCAATGCCTCGCAAGAGATCGATCCACGCGCCCGACCAATGGTTCGCCGGAGACAAGTTGCCCGCCATCAGCGCCGACGACAACTGCTTGGTAATCGCATCTTGCGCCGCGAGCGGCCCGAGAATCTCGTTGCGCCGCCGCATCGCCAGCGCCGACATCCGCACAATCTCGACCACGTTTACGCGAATCAGCATCGGCGCGCGATACACGCCGCCTTGCGAAATCGTCTTCTCCGCGTTGAGATCGCCGAGCAGCACTTGTTCCGTGCCCGAAAATTGGCCGATCACAAACGTCCGCTGGCTCCGACCCCACGGCGGCACGCGGCGACTCCGGTTCGCATCCACACGCGGGCCAGGTCGAAACTTCACCTGTAACATCCAGTTCGGGTACGCCAGTAAAACCTGGCAGGCCTGATCGAACTGCGTGAGCGCCTCGGCATTGCGCCCTTGGTGATACAACGCCTCGCCGTACATCGCGTAATAGCAAACCGCATCGATCCACCGCGCTTGCGCCGTCCGCAGGCCACGCTGCGTTTCGCGACCCAGTTCGCGAACCGCTGTTCGATATTCGCCCGCATACAACGCCTGCGAGGCGGCGTAATACGACGCGTGCGGAATTTCGTCGCCAACTTGCGCGCGGGCAGTCGATACCGCCAGCAACGCCAGCACAACGACCATCAGCGGCTTGCCTGCTGTCAGGCCCATGGCGAGACCTCTTCTAGCTGCAATCATTCAGGTGCGGGCCAATACAATCAGGCGTTCCGGAAAAACCTGACTTCGGCCACCTACCATTCTACCAAACTCCACCCCCTTAGCGTCGGCGGCAACGCCGAATCACCCGCCAGTAAATCTCAACAACCACCTCGACCACGGCCCACCAACGCTTTCCTCCGTCAGCCACCCCGCTAGCAACACCACCACTCCTTCTCCCACAAACTTTTCAAACTTCGTCAAACTTTGCCGGTTGCATGGACGATAACGATTGCGAGGAACCGTGGAGCAGGGCGGTGGGCACAGGGATCGTGCCCCCAATTGTCTACCTGGCCACGTGGTTTCCTGAGCGTAACGAGGCTCGAACGATGCACATTTCGAAGTCGAATAAAACATTGGGTTGGAAACTGGCCGCCGTTGTCGCACTGCCGGCCATGTCGCTCCTCACTGGCTGCCAGGCCGAGTACGCCGGCCAGACACTTCCCAGCCCCTGGTACCTAACTGACGATGTGCAGTACTACGCGCCAGGCCCCGAGTTCAAGCTGGCCCGCGAAGCCGCCGCCATGAAAGAGCAGGCCGAGGCCGTCCAAAGCCAACAGCAACAAGCCGCCCAGCGCCGCTAATCGCGCTCGCCCCACCATACCCTCGTCAAACCACGCGTTCCGCTTGGCGTCGGTCGCCAGACCGAATTTCCCACCAACCGGCCCCAACCCCACCACAACATCAGCGCCGCCACCTCGCTTCAGCCGACCGGCAATCACCGCGTCGCCCGTCACAACGTCGCCCAAACTCCGACGTTTTGCACCACCAATCGCTGCTCAGCGACGATTCCCCGCCACCAACTTTCCACGGTGTTTCCTCGGGTCTTCTGCTAGATTTCGTCCCGCCCAGGCATCCTCGAACCGGTTTATTCTACCCCCAGCCTATGACGCCGCGTTACAATACAGGTGGTGCTGAATAAGCAACCGAGTTATCACCTCGTTATCCAACCACTTGCGGTTTAGCTCGATCTTCCGAGCAAAGCGGCATCCCCATGAGTCAACGGGTCGCGAGCCGCCCCTTCCAGGGACAGAGGAACAAAGAGATGAAATCCATTCCGTGCTTGTTGATGGTGTGTCTGCTGGCGACTACCGCCTCCGCCCAATTCAGTGGAAAAAATGGAGCCGCGCTGCTCAACCAGCCCAAGGCCAACGAGGCGACCACTAAAAAAACCACCGGTGAAAAACCGCACGCCGGCAAAGCGGGCGCCGACGCCAACGATACCGACTTGGCCGACGCCCTCCTCATCGCCATGGATGCCGACCACGACGGCATCGTGACCAAGATCGAAATGAATAAAGCCATGGCCGCCCTCCGCAAGGTCCCGAAAGACAAGCAAGGCAACATGACGGTGCCCGACAAGGCCCCGGTCGATCCCAACGCCGCAGCCGCCCCCGGTCAAGACGCTGGCTTCGGACAGGGTCCTGGTGGCGTCGGCGCACCAGCCACCGCCGATGACCGCATCAATAACGAAGCCATGGGCCGCTTCATGCAGATGGATACCAACCACGACGGAGTCCTCTCGCCCAACGAAGTCCCTGCCCAATCTCGCGCGATGTTGCAAGCAGCCGATACCAACGGCAACGGCGTCATTGACGCGCGTGAACTACAAATGTTCATCCGCCGCATGGGAGGCGATCGAATGAAAGCCGTCTCCGCCGGCGCCAATCCAAATAATCCAGGTGGCGGCGCCCCCGGCGACAATCGCAAGCCCTAACTGCGATATCGCGACGATCGGTCGCACTTCTCAACCTCTCCTTCATCACGCGCGGCATTTGATTTGCTCCAAGTTAACCGAGTCGGGGTGGCGCTGTGCCGGCCCCTTACGCGGACCCTATTTGATTGAAGGAGTGTGTGTCATGTCCGCACCATCGAGATTGAGTTTTGGCCTCGTAGCCGCCGGAATGTTGTGCCTGCTGCTGACTAGCGCCTACGCCCAGCAAGCCACCCAACTGGATTCGGCAACCAACGATCCAGATACCGCCAGACAACCTGGCCGAGCAGCATCGCCCCAAGCTGATCCGTCAGCTACCTCGCCCATCGACCGATCCATCGGCGAAACCAACCAAAATCGAACGAATTTCCGCGCCGCCCAAGCAGCCGCAGGCAGCGGCAATCCTGTCGATCACTTCCTCGCCGTCTGCCTCCTGTCGCAAAACAAAGGTGAAGTCGAATTGAGCAAGATCGCACAACAGGGGTCCGAAAATCCTGCGGTTAAACAGTTCGCCGAAAAGATGATTCAAGATCATCAAAAGATGATCGATCAGCTTCACCCCCTTGTTGCCATGCAAGGCGCTGCCAATCGCGGCGTCCCCAGCATCCTCGGCGGAAACAGCGAAGCCCAAGGCCGGAGTGAATCCACCGTGGGGCGCAGTAGCGACACCGTCGCTGTGCCCGGCTCTGCCGGCGCGAGCCAAACGATTCCGCCCACCGGCACAAGCGCTGCGGTTCCTCCCGCCACCGCCACCGCCGAAGCGGCTACGCCTCCCGCTGGCGCTCACGGTGCAATTCACGAGCTCATGCGAATTGATCGCCAGATCAACGAACGCTGCCTGCAAATGGCCCGCGAAGAGTTGCAACAAAAAACCGGCGCTGAATTCGACAAGTGCTACGTCGGCAATGCCATTGGCGCCCATGCCCACGCTCTTGCTGCCTTGGAAGTGATCGGCAAAGAGACGCAAGGCACGCTGTCGCAACTGGCCCGGCAAAATCAGTCGACTGTGCAGCAACACTTGGATCATGCCAAGCAGTTGATGAAGCAGCTCGACGGAGAAGCCGGCGCGACGGCGACTCAAGCCCTGCGCTCGACAAATCGCACCGAGTAAACCTCCGCCTGACAGCAGGCCATTAGTTGAAAACGCCCCGGATGATTCGCCGGCCACAACCGCCGAATCCCGGGGCATTTTTCATTTGCACATCGTATCAATTTACGCACAGGTGCCGCAGCAAACCGGCGTGTTGTTGAAGCAGATGTAGCAGCAGCAACCGCTCTCGCAGCAGGTGCTCAGGCATTCGCAGCAAGCCTGGATCATCGCGCAGCAGGCCTTGTCGCCCGAGGTGCAACTAATGCAGCAGCCGTCTTTTGTGAACTCACACTTGCAGATGCCCATCGTGAAATTGCATTGGCAGCAGGTGATGCCGTTGCAGGTGCAGCAGCAACTGCACAAGCCGTCGGCGAGCATCTTGCAGAGGTTCTGCAACGTGCCTCGGGCGACTTCATCGTCGCAGCGGCAATGGATTTTGCAGCCGGTCGAGGTCTTCTCGAACTTCACCGTGCAACGCGGCAACACACACCAGCTTGCGCTCGCCGGGGAACCAGTCGGCAACGTGCCGGGCTGAATTCCCGGTCCCGAAAATGGAGCAACGGCCGATGAGCCACGTTCCAAAAGAGTGGAGGACGACATAACACAGACTCCTTCCAAAAAAGCCAATCAATAGGCGAAAAGCGAGGTCGGAAAAACTCCCCAACAGTTAGCCATGCGCTCCGCCATCGATCGGCAGGGATTTGCGAAACTTCCGGACCAACCAGTCAGTTGTCGCACTTAAAGATAAAAAAGGCCTCCATGAATGTGACAGGTAGGCTCGAAGTAGCCTGCGTTCTATGCCACTTGTAAAAGTGCAGTCAATGTCAGCTTTGTTAAATCAACCGCCGCTAGCATGGCGGGGAATGCCGGTGGTGGGAGATTCGGTCTGGCGACCGACGCTAAGCGGGATACAAGCGTACTTCCCTAATTTCCACATAACACTCCCATTCACATCTCTGCAAACAGGCAATTTAGAGAATCTATCCGCGTTATGCGCTCAGCAACGTACCCTGGAGATTTAGGCAACTATAAGCCAATCGCAAGTCGATTGGGTCAAAAGCCAATCATGACGGTATTGCTGGCGGTGCTAGCGGAGGAATCCCATGTTCGAAAATCGGATCCATCATTTTGCGCCGAATGTGGGTGCCGCCGGGTTCACGCCGGGCGTCTATCCAGCTTCCTGTCCCTCGCCCGCGCCAACTCACACAGCCGTTCAATTGAACGACATTTACCAGGCGGCCAGGAATCGTGCGATCGAGGATCACGAGATTGATAAGCTCTTCAATCCCAATCCCAACGACTTCCCGCTCGACGACGACTTCCAAATCTAAACGCCCCAAACGTCCGCCAAGCCAGCACCGCCCCTGCCACGTCGAAGTGTCCACCGACCTGGCCATTTTCGGCTGAATTCACGCAATTCCGGATTTTCCGGATTTTTTGTCCGCCTGCCGCGAACCGGCAGCCGAACAGCGTGTCTGAGGGGTGGTTGCGGGAAAAACCTGCTAGCCAGCGGGTCGTTTTGTGGCCTCGCTGGCGCGCTTGACTTCCCCCAGACCCCATGAGAAGCTTGAACAAGAGGTGGCCGCCGAGGCGGCCAAATCCGTGATTTCTTAGTTAGTACCACCGTTTTTTGGTTTGTTTCTCTTTTTAGCGGCGCGCGAGCGCAGCGAGGCTACGATGCAATTCAACATCTTCGGCAACTCGATCTTTGGCATCAACATTACCGGCCAAGGTATCAACGGTGTCGTCGAAGGTACGCACGTAGTCGGGCTGCGCCATCTCACATCAAGGTTGTCGCGCCGCCTCTCCTTGCGCCTAGCCGCGTTGCGGCTCGCCGGTTGGCGTGCATTTACGTGCATGCCGGCCACGACGACGCCCGCAATGGCGATGTGTCCACGTTATATGGACCGTCGCCAGCGCCAAAGCGTCGTCGTTACGCGTGGCGCAGTCAGCGGCAGCTGATCGACGTGATCGCCAAGGCGATCGACTCGATCAGTAAATAAGCTTCGCCGCCGACTGAGCGACCCTTCGGGCCAGTTGTTGGGTAATTCGTTTGCCCACTTCTGAGCAACGCAGGTTCGAATCACTCGGCGGCTTTCACCAATCGCTCCTTCCCCCAGCGATTGCTTTGCGAAAGAGACAAGAGAACCATGACTACCGCACTTTACGAATTGGAAGACGAAACCACATCCCTCGAATACCTGGTCGCGGCCGCGCAGGCCGGCGACCGGGATGCCTTCGGTGAATTGGCCACGCGGTTCGAGTCGATGGTCTACGCGATCGCGCTCCGTCGGTTGGGTAACCACAGCGAGGCGCAAGAACTTTGCCAGGAAGTGTTGGTCAAGGCGATGCAAAAGCTCGATCAGCTCAAAGTCCCGGCGGCGTTCGGCGGCTGGCTGCGCTCGATCACGGTCCGCATGGCGATCAACCGGCAAGTTCGGCGAGCCCCGATGATCTCGACCGAGCCGCAAGCGCTCGACGCTTCCTGCATGGAGTTGTCGACCCCGCTCGATGTGGTACTGGCCAAGGAGCAAGCGGTCCAGGTTCGCGGCGGCCTCGCCCGGCTTGGCGAACTCGATCGGCACACGCTCGAAGCGTTCTATGTGCGAGGCGAATCGCTCGTACAAATGAGCGAGTCGTTCGAAGCGCCGATCGGCACGATCAAACGCCGGCTGCACGTGGCTAGGAAACGGCTCGCGCGGCAACTGGAAACAGCCTCGGCCGTTTGAAACCGTGTTGCGAAGCAGCTTTCGGATCGTGCGTGAGCAGAGAATAGTGTCTTCTGTGCCCCAGGGGCGCTCGGGTGGATTCCCTCACCTGGGCGCCCCTTCTTTTTTTGCGGCGATTGTGTGAGGTCGCTTGCATTGATGACTGCATAGCCAATGAGCCTTCGGGTGCCATGGCCACTGCTCGGAGTGGCCATGTTTTGGCAACCTTGCGGCATGCCCACGCCAAGCCGTGGCCATGGCACCCCCGGCTTCATCGTATCATTTGCTACACCGGCCTCATTAAAAAACGATTCTGCGCATTGCTGGTCGAATTTTGCGCGACGCGATTTGTTGGATAGTCGCGTAAAGGCATGTGGTCCATCGAGTTAGATTGTGCATCGCCGGTAGGGGTCCCACTCGGGCGAGCACAATTAGTCGATATTGCACGCGACGACGCGCGGAAACTGCATGACCTACTGTGTTCGAGCAACCTCGACTCGCGCAATACTCCAGGAGTTTACGCACGCAAGTACGCGCAGGCGTGTGCTGATAGATCTAACGATAAATTGCCAAAGAACAACGCGGCACGCTCCGGTGGATTGATCGTGCTCCGGGCGTGTGGATGCGCAGAGCAGACAGCAAAGTGGAACGTGCAACGTCAGTGAGCCACAGCATAGTCGATATGTATATATGTGTACATATATCAGTTTTGGCCACTGCAACATTCGGTAAGTAGCGTGGGTGCTCGCACCCACGGCCTGCGGACGGCGCCACTGCTACGCAAACAAGCGGTGGGTGCAAGAAGCACCCACCCTACAAACTGGTTGCGTTCGGATTGGGGCTGGTGGTTTACATGGTACAATAGGCGGCGGAGTGTTCACCACTTATGGACGATCAAAGAACTGATCCAACGGCCAGTGGCGTCAGATTCCGCAAGTTGCGAATCGCGTGGTCGGTGTTCTGGGGCTTGGCCGCCGTGCTGTGGATCGTGCTGTGGATGCGGAGCTACGGTTGGAGGGAATCCCTCGGAGTTACAAAGCGGACTGCACTAGTTACTGGCGACGGTGAGTTATCGATTACAACTGCTCGGCGTAACTATGGTGCATTCGCGAGACCCGGACACTTTGATAGGCAACCGGCCTCCGTGGCTTCAACATTTTGGCGCGGCAAACGAAGTTGGAATCTTTACGCGATATATGGGGCCGACATTGGCACCAAGTACTCATGTGTCGTCATCAAAATACCGCTTCTCGTCGTGGCGTTCGGATTCGCGAGCGCTAGCTTCTGGTTTCGCTGGCGTTTCTCCCTCCGCACACTCCTAATCACGATGACGATGGTAGCCGCCGCGCTGGGACTAATCGTCTACATGGCAGGATAAGCGGCTGAGTATTTACCACGTATGGATGATCAAAGAGCTCAAACAACGGGCGATGGCGTCGGATTTCGCAAACTTCGTATCGCGTGGTCGGTATTCTGGGGAGTGGTCGCGATGCTACTGATCGCGTTGTGGGTGCGGAGCTATTGGCGGATTGACAGTCTCTATTTCCAACTTGAGCAGACGCCCACAATTGGATTCCTGGCAATTCAAGGCAAACTGCTTATTGGCTCTGAGACTTCTGGCACTGCTGGCACGCAGTTTAAAGTTGGCAGCGTTTTGCTGGATGCTTGGATGGTAAATACGTTTCCTGTTAAAGGAAATCGAATTGGATTCGGTAAGAAATCATTTCGTTCGGGTACTCTGTACTTGATGCCAATGTATGTTTTCGTTGTGTCATTTTCCATTTGCGCAATTTCGCCCTGGATTGGTTGGTCTAAACGATTCTCCCTGCGCACTCTGCTGATCGTCACGACGTTGGTTGCCGTGGTGCTGGGGTTGATCGTGTGGGGTTGTCAATGAACCGCATCATGATCGTGCGACGACTTCGTATGGCGTTCGCCGCATTCTGCGGCGTGCTAGCGGCACTATTTGTCGTGTTATGGGTGCGGAGTTACAAGTACTCGGATGAGCTTTCCATTACCACGAAAATACGATTAACCCGCATGGACTCCAACTACGGAAAACTTCTTTTCGCTACGGAAATTCCCATCATGGGCAACGAGAAGTTTGTCGAGAAGTGGGGACTATGGGTCGGAGACGCCCTGCCTAACGTGATCATTCCGCCGATGCCTGAGTATTCTGCAATAGGGTTTACGGTTGCAACATCTGGTGTTGACGGCGAAGGATTTGGCGTAGGTATCGAGGTCGCCGGTGGGATCGAACTTGCTGCCGTCGAAGAGGGTTTCGGCATCGTTGCTGAGGCCGCCGTGGGTGTAGCCGATCTCTTTCATAGCTTCCTCGTAGATGTCGGTGCGCATGATTTTGTTGACGATGTTGTAGTCCGGCGTGCCGGTGATCATGCCCCAGCGGCGGAATTGCGAGAGCCACCAAACACCATATTTAAACTAAAAATAATTGCAGTTGCGCTTGCT
>CAZJWY010000048.1:0-18833 GCA_964549545.1 uncultured Planctomycetaceae bacterium | reverse complement strand
AGGGTTTACGGTTGCAACATCTGGTGTTGAAGGCGAAGGATTTGCCATAGGAGCCCCCTATTGGTTTCCTACCGCGACGTTTGCTTTACTTGCCGCGATCTCTTATGCGCCCTGGCTACACTTTCGCTTCACCCTCCGTACGCTATTACTCACCACGACGCTGGTTGCCGTGGTGCTGGGGTTGGCGGTCTGGGCGAGAAGCTAGCATCGCACTTTTGGTTTCGCCTGGTCTATGACGATAGGCAGCCGAGGGCTATGATTGGCCCCTCTCTAGGGTGCCGCCTATGCGAAGCAAATTCGCGATTATCTTTTGCGTCGTCTGCCTAAGCGGTTGCGCCGGCGTGCGCGATCACTGGTCGTACGCTTTTGGACGATTGTGGAGCCACACTTGCGGACAGATTGTGAAGCACGGGCCAGAAGTCGCTACCGGCGCCGCGCTCGATTGTGCCGACAGTGCCATTGGCGACGCAATTCATCATGGTGAATCGCGGCGCGAGCGGGAGGAGCGCAAGGTCGACGAATTTTTTGACGAGAACTAATCAGCGGCAAGGTTGCTAAGTTCATCGCTTGGCTGTTTGTACGTACGCGGCGTACGCCTCTACTTTTCACTTCTCTGACTTCGCGTTCATCTGCCTGGTGGAGTGCGGCAAGAGCTTCGGAGATTTGCTTGTGATTGGCTGCTGCTTGAGTGACTATCAACGTGGATCCATTGGATTCCGATTAGCTACCCTCGCGGTTCCAGAGCCATCATGTGTAGCCCTATCGATAGTCATGTTTGGCTTGCTCGCATCTTTTCGCCGCAAATCAGTCGCACACAATCGCTACTGAGGTGTTTCGAGTGGGCGGGCCGGCTGTTGCAGCTTCGGCCAGGGCGGGCTTTTTCATGCGCTGTAGAATTGGCCGCGTGGAAGCAATCAGCGCGAGTGGCACCTTACGCCGTTAACCCTTTTGGATGCAATAGGCACAAGAAACACGAAAAGGGACGGAACTTTTGGTGGCTTTTTGTGTTTTTCGTGGCTACTCCACCTGGTACGCGTACCGTTAATCTTTGAATAGCTCACGCAGAGGCGCAGGGGGCGCGGAGGAAAAAATAACACAAGCACGTCCAAAGCTATACTGATACTCTGTGCCCTCTGCGTCTCTGCGTGAGCCTGTCGAAGAAAAAAGTGGGGGGCTACAACTAGAGTGGAGAGCTACGAAAATTACGAAAGTATCGAGGATTTTTAGAGCAAATTACTTTTTCGTGCTTGCAGAGTAGGTGTTGGTTGGAGATTCGGCCTGGCGGTCGAAGCTAGCCTTTGGTTTTGCTTGGATAATTACCATGCGGGGTGCGACCGACCCAAAATGGGTCGGCTATGTATTCGGGTCGCATGTTGGTCGGAGATTCGACGCTAAATCTCTTGGATTCTGTTGTTCCGTGCAAAATGGCGGCGGGCAACCGAGAACCTTACTTCGAGCGGAGGGCGCAGATCGCGAACATCAGCCAGCCTACGATCAACGCAACTCCGCCGAAGGGAGTGATGAGGCCGATCTTGTTCCACGCGGGGCCGACGAAGGTGAGCACCTTCAACGAACCGCTGAACAAGATAATCCCGACAAGAAATGCCCAGGGCGCGATACGCCAGGCGCGGGTGTCGCGGTGCTGGAGGGCGAGGCCGACGAGTACGATCGCGATGGCGTGGTACATCTGGTAGCGGATGGCCGTTTCCCAGATTGCCTGCCGGCGGGCCAGGTCGCCCGCGCTATAGCCTAACTCGGCAAGTTTGCCTGGCAGTACGTGAGAGCCGAAAGCGCCTAGGCCAACGCCGAGTGCGGCGAGAATGGCACCGATGGCGATCCAGCGTCGGGAAAGTTTCGACATAACAGTGATCGCAGCAGATTTTGTGTGCGCAAAAAGTAGCGTGGTTGCCCCCACGGCAACCACGCTACCAATATATCTGCTGCATTACGGAGCCGCGATGCCTAGCCGCTCTTCTTCCTCTTCCTGGATGATGATGCGTGGCGTAACCATCATCATGATGCTGTCGGTTTCGCGGCCGATGGCCACGTTTTTGAACAGCCGGTTGATATAGGGCACCTTCGACAGCAGCGGCACGCCAAACTCGTTGCGGCCTTCGGACAACCGCTTGATGCCGCCGAGGAGCACGGTGCCGCCGTCTGGCACGCTCACGGTCGTAACGACCGAGATGAAGGAGAACGACGGCAACTGCACGGTCACGCCGCTTTTGGTCTCTCCTTTTTCATCCTTCTTTTCGCTGGAGCCGTCGTCGTCGTTGTCGGACGAGCTCGACGCGCTGGTGCTCGACGACGAACCCTCGAATGTGAAGGTGTCGACATTGCCAATCTGCGTAAAGAAGGGCACGATCGTCATGCGGACGTATCGCCGGTCGTCGGACACAACGGCCTGAATCGTCATCATCGTGCCTTCGTTGAGCACCACGATGACGGGCTGTTGGGCCGAGGCGAATTCGCCGACGACCGGAATCACGCCGACAACGAACGGCCGCTGCGTAGCATCGGCGACGAACGCCTGTTGGCCGTTGAAGAGCGTGATCTTCGGAGCATTGAGCACGTTGACGCGGCGATCACCCTGGGCGGCTTCGATCAGGAAGTACGCTTCGATGTCGCTGAGAATCGCGAAGCCGAAGTTCAAACCGCCGGTCGGCACGCCGCCGAACGGAGGCAGCGCCGTCGAGGCAAAGCTGTTTTGAGTGAACGGAATCGACAGGTCCGAAGTAAATGTCGGGAAGCTGCCGCTCGTTTGCTTCTGCACGCCGACCGTGTTGGTGTGGCCTTGTTGATTGCTCGGACGGAAGTCGTCGATGTTGTTCGGAGTGACGCCGATGTCTTTCACATTCGCATTGAAGTCGATGCCGATTCGCTCGAAGAAGCTGTCGTTCAGGCGGATGAAGCGAACTTCGATCGTGACCTGCAAATCCTGCAGACGGCGAAGCTGCTGCAACAAATCGGCGATCTGCTCATGCACGGCCTGAGTCTGGCTGACGACCAGGCTGAGGTTCGTGGGGAAGGGGCGGATTTCGGCCTGGCCGCCGCCATTCTCGGCCCAGGTGTCGGTCGAAACGGTGGACACGATCAGGTCGATGAGAGAATCGAAGTCGGCATTTGCCGCGCCGCCCATTCCGCCGGGACCGGATCCGATCGGCACGGTCGGCGTAGGCGCGCCACTCGCATTGGTCGAACTTCCGGCATCCATTTGTTGCGCGAAAACTCCGCCATTGGGACTGGCAGCCGGCCGCTTCGCGCGATCGTTCACGAGCACGCCAGGGCCGTTGCCGCCGAAGCCATAAGGGCCACGGCCGGCGCTAGCAGCCTGCATCGAGTCGTTGATCAGGCCCTGCAGGCCCATGCCGCTGCTCGGCGTAAAGTTTGGAATCGGCGTGACCAGATCGGCCACGTTGTACACTACTCGCTCGAGCTTGCCGTCAGCAAGTTGTTCGCTCGTGATTTTGAGTACTTCGTCGCTCACCACGTACTTCAGGTGAAGCGGATCGAGCACCAAGTTGAGCGCGCTTTTGAGCGAAATCTCCTTGCTCAAGTTGATCGTGACCGGCACATCGGTATTGATGCCTTCCTGGCTCAAGCCGCGCGGATCGAGGTGCATATTGACGCCCGTCAACTCGGACAAGTTACCCACCACTTCGGTAAGTGGCGTCTCCTGGTACTTGAGCAGCACGGGAGTCTGCAAACGGCGCTCGATTTCCAGCTCGCGCTCGGTGCGCCGTTTCGCACGATCTTGCGAGCCTTTACGGTTCGCAATGAAGCCCTTCCAGGACTTTTGATCGTAAACCAGCTCCTTGCCATTCTCGGCGACCGGATTGATGGCGGCCTCTTCGACCGAGTTCAATTGCTTCCAGAAGGAGTCTTCCTTGGCGTCGGCCGTCTGGCGGTTCATCATCTCGCGGCGGATGAACTTGGCGTTCATCCAGACTTGCTTAGCAACCGGATCGTTGGGCGCCATTTCATTGAGCCGGCGGGCAACGATCTCGGCTTCGGAGAACCGCTGCTCGTGGTTGAGTCGATTGAACTCCTCGACCATCTCGGCGATTTTCTGTTGCAGCTTGAGCTTCATCTCGCGGTCGTGCTCGACGTCGGCCAGGATGGCCTCGTTGCGCTTATCGAGGTCGATCTGCGCGCCATGGCCCTTCATGAAATCCTGGGTATCGTGGAGCGTTTTGTCGAGGCGGCCGAGCAACTCGCGGCGCGTCGATTCGGGCAACTTCGATTCGTTGATCATTTGCTGCGTCTCGCGGAGGATCGCCAGGGAACGCTCCGGATCTTTCTCGCGCAGACGCACCGCTTCGGACTGCCGCTTGAGCACTTCGGCATCGAGCTTGCGAAGCACGATCTTTTGCGCTTCGTCGGCCGAATCGATCAACGACTTGCGTGGCGGATCGGCAACAGGTTGATCCTGTGCGGGTGGAGGCAGCTCATTCGACGAGGGGAGCGCAACGGGCGGGGCCTGGGGCGCCGGCACCGGGGGAAACGCAACGGGCGGCTCTTGCTTCGGCAGCTCGTTGGCGCGGGCGCCTGGGAACGCAGCAGCGCCGCCAGATGCCGGCAATGGCAAGTCATCGCTCGGTGCGCCCGTTACAGCGAGCTCGGAACCTACCAGACGGTCGCCAGCCAGGCTGCCGGGCTTAGAAGCAACCATCAAGGGACCTTCCGTGGCGCGCGATTCGTTCGAGGCCGTGGGATTGGTTACTTGCGCCGCGGGCACCTGAGGGGCTGCTTGAGCCGGCTCTGGCGGCAACGGCGTAATCGCCGGCAGCTGCGCGCTATTTTCGATGACACGGTATGCCGAGGGCGCCGAATCGGCTGCCGGGCTCTTTGGCGCATCGACTGGCTCGGTCGCTTGCGCCGGTTGAACGGCATAGCGCGAGTCTGCTAGCGCTTCGTAACGCGAAGCCGGTTGAGATTCATAGCGCGACGCCGAAGCCGCGGCGGTCGTCGGAGCCGGCAAGCGCGAAACGCCCGGTTGCGCCGGCGCGTCCTTGGCCATTTGCGTGGCCGGCGGCGTGGTCGGCTTCGCCGATTGTGGATGATTCTGCTTTTGCTTCGCGCGAGCGATATCCCAAGCCACGAGCGAAGGACGATCTTCATCCGGCAAATACTGCGATTCGGGAACGCCTAGCGCATTGGCTGTTTGCGTGAGTTTTTCGGCCAGATCAATGTCGCCGGAGGCGAGCGCCTTGCGCGCCGCAGCCAATTCTTCTTGGGCTTGCTGCTTCGGCGAAGCAGCCGTCTGGGATTTTTGCGGAGCCAGTCCCACGGCATCGGTGTCTTTCGCGGTGGTCGCCAGAGAATCGCTCGCACTCCGCGCGGCAGGCGACATGCTCTCATTGGATGCGCGCGGGTAATTGGGAACCGACAATTCACCGTTGGTCGCAGTCAACCCGGCCGGCTTCCCTGTGAGCCCCGCGTACGGATTATTCTGGGACAGGCGATCATTTGTCGTCGAAGTCGACGCCGGGCTTGAAGTCGGCGCCGCGATCGGATCGACGTTGCGGCCACGACCGGCAAACGGATCGGGCTTTACAACCGCCGGGCTATTGTTGCCGCGCGAGAAGGGCAAATACTTTTTCGCGCCCATTGGCTCATCGTGAGCGAGCGCCTTCGATGCCGACCGCAACCGCTCGGCGCGGGCCAACTCCTTGCGGAGCGACGCGGGGGTCGGGCCGGTGTGAATGAACGGGAATTGCACGTGGGCGTTCTCGACCCGCGTGATGATCTTTTCGGCGTCGGCCAACCGGCCTTGCTCGATCGCGCTGTGGGCTTCGCGAAGCATCAGATCGGCGTCTTCGCGCGTGAGCGGCTTTACGACGTTGGGCCGCTCTCCAGCTTGCGCGACGCCCGCGGTGTTGACGGGCGCTTGCGCTCGAAGATCACAGAATGCCACAAGCGACGACGCTTGGGCCAGGGCGATGAGTAGAATAGTTCGCATGTTTGTCGTTCTCAACTCGTTGCTACTTCAAGCGCGGGTTCGCTGGGCGACAACACCTTGTGCATTGGTTGAGGGCGCTGGCCGCCCGCTTGTTCGTTGTCGCTGTTACGTTGACCCGTTGCTCAAATGCTTCGAGTTAGGACCAAGTTGGGAAACGAGCCGCATTCCGATCGCATCGATTCGACAAAGACGAGTAGGCGAAACATACGATCACGGTCGATTCCGGGCAGATGAGGAGCGGAAAATTACTGCGACGGTAGAGAGCGGTCAAGACCGCTTTGCCGGTATCGCCAGAAAAAATACAGACGCACTGCCAGAAGTGCTAGTGCCGATAAACCGCGGAAAATAACGTCATAAACGCCAATTCAAGCACAAAAAACAGCCATGGCTTTATTCGCAAGCATTGCTGACAGAGAACCACGCCGGCGCGACGGGCACGATGAGAGAGCAAAGTAAGGATCTATATACCACGGAGACACGGAGAGCACCGAGAAGAAAAAATATTTGTCATTGCAAATTTGTAATTGGTCATTGGTCATTTCTGAAATGGCCAATGACCAATTTTCGATTATCAATGATAAATCTATTTCTTCTCCGTATCCTTCGTGATTCGATTCACTACCTCTCCGCGCAAGAGCTTATCGAAGAAGACTATCGACGGCCGCGGCTACGGCCGCGGCCTGCCGGTGGGCCGCCGGGACCATCGGGGCCCATGTTGGCTGGCTGCTCGTTGAAGATCGCATGGTAATTCTGCACGTAGGATTTGTCGTCCAGTTCGTTGCGGATATACATTTCACCCGCCGGCCCCATTACGAGAACGCGCGAGGGCACCGTCAAGTCGCGCACCAGCTTGCCGCCGCCGTCGACATCGAGCAGCGTCATGCCGGTGAAGAACTTGAAGTCCGACTTCACGTCGACCATCGTCGGATCGGGCTGGTACTGTGCGTCTCCGACCAGGTTGGCGACGTAGCCGCGGCGAACGTCTCGCTCGGTCGCGCCTTGAATCAGCGTGCCGGTCTCGTCGGCGTCGAACCCTTCGACGAGCAACTTGACCGATGGCTCATCGTTGTACCTGTCTGCGGCGGGCAACTTCACATCGGCCAGGCGCACGTTGCCGGCCATGGGAATTCCCACGCTCGGCGAGGGATCGCTCCATTTTTCCACCATGCGGAAATACGGCTTCTGCGTATTGCGCGCTTTAGCAGCCTGAGCTTCTTTCGCTTGTCGGTCAAGCGCGGCCGGCGCGAGCACGGCTTGAGGCATGCCGAAGTTCGGATCGGAAAGCACTAGCTTGACGCGATATTTGTACTTCTTGCCGGGTTCGACGGTGAAATCGAAGAACCGCAGCAAATAATAATCGACGCCCTTGGGGAGGAAGGTGTGCTGTTGGGCGACTCCAGCGCCGCCACCTCCGCGCATCGCGCCCGGGCCCATTTCCATGCCAGGCTCGCCGACAAAGCGGCGTCCGGCGGGGCCCATTCCTGGTCCCATGCCCGGCATCATTCCCTCGGGTCCACCGCGGCCGCGTCCATAAGCTCCGCCCGGTTGCATGCCGGCAAACTCACCACCCGGTCGCCCGGCAAAACCAGGAGCGCCGGCGGGTCCTTGCCGAGGTTGCAGCAGCGAGCTGCCGAACTCCGCGTTGGGATCAGCATTTGTCGCTTCGGGCGGGGCCGTTTCGGTGGCCGCCGGCTCGTTCTCTGGCTCGAGCGGTGGTGTGTTGATGGCGAGCGGAATATCCGGATGAGTCGCTTCGGTGCCCCATTCGCGGCCGATCAGCGGAGGAAGAGGCAACGTCAGCGGATACTCCGCAAAACGTTCGTCGATTACATCTGGAGTAAGACCTACCGCCCAAAATTTAGCAGCCGCATCCACCAGTCGATTAAACGGTTTCTCGGCCACTGCATGTCCCGGCGGTCCGGTAAGAGGTTTGTTTTGTGCGATGCTTTGTTGCTGTCCGTCAAAAAGTGGGACGGCTTTCCATTCCAGCTCTTTGCCTGGGATGACCTCGGCTCGCTCGACAAAGAAGGCGACATAGCTAGGGAAGTCACGGGTCGGATCGGCGCCGCGGGCTTTTTCCAAGGCGTCTTGGTAGAGCTTTAGTTGCTCGCGAATCGGCACCTTCGCCGTCACGCAGGCCCAGTAGGCGCGCTCGATGCGCTCGCCGCCCTGCAAGGACATTCCCCCTGGGCGACCCATGGCGCTTTGGATTTGGCGGCGCTTCGGATGGGCCGGATCGATTGGCTGGTTGCCGAGCCCTTCGCCAGGGCCTCCATCCGGACCGCGGCCGCCTCGCCTGCCCGTGTTTTCGGCCGCCGCCTTCTCTGCTTTCTTCTGGTCCGCAAGCGCTTTCTTTTCCGCTTCGGCCTGTTGCTCCGCCAATCGCAACTGCTGCTGCTTGCGAATCTCTTCGTCGACAAACGCGAACAGCCCCGAGGAGCCGGTGGCCCGCACGTCGATCGCATTCAAGAGCACGGGATCTTCGCGAAGAATCATGGGCGCGACGATCGCGTTTTCGAATCCGAACCGCGGCTTGCCGGCCGGATCGAGTGAGACATAGTCTCCTATCTTCACTCCCAAATCGCCTTTGTCGGCGATGGGTTGCACTTTTTTGACTTTGTCGGGTTGATCGGCAACTACTTTGTCCCAACTGGATTCTTTGATCGCATTGCTGGTCTGCGTGATTTCCGACTCTAGCTTATCTGCTTGGTAGTCGCTGCCGAGGCGCGGCAGGCCGAGCGATTTGTAGATGAACCAGAGGGCGATCACGCCCACGAGTCCGATCGCCACCTTCTCGCCATGCAGCAATAGCAAGCTGACGAACTTACCTTTGCCTTTGATTGTCGCCATCGTTGCGAGCTCCTATATGCTTCCTGTTTATGGCTATTGAGCAGCGGCGGTTGTCGGTGGCGGCGCTTGCTCGCCGCCCGCGCCGCCCGGCGTTTGCAGTACCGCCGGGTTCGGCTTGTTGAAGATGTAAACCGTGCCTTGAAGGATTACGTTGACCATTTCTGTATCGGTAGGGAAGGGCTGGTAGGGGGGCTCTTCGGGAAACACGCTCCCACCGCCGCCCATGGCGTCGCCCGGGCGGCCACCCGGCCCGCCGCCGCCAGGACCACCTGCTCCGGCGATGCCTTCCGGCGGATTCATGCGAACTTCCTGTACCTCGATCTGGAGCGGCTGGCTGGCGCACTCGGCAATTAACTGAGGCAACCAACGTTGGTCCATCCTTAAAGCCATTCGCACTGGAAGCCGTTTATATTCCGTGCCGAAGACCGATAGATCGAGCGGCCCGCTAGTGGCGGCTGGATCGGGCGTCGCGGGGGGCGTTCCATCGGGCGAAGGGGCAGCCGCGCCGCCACCAAACGGAATCGGTTTGCCGTTGGCATCGAGGTAACGATTGGTCAGGAGGAAGGCCTTCTCTTGCTCGGGAGTCATCGGGCCATTGCCCAAACCTGGTCCGGCCATAAATTCCGGCCCCATACCAGGAGGTGCGCCACCACCTTCAGGACCAAGCCCCGGAGGCGCGCCGCCTTCGGGACCAAGCCCGGGCGGCCCTAATGCTACCGCTTCCACCGGCTGAATCCACAGCCGACCGCTCGTGTGGCTGCCCATGCCGGCTTGCGGGCCTACGGCCAATTCGCCGATCTGTTGAACCGCCGCGTTCGAGATGCGGGTGGCGTTGGCCGCCTTGTTCGTCTTGGCGATGACATCGAGCAACGTGTGATAGACCCACAAATTCTCTTGCGTCACCCAAACCTTGAGCGACGACGGCCGCTCGCGGAAGTTCAATTCCTCTCGAATCCGTGCTTGATCGGCTGGGGACCATTCGGTGATGTAATTGCCGTCGTCGAGCATTTCGGCGCCGCCGGGCATTTCGGAGAACGACATGCCGCGTCCGAACTCGCCGCCTGGTCCGCCGGCGGCTACGCTCGGATCAACCGGGCGCGCCTCGATCGCCTTGGGCAGGGCAGGGAAGTGGTTCTCGATGTAATTTTGATAGTGATTTCGCAAGTCGTATCGAATCTCGTCGCCAAATTGCAGCTTTTCGACATGATCGCGAAAGTCTTTGTCCAATTCGGGCGGCCACTCGAGCACATGCTCGCGCTGCCGGTTGTACAATTGCTCCCACAGCTTGGCGACGGCGGCCGCTTGCTGCGCGGTTTGGGCCTGCTGCTTGGAGTTGACGTCTTCATTTGGGTGGAACGGTTCGTTCCGCACCCCTTTGACTTTCGTGAACTGGCCTTGGATCGCGCTTTGATTGGCAGCGAAGATTGCGCTCAACTTGCTTGAAGCTTTTGCCCAGCTAAACAGCGAGACGAGCGCAACAAGCCCGCACAGCACCCAGAAGTGATGCCGTTTGAGCCACAATAAAGCGGTACGCACTTGATCCATGACGAACGAACTTTCTACGAGCTAGGAGGAGATACTTCGGTGCCGGCCGGTGCCGCGGCGGTATTGGCCGTGGCCGCTTTCTTCTGCGCTGCCTTCTCGATGCGCTGACCACGCGGTTGGGGCTGCCAGGCGAATTGAACGATAAAACGATATTTGCGCAGCTTGAACAACTTGGGCTGCTCGACGCCCGGCGTGGCGGCGCCTGGACCGCCGGGACTCATGCCTTCGGGACCAACTGGCATCGAGCCCATGGTTGGCATGGCGCCGGTACTATCGGGCGACGCGACAAAGTAGGTGACTGGACGAGTCTTCTCGGCCGTGACGACGACCGGCGTTTTGATTCCCAAATCGGCCATCGACACTTCGACCGGATCGCCATTGGGGCCGTCGGGCAATTTCACCTTGCCGAGCTCAAGCTCTTTAATGAACGTGCGCTTGAGAAACTCTTCAGCTTCGCCTTCCGGACCAACTTTGAATTTTCCATCGAGATTGTTGTGCAGATGGAAGCCACGTATTTCGATGATCCAGCCGGCATTGGCACTCACGGCCGCGCCTTCGGCAAGGGGCGCTGTCGGATCGCCAGAAGCTGACTCGGGCGAGGCTGGCAATGGTTCGGCCGGAGGAGCAGCCTCAGCCGTTTGATCGGGCGCTGGCGCGGCTGTGGAATCTGCCGGGTTAGCAGGATCGGCCGGAGCGGCCGCCGCGGGCGCAGCCGGAGCATCGGGCTTCGACGGCGGCGTGTAGAAACGTTGAGCGCTAGCCAGCCAGGGCCCCAGGTCTGGCTTGAACTCGCACTCGATTGCTTCGATATGTAGCTCGGGCCGCTGCGCGATGTCGACCTCGGTTTCTTGGCGCTTGTCGGCCGGGCGCGTGTCTTTCGGCATTGCGGTATCGATCGCCTTGAGCAACTCGAGCCAGAGCAAACGCCCATCGACGTTGCTTTGCAAGTTTTTGGCCGTGGTCACGATCTTGTCGAACTGCGCGACGAGCTCCGTGTTTTGGCTCGTGAAATCAGCCGCTTGCTTGGCGACAGCGTCGGCCGCTGTCATCTGCGCCGCCATGCGCGGATCATCTTTATTGGCGGTCATCAGCGCGGAGTAGTGCATGAAGTAGTTGATCGTGAGCCCCAGCAGCAAAACCGCGGCAGCCGCCACGGCCCAAGGCTTCTTCGCTTTCACGAGACGCGTCGTGATAATTTCTTCGGGCAGCAGATTCGTGCGCAGTTGGGCATGATTCTGGGCCTGCACGCAGAGGCCATACGCCACGCCGAACGTAAGTTGATTCTCTTTGAACTGCGGTCCGGCGGTAGCAGTACCGGTGGCCAGGTTGTTGAACTGGTCGACCAGCTTCACTTGTTGATCGAGGTTTTGCGACAAGAACCGCTGCAAGCCAGGGAGCTTCATCGGGTTGCCGAGAGCGACCATCTCGCCAAGCTTGGCGTTGCGATTGTTGCTCGTGAAAAAGCCGATCGAGCGCTGAATTTCGGCCACGAGGTCGCTGAACACCGGCCGCATCGCCTGAAAAACCGCCTTGGGGTTTTCCGCTTTCATGGCGTTGCGCTTGAGGTGCTCGGCCTTGGCGAACGTGAGCTTGAGTTCCTTGGTAAGGGCCTTGGTGAAGTGATTGCCGCCGATCGGAATGCTGCGCTGCCACACGCGGTAACCGTTCGTGATCACGAGATCGGTCGTATCGGTACCGAGCGAGATGATGACGGTCGACTGCGGTGGATTGGCTGGATCGTACGGACCTTCGACATTCAATCGGTCGAAGCAGATGAAGTTGTAAATCGCGAGCGGCGCGAGTTGGATGATCTCGACATCGATGCCAGCTTCCTCGAGCGGCTTGAGGTGACGGGCCACCTGATCGCGCTTCATGGCGAAGAGGCCCACCTCGGTTTCGATCGCGTAGCCTTCGTCTTCACTACCGACGAGGGGCTGATAGTCCCAAACGACGTCTTCGAGCGCGAACGGAATCTGCTGGCGGGCTTCGTATTTGACGATGTCTGGAATTTTTTTCCGCTCGACCGGTGGCAGCTTGATGAAGCGGGCAAGGCCACTCTGGCCAGGAACCGCGATGGCTACTTTCTCGCCCGCCAGATCGTTGCGCGAGACGAATTGTTGCAGAGCTTCCCGGATCAGCTCGTCGCGGTTGGCTTCGGGCTGCGTGAGAATCTTCGGGTATTCGATGTAGTCGAAGGCCTCGACGACCAGCCGCTTTTCGTCCTTGTCGTGTGGACGACAACGGAGCGCCTTCAGCGCGCATTGGCCAATATCGATACCCCAAACGGCGTCACTCTTCGCCATAGACGAGAACCTCTATTCCGAACCGCCGCGATCCGCTCGCGACGGGCCTCTACTAATAAAACTGTAGGCGCGCACGCACCACCTAGCCAGAACGCCCATGCGGCGCGGCCTTGCTCGCGCGCGGCCCGCAACAAACGTTACGGCAAGACGTTACGAACCGATGCAAACGCACCGGGTGACATAGGCTCCCGAGCGGGAGGCTGGTCCCATTTTTATTTTACTCGTGCTTTTTTAATTGAATAGCAACTTGGACCGGCAATCTGTGTTCTCTTTCCAGAGACCGAACTATTGCCGCGAGGCGAGAGCCAAGACGCCAGCGAGACCCGGGCAGGTGACTTTCGCCTTAAAACGCTGTCAGATAGGATGTTACGATCATGACGATTCGACGAGCATCCGTGATTTTGCCCTGCCGCGGCTTCGACGATTTTCCGAGCCACCTGACCGGGCCCGGAGTGGCCGACCTGCTGGCCAGCCTGACCGGGCTGTGGCACCCGGCCCTGATCCACGCCACCCAAGCGCTGCCGGGCTACCATCCATCGGAAGAACCGCCCGATCCGTCAGATCTGGAAGGGGAGTTGGTGGTCATTCCCTCGTCGAGCCGCGAGCGGATGCCGCCTGATTGGGCCGAGCGACTTCGCGCGACATCGCCTCGCAATCCGCCGCCGGTGGATGCCACGCCGTCGCGTCCAGAGACCGTGTCCGCGGTGCTCATCGCCGCCGACATCGACTTAGAAAAAACTAAAGTCTCTAACGAGAGCGCTGCCAATTTTTTCGCGCTCGGTTACGCCTATTTGCAGGTCGAGTTGATCACACGCGCGTTGCGCTACAGCAGCGTGCTCGATACGGATCAATTCACCGATGCCGTTCGCGCCGCGGCGGCGGCCGCGATGACCGGGAACACCGAAACAGAGCGCGAAGAGTTGACGCGCGCCTTCGATCTGTTGTCCGACGCGCGTAACCATGTTTACTCGGTCGACTTCTATGTGGTCGACGTCACTCTGCTAGCCGATTCGACGCTCGGCGAGTCGCTTCGAGCCAAACTGGCGAGCGGCGCGCGGACCAACTTGCTCCTTACGGGCGAGCAGCTTGACCTCATGGCGCGCGAGTATCCCGAGACGCTGGCCGAGCTGCGGCAGGCGATCGAGGAGGGCTGGGCAAGCATCGTCGGGGGCACGATGCGGGGCGCGTCGGCCCATTTGGCGCCCGAGTCGCTGCTAGCCGAGATCGCCGAAGGACAGAAAGCGGCGCGGCGTCATCTTGATCGCGAGTTTGAGGTGTACGGCCAATTCGCGACTGAATTTTCGCCGCTGCTGCCAACGGCCATCAAGAGCCTAGGCTTTCGCGGCGCTTTGCACGCCGGCTTCGACGGCGGGCCGCTGCCGAAAGCCGATCAGCGAAAAACGAATTGGGGCCCCGACGGCGCGAAGCTCGAAGCGCTCGCGACGTTGCCGCTCGACGCCTCGCGGCCGGAAACGTGGCTCAAGCTGGCCGAGCGCGTAAGTGATACTATCGCGCACGATCATGTCGCGACGATTCTCTTGGCGGCCTGGCCGGGAACTGAGTGTGAATATTTCGATGACCTGCGTCGCGTCGCACGTTTCGGACCGGTGCTAGGGAAGCTCGTCACGCTCGACGAGTATTTTCGTGAAACCCGCGAGGCCGACGACTGGACGAACTTCTATCCGCACGAATACCCGAGCCGCGGCGCTAGCGACCATGGGCTGAACCTGATTTCATCGCGGGTGGATGCGCATCGCAGCAGCGTCGCGCATGCACAGCACCAAGTCGCGAGCGGCCTGGCGGCGCTCGCCGGTTTCACCGCGGCGAAGGCGGCCGAATCGGGCGGCGCAGAGTTGGTCGCAATTAACCCCTGGAATATCCCGAGCGCGCAGATCATCGGCGCCGATGTGCTGGAGCCGACGGCAGGCTCGCATGCGGCGCCGGTTCACTGCCTGCCGGAAGTGCCGGGGTGCGGCTTCGCCAGTTTCTCCACGGCACTCGGCGCTCCGTCGAAACCGATCGCCGAAGACTTGTCGCTGCGCACCGAGCGATATGAATTGACGGTCAGCCTGAAGACTGGTGGCATTCAATCGTTGCGCACGCATCGCGACCGGAACACCCGCGTTTCGCAGCGACTGGTGTTTCATCACCAACTGGGCGAAGAACCGGCGCAAACGCAGATGATTGCCGACCAGGTCGGGATTTCGCGCAACGACGCCGCGATCGGCGAGATCACGTCGCAGGGGCGAATCCTCGGCGCGGCCGGAGACTTGCTCGCCAATTTCACGCAGCGGGTCCGCGCGGTTCGCGGCTTGCCGGCGGCCATCGTTGATGTCGAGCTTGATCCGCAACACCTGCCGGCCGGTGATATTTGGAAATCGTATTTCGCCAGCCGGCTGGCGTGGTCGGCCGAGGCGGTCGAGATTCGTCGCGGCAAAAACTGGAGCGGTCTCGGCACGACGCGCGAGTGCATCGATTCGTCGGAGTGGATCGACATCGACGATGGATATGGCCATATCACGTGCTTCGCGCTCGGCCTGCCGTTTCACCGCATGGCCAGCCCGCAGTGGCTCGATACGCTACTCCTGGCGGCTGGCGAGGAGCGGCGACGGTTTCAGTTCGCCATCGGGATCGATCAGTCGTATCCGACCCACGCGGCGGTCGCGCTATGGAGCGCCTGCGATCCGTATATTTGTGCCTCGCCAGCCGCGCTGCCGGCGCCGCGTGGGTGGTTTTTGCACGTGGGCGCTCGGAACGTTTTATTCACTCATATCGAGCCGCTCGCCCCGCCGCTGCATGGAGTGCGCGTGCGGCTGCTGGAAACCGAGGGACGCGATACGCAAACGACCTTATCCGCCTTCTATTCGTTTCAGTCGGCCTGGATCAGCGATTTTCGCGGCAATCGGACCGAGGTATTATCATTAACCAATGGCCGCGCCGAATTCGACATCGGCCCGTACGCCTGGGTGCAGATTGAAGCAGAATGGTGAAAAAGGGCTGAGAGTCGAGGGCCAAGAGTCAAGAGCCAGAAGGCTTTTTGGCTTACCAACTCATCTTCTCTGGCTCTGGACTCTTGACTCTCAGCTCTAGACTTTCCTCATGATCGTAACCATCGATGGACCTGCCGGAGCCGGGAAAAGTAGCGCAGCGCGAGAGCTGGCGCGGCGGCTCGGGTTTCGGTTTCTCGACACGGGGGCGATGTATCGCGCTGTGACGCTCGCGGCCCGTGAGCGCGGGTGCGACCTGGCCGATAGCGAGCAGCTCGCGCAAACGGCGGGGGAGATCTGCGTCGAGCTGATCGACAATCGCGTCTTCCTCGACGGCCGGGATGTCACGTCGGCGATTCGCAAGTTCGACATCAGCACATTGATTCATTACGCAGCCGACAACGCGGCCGTGCGCGAGCAACTCGTCTTGTGGCAACGGGCCGCGGCCCAGGGAAGCAATGTCGTGACCGAGGGGCGCGATCAGGGAACCGTCGTCTTCCCAGATGCCGAGTGCAAGATTTTTCTGGTTGCCGACGAAGTGGAACGAGCCCGGCGGCGGCACCTCGATTTGCTGGGGCGCGGCGAAGAGATTCCGTTCGAGGAAGTGCTGGCCAATCAACGCCTGCGCGACGAGCGCGACCAGTCGCGAACCGTCGGCGCACTGCGAAAAGCGGACGATGCGATCGAAGTGTCGACGGACGGCCTGTCGCCGGATGAGGTCGTGGGCAAGTTGGAATCGATCGTCAGAATGAAGCAGTCCAAGTAGAACCAGGTGAGAAACGAGGAATGAGGATGCAGGATGGAGGGAAGAGGGTTTGCTGAAATCCACTCCCTGTCCGCTGTATCCTCCATCCTGCATCCTCAAAAAGTGATGAAGCAACAAAAGCTCGCCGCCTGGTTCTGGTACGCCTTGCTGTGGTGTCCGTGCTTTGCCATCAGCAAAGTGTGGTTTGGCTTTCGATTTACCGGCAAAGGTTATGTGCCGGTCGAAGGGCCAGTGTTATTACTCTCGAATCACCAGAGCAATCTCGACCCGGTGCTGGTCGGCGTCGCCTGCCCGCGGCAGCTCAAATACCTGGCCCGGATCGGTTTGTTCTTTTGGCCATTCAGCCTGTGGATTCGTTCGCTCGGCGCCGTGCCGATTGACCGCGAACGCGGCGCGCTCGCTGGCATTCGCACGACGCTCGAGTTGCTCAAAGACCAGAACGCGGTGCTCATCTTTCCCGAAGGATCGCGAACCGGCGATGGCAATCTCGACGTAATGCTCCCCGGCTTCTGCCTGCTCGCGCGGCGGAGCGGGGCGACGATCGTTCCCGTCGGCATCGTCGGCGCGTACGATGCGCTGCCACGCGGCGCAGTTTACCCGCGTCTGAATGCCATTCGTCTCGCGTTCGGGCCGCCGATTACGAAGCAGCAGATCGCTGAACTGAGCGATGAACAGCTAACAGCACTGGTCACAGAGCGCATCCGCGAGGCGATGGGATTGCCGGGGGATGAGACGGCGGCGGGATGCTAGAAGCCGTTCAATGCAGAAGAGGTGAACCACGACGACACAACGGACACGATCGTAGGATGCTTCCGGCGCTATTGCTGAGATGTTGCGCATGCGGCGTTTGTTCGCAACCGCTAGAGGTCAGCTAAACCGAATGTCAGGGCGTGCCACCCTTCTTGCCTGGGCAACCCCCGGATGGCCCCTAGCCACCTGTGGCATGCCACGTTTTCCAGGGGTTTTGCGCTATGGACCGGCCTTATTTCCTATTCTTTTGGCCGGACGGAGGTATTTGTTTCATTCTGTCGGGGGGTATGGTATGAATAGTGGTTGTTGCGGGAAACGGAAGCCACGCTCGGTTGCTTGCCATGGCGGGTGGCAGAATGTCGTTGTCGCCAGGTTGTTGCGAGGGCCGCTATCGTGTTGCATCCTTTTTTCCGACCGCGTCAGGAAAAGAATCGCGAGACCGTAGAGTTCGATAGTCTGCCGAGCCAGCCGACGAACGAGGCCAATAAGGAAACGGTCGACGAAAAACTAGTGATCGAATTGCTCGGCCAGTTGCTGCTTGCCGCGAGTCGGTCGCACCGCACATTTCTGAAACAGCAAGAGCAACAAGTTCGCCAGTTGATCGAAAAGATCCCTGAGAATCCGCAACACGTCGAAACGGAACTGGCGAGAATCTATCAAGAAATCCGCGCGAGCTTCAGCCGACTAGTGGAGGCGATCGGAGAGCATCCTTCTGGAATGGCGTAGGACTTCTTCCGTGTTTTGGAAACCACCAAAGTAAGTGCCACACGCCGGGCAACACGCATCGCCTCCTGGATACGATGGCTCGATCGCTGCCACTTCACCGCAAATCGGACAGCGTTGCGAAATGCCTTCGGGCGTTCGTGATGAAATTGTCACTTGCTGACTAATGCCAAAGTCCGGTTATCCGCCGGAACCGGTGGCGGGATTGATCGCAGTATATCCACGAAAAACACGAAAAGCCAAACCACCCGCGTTGCCGGTGGGTCAACTGCGACGCCTTATTAGGGGGCGCACCCGTGTTCTGTGACAAATCACTGGCAATAAAACAAATACGGAAGAACAGATAAGAGTCAACGCCGATGGTTCGGGAATGGCATGGACTACGAAGTCAATGTAACCCGTTGTGACGGAAGGATCGGACGGACCAAATTCTGAAGACCAAGCAAAACTCAACGTGAGTCGGTACTGTCCCGCATCAAGCGCTCCAAGCGGGTGCAGGTACTCATGTGGCCCATAAATGGTAGCGGTGCTGTAGCCTAAATAGTGGATCGACGCATCAACTGTTATTTGCTGCCCATCAATCGCATGGGAAACCGAAACGTCCGCGCCGTTCGGAAAATGTTGGAGCTGCGGCAATACTAAAACGAGTGGAGTGCCGGCCGTCAAAAAAATATCGTCCTGTGCGGGCGTGGGCGGCGGAGGGTCGGGAAAATATTCCGGAAGTTGGTAATGAGGCGGAAAAAACTTCCACACATAGCCGACTTCATCTGCCTCTAATGGACGAATTTGGGTTTGGCGGCCGCCGGAGCCATCGCTGGCAATATTTCCAAGGTCGGGGTTCTGCGGATTAAACCACGGATCGAGCGCAACCTCAGCGTATGCCGGTCCGGCAACTAATGATGCCTGCGCAGCAAATGACACCACGCGGTAAGGGTGCCATGCCCACG
>CAZJWY010000047.1:16734-30045 GCA_964549545.1 uncultured Planctomycetaceae bacterium | reverse complement strand
AGCGACGGGGCCGTGAATTCACGCCGGCGTTTGATCAGTTGACATCGGTTTCCGATCTCTTCGGCCGTGGTGGCCAGCAAACTTTGCAGTTCCGCCGCCATCTGTGGAATAATCCGCATCGGGAAGTTCCTTCTTCGGTTCGAGTCGTTGCGTCATATCACTACTCCACCAAAAGGTACTTCCCGCTTTTTTACCAGACCAGTTTCCTTAACTTGATGCGTATGGGGTCGAGGCTTTGCGAGACCCACCTTCCTGCTCTCGGCCTCAACGGCCAACGCGCCATCCACAACCGTTACCACGCCACTGCAATGGCCAAACAGACGATCGATTTATATCGGCAATTGGTTCGTGCATGAGCGGAGCGGTTTTAGAAGCGCCCACGAAACGAAGAATCCCCGCCCGTTCTACTTTTAGTCGCTCGACATCCCGGTAATGACCACACATCGATTTGCATTTGGATTGTGTATCAAATACGCGAAGAACCAAAAAACATAGTCGCCAGGAAGACCTACATCGCTGTCATACGAATAAATGGATGACGAATCCAGGGGCACCAATGCATTCAACTGCCGCCAATACTCCGGCATAAGTGCTTCCGCTGAATAGCTGCCCTCACAGGTGAGGCATTGGGTAACGTCAGCCGTAAGTTCTTCCGAACTCACACGTGAAATCTTTGCATTCTGCGGAGTTGAACTGGGATAGAAAACTGACATCAATTCATTTATGGGCAACTCAGACGTGGCTGGAAGCATCGCACCGCAGACCGAAAGCGACACAGCATAATTCGATCCGTATAGCACTTTCTCAATCTGATTGAGAGTTGATCGAAAGCCGTGTAAGTCACTTTCAGGAAGCGGCTTAATCTGCCGCAGCATCTCTGGCGACAGTCCTTGTGTAGGGCTCGTTTTCGAGACTTCTAAGGAGTTCTCCTTTTGAAGTTGCTTTAGGCGATCACCCGTATACCGCTTGGCGTCTCCCAATTCAGAGCCAGTCAATCTGCGATATTCTCGAATTGCGGCAATGATATTTCCGGCAATAAGCTGTTCATCGATTACATCAATTTGCTCGGTGTCTAGGTTCATCGTTCTGACGATCCAAATTCAAAGTCGCAACAAGCCCGCAAAAAGCGAGTTTATGCGATTTTCGTAGTTAGGCCCGCCTGGCAGGCATCGATCGATGCGCAGTTCGAACCAATACATTCGCGATCCCACAAACCACGCAGGCTGCAGCCAGGACCAAAACGATTATTGCGAATCGATACTGAATTATCCGATCCATCCAATAGGAACGAGTGAGCATAGCTGCCGCTACCAAGGTCATAGCTACGAACAAGAATTTCATGCCGTAGCTCAATTGTTTCATCGATTGCTTGAGCAACTCATTGATACTCCAAACAGTGGCGACGACCGCGGTAACCAGAATTGCAATATCCGCGCACAAGTAACCTGGATAAACATAGTGAATCGGCGTGTCGTCAAATGGCCAGCGACTCGTTATGGTCATTTGCACGTTTGCAACTACCAACGGACCAGTACCTACCGAACTTCGCCCCACACCTACGAATGGCCAACCGTGCGTCCAATTGATGTCGGGCGGTTCCCCTAACAGATCTCCCGGCCCGTATGGCTCGTTGTGATAACCGTCCAAATTTAGAAAAGCGAGTGTAGCAAAAACAATCAAACCACCGGTTACCGCAGCCAGCCGCGGAAAGCAATTTGGCTTCGTTTTTTCCATAAATCACCTACTCGCTCGCGGTTTTTCTAACATAGTTCGCCAGCCAGGTGCCATAGACAATCGCTACTATCTTGGCCTACAATGATAGGTCCCACCCGCACAAACCAGCCGGTGGCCCCCGTTTACCAATGATTCACAGACAGGAGCATGTGTGGTTAAGTTGACTCTACGCGACAAGGAATCGGCCCAAGAAGCCGTCCGCCGTTTCCGCAAGCTGGTCGAACGCAGCGGCATCAAGAAGGAAATGCGAGTTCGCGAATTCTACGAAAAGCCCAGCGAAATCAAGCGCCGCGCCCGCCTGCGCGCCGAACGCCGCACCCGCCGCGAACGCTTCCTGGCAACCCACTAGCTTCGCACTCTAGCGACGCACTAGCCTTCCGATCCCTCTCCCTTTTAGGGAGAGGTTAGGTGAGGGTTCTTCTTTCGCCTCCACCGTGTCGGCCCTCCTCAACTGCGCACTATTGTAGAATAGGTTGTCCGCTCCGCGGCAACCCATCACAACCTCTAGCCCGCGCCACATTGGAAGGAATCGCAATGTTCGTGAGCACCAGCAAGCATCACGGTTCGGCACTGGCGTTTGAGCACCATCACTCGGCAGCAATTCTGTTCATTCTCGCCCTCGGATGCACCGACTCTCCCGCCTCCAAATCTAGCTCCTCCCCTGAAGTGACCAAGAAACATCAATTCGTCTTCGATGGCAATGAGTACGCAATCGATCGCGCCGAAATCGTCGCCGTACTGCCCGATCCGTATTGGTGCGACACATACAACAACGGCCAGGGAAAAGCGCTGAGTTGGTCGATCCGCTTCGAGGCCAAAGGACGCGAAATCAGCGGCGACAGCCTATCGCCGCATGTCAGTTTTGATGGACTCAATTTCCTGAAAGTCACCGATTGGCGCGACCTTGCTGGAACCTCGATCACTTGGACCGAGCCTGTCAACGACGAGACCGGTGGGCGCTACGGCCTGACCTACCTCTACGATCATCAACTGATCATCAATGGCAAGCTGCAAGTGAAGCTTCGCGATGGCACCGTATTTCGCATCGTCGCCTCCGGCGAGAACGAGGAAGGACAAAAGTTTTCGATCAACGCCGATGCCCGATTTGTCGAGGTCCGCGTGAATGGATCGGAGAAAGACAACGACGAACAAATCCGTGAACGTCTTTCCAAACACCTATCGCTCAAGCATCTGAAGCCAACACCGTTCAAAATCGAATCGGAATACGATGATGGCACAAAGTTCGGTGACGCTATCTACACGCCCATCGAATAGCAGCCAAAACTGCCCCCATCGATTCCATCTAGAGCGCATACTTGCGACCTTGCCCACGGGCAACATCTTCTCCGTGCCCTCCGTGTCTCCGTGGTAAATGCCTTCGCTGCCAGCGCACAAAAAAAGGGCCGGCACCTTGCGATGCCGACCCTCGGAGAAGTAGTTCTCTCGTTAGAACGCGTATTCGACGCGAACGAACAAGCCGTCGAAGCCCAGGATGTTGGCGTCGTCAAACTTCGTCGCCAAGAGAGCCGGCGTCGTCGCATCGCCGCAATCGCACACGTCGAACGAGTTGCGGAAGCCCAGATCGCTCCACGCGCTGAACAAGTAGCCGGCCGTGATCGCCGTGTGGCAAGTCACTTGAGCCGTCAGGCCCGCTTCGAAGTCGAACATCGGGATCAACTGCCGATTCGAGTAGTACTGGCGAACCGTGGTATTGCCGTCATCCGACGAACGGACCGTATCAATGTTCACATCGCCCAAGAGCAACGACACGTTGCCCTTACCGTACAGGCTCAGCCAACCGTCACAGCCCCAGTAGCGACGCCCTTCAAGGCCTGTGCGGATACCGCCGCCTTGGAACGTCATCGCCGTGCGTGCATCGGTCACAGGGAAGTTCGTGTCATCGAGCGCGGTATACTGCCGGCTCCAGTCGACGTCGGCCCAACGAATACCGCCCGACCAAGCAAGGTCCCACGCCGGGCAGCTCCGTCCGCAGCCGCTACCGCAAGCGTCGCCGCAGCCAGCGCCACAACCGCCGCCGAGCGGAATGATTTTGACGCATTCGAGATCGTACGTCTTCGCATCCACATCGGCATGAATAACCGTACGCCCATCCGGCGGCGGATCGGCCGTGAACGGGACAATGTCGCCGTAATAAGCCACGTCCGAAGCGTCACCGCTGAACCGCGTGAACATGAAGCGAACTTCATCGCCACACGAGCTCATCCGGTAGCCGCCACCAAAGCGATACGAGGAGTTGTACCCGAAATCGAGCGGCACGAACTCATCCGTCCCTGCGCCCAGGTCCTGGCGAACAAATGCCGTGGCCTCGCTGAAGCTAGGACGCACATACAAATAGTCGGCCGTCACAAAAAACCGGCCACCCGAATTGCAGCAACTGTCACACTCACACGAATCACCAAAAATCAGTCCACCTCCCTGATCGCAACAACCGTCGGTGCAGCCGCCCGAATAGTAGCCATCGCCCGGAGCCTGCGTGAAGTAATCCGCCCCCGAGTTGCCCGTAGCAGCCTGGCTCGGTTGCGTAGAGCCGGCCGGCGATTGACTGGCCGCTGGTTGCGGTGTCGGCGCCAGTGCATTGGAAGCCACATAGTGACGCTGCGACATCGATTGCGCGAGCGACGGTCGATTGATAGCGATGACTGCAATGGTACCTACCAGCGCAGTCGCAAACAGGTTGCGTAATGTCATCCCGATTCCCCCCTAATTCGATGGCCGAGCGCGAGCGGGCGCTACGTGCTACCCGGAAAGCAGGGTACGGCGAGTACCGATACCCAGTCTTGCTTTCCGCACGACCGTTAAAGTCTCTTTTGACATCGGTAGCGGCAGAATCGGTACTTTGCTCTTTTTCGTTACAAAACGAACTCCTGGAAAAATCGTCCAAACCCATACCAACAAAAGACTTTGCGCAACCGGCAAAGTTTAACAAGCTGCCCCGGCAGCCCCCTCACCCACACCAAGGGTTTAGCGGCGGCGGCCACGCCGCATCCCCACCAAAGCGTCCCCAAACCACCTAGAAAACGCCCGCCGAGCTTATCGCGAAAAGCAACCAGAAGAGACCCTATGATCCCCACACGAGGACAGCCACGCCGTCGCGCCTGGGCCAACGCTTTAACTGCGCCGATAAGTCAGCTTTCGCCCAGAGCCGCGACCAGCCCGACCGCTACGAGAGCGCCGCGATGGATGCCCCTTCCGCAGGCGACAGCAACGATGGCGGCGGCGGCACGACGACTCGGGCACGCGAGTCTGGCCCGCCCGCCTAGGCAATGGCACACCGCCGCCGTAGCTCGGCTCCACGTGTGCTGCCATTTAACCCATCCTCTTCAGTGTCAGGAAAAACTAAGCGGTCACGCGTTGGCGGCGCGAACGGAAGCTCAGCAAACTCCCCACGCCCAGCATCGCCAGAGCAAAGCTGCCCGGCTCTGGAATCGCCGTGCTGCCTTCGAGTTGAAAGATCTGGACAGGATCGTCCACGCAGCAGCAACCGCTGCGGAGCCTGTTGTTGTAATACTGGCTCACGGCGACTTCTTGGTCCTGAAACACCGTAACGTCGCTCTTCTCACCCGTGCCAAATAGGACATACGCCTGGGCATTGTCCTCGTCGCTCTTATTGGTCGTATTGTCGTACACATTGAAGCCGTTCATATCGAACAACACCGTACGGTAATCGGGCAGCGAGCTGCCGAACTTGTTGGCATACTCCGTGGCGAACGATGCGTCGATGCCGAGCTTGATCTTGAACTTCAGCGCCTCGCCCGGCTTCAAGCCGGTACCGCCGATGTTCACGACGAGTGCGTCACCGGAGTTCGTCGTGCTTCCTGTAATCGAGTAGCCCGGCGTCGTGCGCCCCAGCTTCACCGGACTGGTGCCATCAACCGGGGCGAAATTGAAGCGGTTGTCGCCGATTGTCAAATGAAACTCAGTGATATTGCTGGTCGAGTTGATATCGTTCACCAGCTCGATAAATGGCGAGTTGCGCTCGACCATGCGTTGATAGCCAATGTCGCCCATGAACCAGCTATCCCACGCGGCGCTGTCCGGGTGCTCGAGCTTAAGCTCTTTTTCGCTGAAATTAGCGGTAAAAGAATCCACGGCCCAAGCGGCCGTTCCCATTACAAACGAAGAAAGAATCGCGAGCACAGCTCCGGCAAAACGCAGGTTGCTGGCCCAGGTGCTGAACGTCCGGCTAATCATAGCTGCTTTCCTTTTTCTCTGCCGCTGCGGAACAACGTCCCACTTCGAAAATCTTGGGTACAAACGGAACTGAGAGTGTCATGCTCGACAACCGGCCGAAGAAACCGGCGGGTTTGAAGCACAAAGATCGGCGCGGAAACGTCTTGAAGAGTGACGCGTCGGCGGCACGGCAAATAAACAGCCTTGAGGGGCCGAGTGGATTGCGTTAGTGCCGGACGGGGCCGTGCGAGGAACATCGCGGTGAATGCTCACCGGTCAAAAGCAGCTTTAACGGACAGCGACAAAACTACCCAGGACGCCCGCAGGCAGATGGGGTTGGCGATGGCCAGATATCGGAGCTCTTGAATGTCTCTAAGCGCACAGCGGGGCGAAACTCTTCGCCGCTGCCGATCTGACACTCATGAGGTCTAACTCCGAAAAAATTGCCGAAAGAAGGCCATGTAGAGACTACAATTTGTCGCACAAAAATGCGGCACTTTGTCCCTACGATTTCTTTATAAATGCCACCTGAACACGCGTCAAGCAGAATAGCGATTAAATAGCTCTTTCCGTAATAAACCACTTACGCCGCTCCACTTAGGACGACCAGGCGACCTCGGCGCATAAAAAAAGACGCGGCGAGGTCCCCTCAAGCTCCCAGCTCGTCCCGCCGCGTCACGATGCCGTGCCTCTCCCCAAAGGCCCAGCCTCAGGTGAAACCTAGTACCAACTGTGCGGCAGTCAAACGATCGTCTCGAAGGATGAGCGGGTAAGGCCTGAAGCCGACGATATAACGCCTAAAATCGACACAAACCGGCCCCTCCGAGCCCCCTTGTCGCCACCCCCAACACCGCACATTTCACCTCCACGGCACACATACCGTCGGTAACATCCCAGCCTTGCTAAGAGCGAAATAGAATAACCACGGAGACACAGAGAGCACGGAGAAGACATTGATTGAAGGAACCGCAGATAAATTCTTCTCCGTGCCCTCTGTGTCTCCGTGGTAAATCCCTTCTGCCGAAGTTATTCTATCGAACCACGGGGGCATGCAAGCCAATCGAGCCCAATATCAAGCGACCGGGCCGAATGAGTGAGGCCGCCTACGCTGATTCGCTCGACGCCCGATTGGGCAATCTCACGAACCGTTTCGAGCGACACGCCGCCAGAGGCCTCTAGTTCGGCGTGAGAGCCAAGCTCGTTCCGCCGAGCCACGGCGGCCTGAAGTTGCGCCGGATTCATGTTGTCGAGGAGCACGATATCTGGCCCGACGGCCAAAACCGAGTCGAGCTGATCGAGGCGATCGATTTCGACTTCGATCAGCATCTCCTTCGAAGCGTATTGCGCATCCAATTGTGAAAGAAAGCTTCGGGCCGCTTCGACCGCTCCCGCCGGCGAGAGGTTTTTCTCCGCCGCCAGCGCCAGGTGGTTGTCCTTAATCAGAATTGCGTCGAACAAGCCTGTTCGATGATTGTGCCCACCGCCGCAATGGACGGCATACTTCTCCAATCGGCGCCAACCGAGCGTCGTTTTGCGTGTGTCGTAAATGCGCGCGTTCGTGCCTTCGACTCGGCGAACATATTCGCGTGTCAGCGTCGCGATGCCACAGAGCCGTCCGATGAGATTGAGCAGCGGCCGCTCGCAAGTGAGCATGTCGCGAGCCGACCCGGCAAGCTCGGCCAGGCAACCGCCGGCCTCGATTGGATCTCCGTCCGCGGCATTGGCCCGCCACTCGATCTTGGCGTTCATTTCGTCGATCAAGATCGGCGCGGCGCGCAGACCGGCGACTACCCCAGGCTGTCGCGCGACAACCACCGCCCTGCCCTGCGTCTCGGGAGCAACTAGCGAAACGGTCGTCCAATCGCTTTGCCGCTCCAAGTCCTCGCGCACCGCCAGCCGCACGAGTTGACGCAAATCGTCCTCGAGATCGGCGTTCCAGGTCAGTTGTTGAAATTCTTTGGGCAAGAGGCGGCTCCATCTGTCTTTAGAGCAAGCTGTCAAATTTCATATCGAGATGAGCACGGAATAACAAAGGGGTGACTCAAAAATAACTTCGGCAGATGGGATTTACCACAGAGGCACGGAGGACACAGAGAATACAGAGAAGAATGGATTGGTCATTGGTCATTGAAAATTTGTCATTGGCCATTTCCGAATTGGCCAATGACAAATTTGCAATGACCAATTCCTTCTCCGTACCCTCTGTGCCCCTGTGGTTATTCTGAAACGGAAAGTTATTATTGAGTCGTTCCTTACCAGTGCATGACGCGATCGATCTCGCCCTTCCAGATCACGTATCCCTCAGGCTTCAGGTGCAAGCCGTCGGCAGTCACTTCTTGCTTTAGCTCGCCTTTATCATCGGTCAATTTCGAGTGGAGATCGATATAGTCGTAATCGAATTCCTTGGCAAGTTTCTGCAAACGCTGGTTGAAGTCTTTGATGTTCGCATTGTGCTTGGCATGAGTGCCTCGCGTGGGGAGCACGGATTGGATGTGCAGGCGAACGCTCGGAGCCTGTTTCTTGACCTTGTCGAGAATCTCGCGATAACCGGTTTCCATCACCGCGGGCGAGTGGCCGTCGCCGAGGTCATTGATGCCGATAAGAAGAAACACATCGCGGGCTGCGCAGTGGAAGATCGATTCGTCGAGCCGCTTGAGGACGCCGCGCTTATCGTCGTCCGGCAGGGCGTTGCCGATGACATCCGCCCCGATGCCGCGATTGAGCACGCGGCGATCAGGAAAATATTTGCCGACATCGAACCCTTCGGTAATGCTGTCGCCCACGAAAACGACGTTTTGCAACTGTAGATTCTGCTCGCGGAACGACTTCACGCGATCCACGTAGTGCAACTGAAACAAAGCTCGCCAATCGGGAGCGGGAGCGGCGGCCGCTGGGGCGGCTTCTTTCGCAGGTGGAGCGGCGGCCAGAGCAAAATGGGCGCAGACAGCAGTCGGAATAACAATGAGCTTGAAAGCATTACACAGTTGTTGAAGCATCGGACGCAGACCTTTTCGCAAGAAAGAGACTGCAGACAGACGCCGTCATGATAAACGATCAGTCGGCAGAATCTGCGCCCCGTGAACGACCGACACAACAATAACACGCGAAGGCTCCATACGGTAGATGATGCGATGCGATCCCTCGATCACCTCGCGGAGAGTGGAATCGGCGTATTCCGAAACTATCTGCCCCGATTCGGGAAAGCGAGCGATTTGTTTCGAGCGACTCGTCAATCTATCCACCATTCGCAGTGCGTATCGCGGCGAATCTTTGGCGATGTACTCGTAGATAGCCGTCAATTGAGCCAGCGCTGTCGCCGACCAGATGACTTTCATCGGTTCAATCCGAATTGCTTTCGGATGTCGTCAACATCGACAACTCGGTTGTTCTTAACGTCGTCGAGCCCGGCGTCGATGCACTGCCGGACATAGACGCGGTACATGAGATCATCCCACGTAGCACCGGCGGGCAAAGCATCGATCAATTGGTGCGCGGCGGACTTAACGTCATCCGAGGTGGCGTCCACAATCATTGCTCCGACTCTGCTTTGTATGGATCTTCGCGCGTGAGCTCGCCGTTGGGGAGCTCGTAGTAGAGGACGCCGTTGATCGAGTAGACGTTGGGAATGCCGAGGCGGCGGTTTTCTTCCTGGGCGTCGCGTACGGCAAGTTGGCCGATGCGGAATAATTCCTTGCCCTTCTCGATCGCTTGCAAGCTAATTGTCGGTTTCAACATCACTTAATCCCGCAAGTCGAAGAAAAGCCTGGTGGGCCAGTGGGTCGTGAACGACTGCCGCGTCGAATTCGTCCAACATTCCAAATGCGACTTCGATGAGCTCGCTGCCTGCATTGTAGTACGCAATCCATAAATCGGCAATTTCACGATAGACGTGCCAGAAATTAGCGCAACTACGAGAAAATCGACGGCGGATATATTTGGAAGGCAAGAGTCTCACGCAGAGGCGCAGAGAGCGCGGAGGGGTTGTCCCGCGTCTAGAGCGCTTTTTCAACTTGCCGTGGACCGGGGTGCCAGGGGCAACGCCCCTGTAGTAGCGGAAAACTGGGGCGTTGCCCCTGGCACCCTTCGTACATTCTTCCGAAAAACACTCTAGCCTCTCCGGGCCTCTGCGCCTCTGCGTGCGCCTTCTTTTCCGTTTGGTGCGTAAACCGCCGTGTGGTTTTCAATGCCGGTGAATTGTCAGTGAGTAGTGAGTGAGTAGCGTGGGTGCTCGCACCCACGGATTGTGGTTTATACCTGCCGGAGGTGTGGCATGCTGTTTTCAACGCGATGCACAATACGTGGGTGCGGAAGCACCCACGCTACGGACTACGAACTGTGGCTACATGGTTTGCGAAGTAGACGTAAGGAACTCTAACAAAACCGAAACGGGGGAACCGGACGCTAGCGCGTTCCGGCTGATTTGATTAGCCGGCGGGCGCTAGCCCCCGGTTTTGTTAGAGCTTCTAAATCACGGACTGAAGTCCGTGCTACGACGGGGTGGGCGAGCGCGTAAAAAAAACCATGACGCTCGTGATGAGCGCCATGGTTTTGAATTGCGGAAAGAAGCTTTGCTCTAGCTCAGAGCATCCGGCTTAGGCAGTCAACTGCAACTTCGAGCCGTACTTGCCGACGAGGGCCAAGCCCAGCATCGAGATGATGCCCCACGAGGCCAGCGTACTGGCTTCAGGAACCGCTGTTATGGCAACATTGTCAAGATACAGGCCAGTGTTGCCATTCGGTGGAATAACTTGATCAAATACGATCGTAGTTAAACCGCTTAAGGCGGTAAACAGCAGAGATCCAGGGCTCCATACCAATGCGCCACCAAGTGAAGGTATAGTATTGCCTATAACGGGGATCGCTGTAGTCGCAAGTGGCGAGACCGTGGTAGTACCATCATACGCGCTAGCCAAGCCTTGTGCAGGAGTTGTACTCGCGAAACTATAAGAGAGCGAATACTGCTGACCTGGTACTGTAACCAAAGTTTGAAAGACACTTCCTGGTCCACCAGTACCATTCAAATCAACGAACTGGATTCCATCTGCTGCAGGCTTTAGGGGTCCCGTTGTTCGAACCAAGTCCACGCCAGTGTTTAGTGGAAAAGCTTTATTTCCATATCCCACACCCCATCCTGGTAACAATGCACTGCCGTTCATCGCAGTGCCGTTGGGGATATGTTGATAGTAGCCGCTACCATTCAGCGATCCAGTGTATTGCTCGAAGCTACCATTGACGACGAATGCGGCCGAAGCCGATTGGCACATCGAGAACCCGACTGCCAAAACCAATGCACATCGAACTAGACTTTTAACTTGCATAACCACCCCACTCCTTACTTCACTTCTTAAGCTGAATTCGATCTGAGCTTTTTTCCGGATAAACGTACCGCCTTGTTCAACAGGTGACAGATTAACGCACCCCCTGATAAGGTGCAATAGTCCTCCCTAAAAAATTTCAGAAAAATCGTTATGGTCGGCGCTATCCTACCTAAACCAACAGGGTGGCGGTCGAAAGACCGGCCTTGCGAAAATGGCCGTAAAGCATTTTCACAGAACAGTTTGTAGCTAGATTAGGACGAGCTAGTGGCGGTTGGAGGAGGCGGTGGGAGCAAACGGGGTTAATGATTAAAAAAAATTGGAAAGATCGGCCCCAGGATTAAAATCCTGGGCTATTTTCAGACGTCCCTCCGGGACAACTCCTCTCCGGATACAGCTATCACTTGCATAATCCTATGCTCTCCTCCGGATAAACCCGGCGGCTCGCTGAGCTGCGCGACACGTTGGAGCGGGTGGGCGTGGTGCTACTTGCTTACGAGTGGGAGGGATCGGTAGTAGTGGAAGTTAGTGGTGGTGGTCGGCGTGGGCACCGACGCTAATGAGGTTGCGGGTTGTTCACGCTACGACTTGAAGTAAAGCACCGAAGCAGTGGTCGCTATCGCCTTGCCTCGCCATTAGCATGGGGGGTGACGAGGCAAGGTCATGGCCGATTCAACGCAGCCCAAACAATCCTCTACCAACAACGGCCCGCGGCCTCTCTTACGTCGTCTCGACCAAGCGGTTATCGCAACGCTGGTTTCGTCTGCGCTCGTCGGCATGACTATCTATTGGATGATTCAAGGTGGGCCGCGGGGGAAGCTTATCGAGATTGATCGCGCTAAGCCGCTAGCGGCGGGGTATCAGGTCGACATTAATAAGGCGGCCTGGCCTGAGTTTGCGGAGTTGCCGGATATCGGCGAGACGCTCGCGCGGCGGATCGTTGAATCGCGCGAAGCCGCCGGAGCGTTTCACGATCATGATGATCTGCGGCGCGTGCGCGGGGTTGGGCCGCGGACGTTGGAGAAGCTCAAGCCTTACTTATTGCCGATGCCGGGGCAGCAGGAAGTGGCGGGGGACGCTAAGCCGCAAGCGGATTTGTGAGCGTGCTGCGAAGGGGGGTTAATCGTTTTCACGAAGTCGCCATTCGTGGATTGCTTGGCGATCCAATTCAATATCTTGCTCGACCATACGATTCATTTCGTTGAGCTTACCGGCCGGCGCGAGGTCGAGTAGCCGCTTGACCGTAAGTGGAGTCGCCGTTTGTTCGATGCGAGCATCCACCACCTCGGCAAGGTAGAGCGTGCGATCGCCGGTATCCATTTGCGCCTCCACGCGACAATCGAGCCAAGCGATCGCGTCTGTGAGAATCGGCGAGCGCGTGACGCCCTGGCGCGTGGCGAGTCCTTGCAACTTATCACTGTCCCGCCCCGAGGGAATTCCGAATCGCCACACCCAGTCGAGATGGGCCTCGTCGATCAGGTGCATGCAAAACGCTTTGCTCTCGTCGATCAGCTCATGCGTGTAATGATGCTTGGCGAGGCCAACGGTTACCCGCGGCATGGTGGGCACGAGCGAGGCACAGGAAACATAGGTCGCGATCAACCCTGACTGACGCCCACCGTTACGCGCTGTAATGAGCCAGATTTCGCGATCCAATTGACGGAATATTTCGGTAAACGTGTCGGCTTCCATAGTGACGGACTGCTATTTATCCCCTCGCTCCCTTCGAGGATTATGCAGACACTGTCATCAAATCTCAACGGGAACCATCGTGCAGTTTGCCAAAAGGACAAGCTGGGGGCGTAAAATAGCGCGCTGTGTGAAAGATGGAATGAGCGATCGCACGGCTTCTCGTTTGGCCTGCTCTATGCTAAGCGGTAAAATGCAGGATTCGCTTCGCCGTTCAGGAACGACTCAATAAATAGCTTCCCGATTTTCAGAATAACCACAGAGACACGGAGGGTACGGAGAGAAGAGGGGGGAATTGAAAAATGCAAAATGCAAAATGCAAATTGAAAAATGCAAAATGCAAATTGAAAAATGCAAAATGCAAATTGAAAAATGCAAAATG
>CAZJWY010000047.1:12881-16634 GCA_964549545.1 uncultured Planctomycetaceae bacterium | reverse complement strand
CAAATTGAAAAATGTAAATTGCTGAAATGACAATTTGCAATTCTCATTTTGCAATTTGCAATCCCTTTTTCTTCTCTGTGTCCTCCGTGCCTCTGTGGTGAATCCTATCTGTCGAAGCTATTTCTGAATCATCCCTTAGGGATCAATCGATGAAATTTCAATTGCAAGCGCCGTTTCAGCCGGCCGGGGATCAGCCGCAGGCGATCAAGGAATTGGTCGAGGGGCTGCGCTCCGGGCGGAATGAGCAGGTGTTGATGGGAGTGACCGGCTCGGGGAAGACGTTCACGATGGCGAACGTCATTCAAGAGCTGCAGCGACCGGCGCTGGTGCTGTCGCACAACAAAACGCTCGCCGCGCAGTTGTACTCGGAGTTCAAGGAATTCTTCCCGCACAACTCGGTGAACTACTTCATCAGCTACTACGACTACTACCAACCCGAGGCGTACATTCCGCAGCGCGATATTTACATCGAGAAAGACGCTTCGATCAACGAGGAAATCGACCGGCTGCGGCTGGCGACGACCAGCTCGCTCGTGAGCCGGCCGGATGTGATCGTGGTGGCGAGCGTTTCTTGCATTTACGGCTTGGGCTCGCCGGCGGATTACAAGGCGATGATGGTCGGCGTGACGGTCGGCGACGTGCTCGATCGCGATGCGATGCTCTCGAAGCTCATCGACATTCAATACGAGCGAAACGACACTGACCCGTCGCGCGGCAAGTTTCGTGTGCGCGGAGACTCGGTCGAGGTGTGGCCGAGCTACGAGGAGTTCGCCTATCGCCTGGAGTTTTGGGGCGATGAGGTCGAGCGGTTGTCGATCATCAATCCCACATCGGGCGAAGTGATCGACAAGCTCGAACAGATCTATATCTACCCGGCGAAGCACTTCGTGCTGCCGGAGGAGCGAATTCACAACGCCGTCGACGAAATCCGCAAAGAGCTGCGCGAACAACTCGAGTCGTTCAAATCGCAAGGCAAGCTGCTCGAAGCACAACGGCTGAGCGCGCGGACGCGGTATGATGTGGAAATGATGATGGAAATGGGCTACTGCCCGGGGATCGAAAACTACAGCCGGCCGCTGAGCGGGCGCAACGCGGGCGAGCCGCCTTACACGCTGTTCGACTTCTTCCCGAAGGACTACTTGCTATTTGTCGACGAGTCGCATGCCACCGTGCCGCAAGTCGGCGCGATGTTCAATGGCGATCGGAGTCGCAAGGTAACGCTTGTCGAGCACGGCTTCCGCCTGCCGAGCGCGCTCGACAATCGGCCACTGAAATTCGACGAATGGCGCGAGCGAATCGGGCAGGCTGTGTACGTATCGGCAACGCCCGGGCCGTACGAGCTGGAGCGCACGGGGGGCGAAGTCGTCGAGCAAGTCGTGCGCCCTACCGGCTTGCTTGACCCCGTGATCGAAGTCGTCTCGGCGCGCGGACAAGTGCCACATCTCTTGGGCGAAATTCGCCTGCGAGCGGCGGCCAACGAACGTGTGTTGGTAACAACGCTCACCAAGCGCCTGGCCGAGGATCTCGCGGCCTACTTCACGGACGAAGGCATCCTGTGCAAATGGCTCCACAGTGAACTCGATGCGTTCGAGCGCGTCGAACTGCTGCGCGATCTGCGACAGGGAAAGTTTCAGGCGCTCGTCGGCGTGAACCTCCTCCGCGAAGGCCTCGACTTGCCGGAGGTGTCGCTTGTGGCGATTCTCGACGCCGACAAGGAAGGCTTTTTGCGTAGCGAAACGTCACTGATGCAAACGATCGGACGGGCGGCCCGCAATGTGAACGCGAAGGTGATTCTCTACGCTGATAAAGTGACGGGCGCGATGCAGCGCACGATGGACGAAACGGCTCGTCGGCGGGCGCTGCAAGAAGCTTACAACAAAGAGCACGGCATCACGCCCGAGACGATCAAGAAGGCGATCTTTGCCGGCATCGAGTCGCAAGCCGCAGCCCATGCCGAGGCGAACGCGAAGGTCGGCCTGACCGACGAAACCCAGTACATCACCGAGGAATATATCTCGGAGTTGGAAGCGGAGATGTACGCGGCGGCTGAGGCGATGGAATTCGAACGGGCGGCGATCATCCGCGATCGAATCGGCCAGATGCGCGACCAGATTGGCAAGCCGGTATCGAGCGTCCAGGAAAAAGAGCCCGGCGGCCGCAAACGGGGCAAAAAGAAATCGGGCGATCCGGCGCAATGGAAAGGCCGCGTGCCACGGCCGAAGAAGAGTATTTGAGTGGCCAATCTTTAAGTTGCGCGGCGGTTTTCTCATCGCCTGATTGATTCATATTGGAGGCTTTTGGCTCGGGCTTCTCGTCCTACAATGCCTTGAAATAGCGGAAATAAAGGCAACAAAGCCTGTCAAATGCCTTCCATTCCAAAATGCCGCAGCTCAATAAACATTTCGATATTTCCTTGACACTGCTTTTGGCCCCCCATATTGTAGTATTATCCTACTAACCAAAGGAGCATCTGACGCACAAGCTGCTCCGAGTTGGATCACTTTGATCGCAGGGGGAGAATTCGATGGAGTTACGGGCTCGGCTTTTCGTTTTCGCGCTGGTTGTCTGCTCCACGCGGTGCTCATTGGCTGCGTTTAATTATTCTTCGATCGGCTCGACCTACCAGCAAAATTTCGACACGCTCGATTCCTCGGACATATACCACGCTTGGAATAACAACGTCACCATCGAAGGCTGGTACCTATTTCGAGTAACGGCTCCGGGAAATTCGACGCCGTATCCAATCGCGGGTTACGCCGCATCCGACGGCTCGGTCACTCGAACGCAGTTTTACAGTTTTGGCGTGGATGGTGATCCCGATCGCGCTTTGGGTGGAATCGGCGGCGGAACTTTCGGAAATGGCGATGACCAGATAAGCATCCCCACCACGAACCAGATATGCGGCTGGATCGCGTTCAGCTTGTTGAACAATACGGGAGCGACACTCAACGACTTCACTATTTCCTACGACGGAGAACAATGGCGAGATTCTAGCGACATCGAACTGCAGCAGGCACAAACCATGGTGTTGCAGTATGGATTCGGAGCCGATTTCGCTGCAGTAAGTTCGTGGATTTCACCGGGTGGAAACTTTGATTTCACTTCGCCCTACTTCACGACGAACGCGGGGAAAATCGATGGGAACAGCACGGGACTCGCCGCAGGGTTGGGTGGAACGATCTCGGATATATCCTGGCAACCAGGAGAAACGCTTTGGATCCGTTGGGTCGAAAAAAATGATCCGGGGTTGGACCATGCGCTGGCGATCGATAACTTCTCGTTCTCGTCAGGCGCAGCAAATTTAAGCGCTGTCCCTGAAGCAGGGACAGCGACGATCTTCGGCATTATCTGCGGGTTGTTCTGGATGGGCTTGGGGCGGAAAGCTTGGAGATGAGAGCGCTAAGCCGCAAGCGGCGGGGGAGTTGGAGGGAGTGGAAGTAGGCTAGTCGATGATGAGACGTTTTATTTGGGAGGAGCCGTCGGGAGTTAGGATTACTTCGGCGGATAGTTTTCGGTCGCGGACGGCTTTTTCGTATTCGCGGCCTTGGCCTTCTTGGACGAAGAATTGCTCGATGCCGAATTGGATGAAGCCGTTGGGAAGGACGGTGCCGCGGATGAACTTTCCGCTGGGCGGGGGCGTGGGGCGAACGTCGTAGGAGCGACAGTGTTTGCCGTCTGGCTCGGGTTCGAGATAGACGTAGACGGTCTGCCCTTGCATGTTTTCGAGGCGATTGGCGATCAGTCGATTAGATT
>CAZJWY010000047.1:0-12871 GCA_964549545.1 uncultured Planctomycetaceae bacterium | reverse complement strand
CCGCAGAATTCGTGGCATTCCAGCCGGGACGGGTAATTTCGTAGCTCAGCGTGACATAGTCACCGCGGAACAAATCGCGGGGGTCGACCGGGATGACTCGTAGCAGGATCGTTTCGCCAGTGGCGATCATGAGGAGAGGGCGGATCAGCATGGCCACGAGGAAGGCCAGTTGGAATACGACGGCGACGGTGAGGACGTAGCGTTCGCGTTTCGAGAGCCAATCGAGCAAGCGATGAAGCTGCTTGATTCCTGGCCAGTGTGAGATTGGCGGGGCGGCGGCGTCAGCCATGTTGAATCTCCTTGCGATGCCGCCAGAACCAGGCGACGCCGAACAGGGCTAGGCCACAGAGGAGGAAGATGCCCGCGGCGCCGAGCATTCCGCCGGCATCGCCAAACAGGTCGATGTATCGCATCACGGCCCACAGCAGGATGTAGGTGACGCCGGCGGCGAAGCGGCGGCCGACGTCGTCGTGCAAGCCTGAGAAGATCAGCCAGAAGGCCAAGGTGACCATCGCAATGTTGGCGAGGATGGTGGGCAGCAACGGACCGCCAACGATACACCACCAGGCGATAAAGAAAAGCATCAACGAAGTGAGCGATACGGGAAGCCAGAGTTGGCGCGCGGTGCGTCCCAGGCGGACAAGGGGCGAAACGGGGGTCGGCGAATCGTCGGGGCGTAGTTTGGAGGCGAGGTAAAGGATTCCAAGCGAGACGATGGCCGCCACGGCAAGCAGGGCCCAACGACCGGCCTGCCCCAGAAATGGCCCGAAGCGCAGGTCGCTCGCGTTTCTGAACCCGAATGGCCGGTGGCCGAAGATCTCCTTATTCATTCCATAGAAGCTGAGCACGACAAGAACTCCGCCCATTAAGAGTACACCAAGGATGTAGTAGGGCTCGGCGAGGCGACTGCGGCGGGGATGGCTTGCGCCGACGATCAAAAGCAGGCCGGCGAAAACGCCGATGAAGAACGGAGTGAGTTCTTCGAGTCGCCAGGCGAAAGGCTGAATGATCGCCCACCAGGAAAGAAGCAGAACGTAGAGCCCAATGACTTGGCGCGACTGACGGCGGTAAGCCCAGACGATGCCGGGAACAATCAGTAGTAGGAGGGAGTAGGCGCCGTTGGGGATGTGTCTCCAACGACTCCAAAACCAGGCGCCAATGTCTGGATAGCCGAACACTTCCATGCCGGACCAGATCGTCATCAAGGCGATGAAGAGGAAATGGAGTAAGGCGCTTTCGAGGCATAAGGCGAAAGGCAGCGTACCGAGGGCCCACCACCAGACCGTGTCTGGCGAGTGGCCGCTGAGGTGGAATATCTGAGCGATCAGGAAAATCGCGGCGCCGAAAAACAGGCAGCCAAGAAAGAACACGACTTCGGACCGCGTGTGAGCCTGACGAACGAAGCGGAGGTAGAAGCCGTAGGCGTGCGTCGTGATGAGAACGGTAAAGATGATGAGCAATTTGAGGGCCGCGGGCATCGCCTGCCAGTTGTAGCCGATCAGGAGGAGGACGGCTAAACCGATCAAGAAGGCGGCCACGCTCGTGAGGGCCAGCAGCAAACGGGAGCGGCCGCGTTCGGCCAATTCGCTGGGCGTTTCGTAGAGATCGAGGATGCGGGTGGATTGATCGTCGGAGATGATGCCGGCCGATGTCCAGCTATCGAGTTGCGAGGTGAGCCAGGCGCGTTCGCTTTGGGAGATGTTGCGCCTGGACATTTTTTGGCTCCCGTTAGAACGTCTTTTGAAATATCCAATTCGGATGCACTCTAAGCCGTAAACCCTTATCGATGCAATAGCCACGAGAAACACGAAAAGACACGACAACTTTTTGTGACTTTTTGTGTTTTTCGTGGCTACTCAATCTGGTACGCGTACAGTTGTTCCTCGATAGGCTCACGCAGAGGCGCAGAGGTCGCGGAGAGCTGGCAGGATCGCTAATCTTCGCTAGTGATTGTTAGTCTTGAGTAAATTCGTGCTTATGGGGTGCGTGTTGGTTGGAGATTCGGCCTGGCGGCCGACGCTAAACCTTTTGTGTGCTTTGGAGGATTACATGGCGAAGATTAGTGTTCCAAAGTCCCTCTTTCTCCGCGACCTCTGCGCCTCTGCGCGAGATCTTTCTGGCTTCATTCGACTATTATGCGAACTCAAGTCGGAAAATGCAGCCGAATTCTGGCGAATTCAGCTACGGGTTTTGCTGGCTAGCGGGTCATTTTCACGGCGTCGTTGATCGAGCCGATGTAGAAATTGGCCAGTCGGAAGATCAGGAACACGATGAACGCCATGATGCAGGCGCCGACGATGTAGCCGAGCGTCGAGGCGAGAATTTTGACGGCCGACTCGGCCTCCTCTTCGTAGCGGTTGGAAAGTCGTTCCATCGATTCTACGATTCGGCCGCTCTCCTCGGCGGTAGCCAGGGCGTCGATGAACTCGGAAGGAAACGCGTGAGTGCTGGCGAAGGCCACGTGGAGTGGCTCGCCGGCGGTCACGATTTTCAGAATGTCGTCTGTGTGGCGGATGTAGTAATCGTTGGCGGTCGCGCGGAGGGCGAGCGGCACGATGCGGCGGAGGCCGATGTCGACGTTCAGCGTGAGATGAAGTGCCCAGGCGATGCGGGCGAGGGCGATGCGCTGTAGTGCGTGTCCGATTGCAGGGAGTTGGATTAGCGCTCGTTGCAACGAACGGGTCCAGAGTAAGCCGCGGCGGAGCGAGATGACGACCGAAACGATGCCCAGGGCGATCATCGTAACGAGGATGGCATAGATAATGAGGCCGCGAGTGCCGACGAGGCCGAAGCCGAGCACATCGATCGCTTGGCCGTTGTTGCGCTTGGCGATTTCGCCCATCACCCAGATCAGCCCTCCCACGACGAGAACGGCGAAGACCAACTCGAACATGGGCCAGGCGATGGCGCTGAAAAACGTGCGCTCGGCGCGGACTTGGCGACGGTAATGCGATTCGAGACGGCTGAAAACTTTGCCGAGCGTGCCGGTTTGTTCGCCCACGCGGACCATCTCGAGCAACAGGGGCGGAAAAACGCCGGCGGCGCTGGTCATCGCGGCGGAGAGTGTTTCGCCGCGGGCGACGTTCTCACGAATGCCCTCGATGTAGGGGCGGAAGCGTCCGCGGGCCATGTCGGATTCGCGCTGCCAAGTGCGGCGGATGTCGATGCCCGAGTCCGTCTCGATCGCCAGGCGGTGGCACATTTCGGCCAATGCCTTGTTCGAGAGTTGCGGTCGAAAAAGCGTAGAGTGCAACTCGGGCCTCCGGTAGGCTGGCGGATGAATGGTTGGTTGGCAGTTGTTTTATTGTAGAGCGGATTGCTTTTTTTCGTAGTTGTTTAGCGGACTGGTGGAGATTCGGCGTGGGCGCCGACGCCAAGGGGTTCGTGGGTGGGGAGCGACCATATTCCCCGGCCTGCCCGGCGGGCTTCTTCCTGGGCTTGGGTAAAGCGGGTTTTCATTTCCCCGCTGTAACGATAGTCGCGGCGAGCGTAAGCGAGGCCGGTGCGAAGCAATTCTTCGTTGAGCATCGAATCGCCGTTCCACACGTAGGCCAAGAAACGATCGTAGCGGTCTTTGCGTTCCAGGCTGAAGGTGAGGCGAACGCGATGGCCGGCTTTCTCGATGAAGTCCTTCGTAAACTGGCTGGCCTCGGGACCGAAGGGCTCGACGGGACTGTCGGGGCGTACTGTCTCGGGAGTGTTGACGCCTTGCAGTCGAACGCGCGCGCCAGAGGCAAGCAGGAGCGTGTCGCCGTCGACGACTCGACGAACCTCGTGGAGGCCTTCGTCGAGTTGATCAGGCACCGCGGGAGGCGCCGAGGCATACGCGCGCCATATCGCGAGTGCGATGATGAGCAGCCAAAGGATCGCCCCGCGATGCTCGTGCCAGTAGCGGCGGGGCGGATGGTTCACGCTATTTTAACGTGGTGGGCATGTGCGAACGGAATCGTTTACATTGCCGCTGAAGCGGCAATGCCGTCGCGCTGGTGGTGCAGCGCTACGGGAGCGCTTTATGGTTTGCTCATTTCTAGGCGTTGCGGTAGTCGCTGGCCTAGTGGGTCTTGGATGAATTGCTTGCCGCAGGAATTGCAGAGGTGGTAGCTCTCTTTGCGGTGATTCGAGTTGCCGAGAAAGGGGCCGTCTTCTTCGAACTCTTCGTAGCGTTCGAGCACCTCGTTGAATTCTTCGAGATGATCTCGGTCGTCGTCGATCGGCTCGTGTTCGGGGCTTTGCGCTGCATACACTTCCATGCGTACGAGGTAGCTGCCATCGTGCCCGGGATCAATTTCCCGCTGGCACAAATTGCAAAAATATCGAATCATCTCGCGACAATCCTTTCTTGATTCGGGGTCGAAACGAGGCAGTTCGCGTATACTCATCGTAATGACAATTTGCGCCGCGGAGCAAGTCAGATCATGAGTTTTTTGTGAATTGACGTGGTGAAAAAACAAACCGCATGAAATGCATGCGCGATGAAAAGAGTTGTGCGAAAAGCGGCGGCATGGTAGTTGCGTGCCTCTTGAGAGAGAATCTTGTACTTGACATTTTTGGAGTCGCGCGATTTGACAACGCACGCGCTAAGCCGCGAAGCGAACGCTGGCACTTTTGTTGCTTCGCAAATCTGCTGGGATGGCCGGCGGGCTTGATAACGTCCGCTAATACTTCTGCGGATTGCTGAACTTTGGCGAGCAATCGGCGCTAAAACTCTCGCTGGAAGGCTCCTAGGCTGCTTTGCGGCGGTGATAGAGAAAGCCGGAAATGCAGGCTGGCACTAGAGTTGGGACGTGACTAGAATGAATGGAGTCGATCTTGGCGGTGATTGTAGGTCTTGTACCCGTGCGACCCTAGGACCCGGCTGATAGCGATGGCCGGTGTCATTCGCGTATGTCTACTGCTTCGAATGCCGCGTTGAGTTCCAGCGTGCTGCTGCTGAACCGTCAGTACGTTGCGATCCATGTTGTCGATGTACGGCGGGCCGTGGGGCTTCTCTTTGCTGACTTGGCCGAGGTCATCCATATCGATGGAGACCAATGGGCCAACTACGATTTTGACTCGTGGCGACAAATCAGCGAAGTGCAGGCTCAATTCAAAACGCCACATCAAGATTGGATTCGCAGCGTCCACTTCGAGATCCAAGTGCCGCGTGTATTGCGATTGCTGCACTACGATCGCGTGCCGAAGCAGCGTGTGCGATTGAACCGACGCAACATCTTTGCCCGCGATGGAAATCTTTGCCAATACTGCGGCAAGCGGTTCCCGACGAATGAGCTAAGCCTTGATCACGTCGTGCCCACCTGCCGCGGCGGCGAGACATCGTGGGAGAACTTGGTCTGCGCGTGCGTCCGTTGCAATGTCCGCAAAGGCGGCCGCACACCACAGGAAGCGGGCATCCGCCTGATCAAGAAGCCCGTACGCCCCAAGCGCAGTCCCCTGCTAACCATCAAGCTGGGCAATCCGAAGTACGCAAGCTGGAAGACGTTTTTGGATAACGCGTACTGGTCAGTCGACTTGAAATAATTGTCCGTCGTTCGTAGTCAGTGGTCCGTTGTGAATTCATTCAACAACGGACCACTGACAACGGACACTCGGCTATTCTTGAACCAGCGGCTCTTTCTTCTCAGTGATCACAGGGCACTGAGGAGCCATCTCTTTATTGAGCTCGATGAAGGGCTTCCATTCTTCGGGCACATTGTCTTCGTGGAAAATCGCTTCGACTGGACACTCGGGAACGCAAGCTTCGCAGTCGATGCATTCATCCGGGTGGATGTATAAGATTTTCTCGCCTTCGTAGAAGCACTCCACGGGGCAGACCACCACACAATCAGTGTATTTGCAAGCAAAGCACGGTTCGCAAACGACGTGCGTCATGAGTCCCGATCCTCCTAAAGGAAGCCTGTATGCTGTGAGTAATAAAAGTCGATCAAATGGCTGCTTGCGGACGAGCCAACTGCCGGCTCCGACTACCCGGAGCAACCCATCAAGTCATTACACAGAAAGCACTTGTAGACGCATGCTTGATAGCGCCTTTACCGCGCAATCCTAGGTTTGAGTTGTGAGAGTGTCAAGCGGTGAAAAGGGTGAAACAGGCTGCACCGGATGCGGCCTGGAAGGCATAGGGAGGGGGCTGGCTGGGCAGCTTCCAACCCTCGCCTTGCTGTGTCTGAAATTCCTACCTAATATTAAAGGTATACGGGGTAAGGATCGCAATTTGCTTATCAGGTGTGTGGTCGTGTGGATTAGGTCTTCTCGGCCGAGTCTCGTCCCGTTTCATGTCGCGCTCGGGGGGCTGATGTCGCCCTGCGCGATCGGTCGTTCATGAAGGTGGTGCCTGTGGCCCTATCGGAAATCGATCGCAGTCTTCTGGACCGCTGCTTGAGCCGTAAACCTCGAGCATGGGAGGATTTCGTGGATCGCTTCATGGGCCTGGTGGTCCATGTGATCAACCATACCGCCCAATGCCGGTCGATCAATCTCACGGCCGCCGATCGCGAGGATCTGGCAGCGGAAGTGTTTTTGGCTATTATCGACAACGACATGGCGGTACTGCGGCATTTTCGTGGCCGTAGTTCGCTAGCTACTTATCTCACGGTGATTGCCCGCCGCGTGGTGGTGCGCAAGCTGGTCGAAGGCCGAGCTAGCGTGCCGCTGGGTGACATGGTTGCCCAGGTTGAGTCGGAAGAAGGCGAGCTGGAACAACGGATCGACGATCACGAAGAAGTTGGCCGGTTGCTGGGTCAGTTGCAGGGTCCGGAAGCTGCTGTCGTGCGGATGTATCACTTGGAAGGTAAGACTTACCAGGAAATCAGCCGGTCGGTTGGAATGCCGGAGAATAGCGTCGGGCCGATGCTGAGCCGGGCGCGGGCGAAGCTGCGGCGGCGAGCCGGGGTGGATGGCGCGACGACTTAAAGGTAGTCCTCTCGCTCCGCGAGAAGTGATTCATCTCGCAGAGCGAGATGGCTAAATGACGACGGCATTGCTATCGTCGATTCAATCTGCTTTGCCGTCATATCTTAAAGCGCGCCGCTGGCCGACCAGCTTATCGGATATCATCCGTCTCAACCGGCACTTTGTGTAAAGCCGAAGCAATCTATGGCAGTCTTCCTGCCCGATCGGTCGTTGACTCAGCGGCCGGAAAATCCATCCAGCGAGCCTGAGAGGCAAATTGTATGTCCGGCTGGTTTAAGCTGACCCTGCGAGTGGGAATTTTCGCCGTCGGAATTTCGGCCGCCTCGTGCTTCGCCGCGGGCTCGCTCTTGAACGTAAGCGCCGAGGAAGAAACACGCGAACAAAGCTGGAATCGCGAGCACCGGGACGACAACAAGCAAGACGCCCGCGCGCTGGTCCAGAGGAAAGCCCAGGCCCGCGCCGAACAGCGCAACGATCGGCTAGCCTCGTCCACCTGGTACGGGATATCGAATAGCCGCCCCTCGGGGAGCGCGACTCCTTTCACCTCGCGCTACGGCTCGCGCTGGGAAATGCCGGGCGGCCGGCCCTACTCGTGGTACCCGGCGTACACGCAACCCAACTATGTGTTTGTGGGCGGTTGGTGGTGATAAGCGCGCGGCTGGATCCTTAACTTGAAGGCCGCAAACGCCTAGCTGTCTGCCTGGCCAACCGCTGGATGGCTTTTCGGGCATTCTTGTAACGCCAAGCCCCTCATCGAGCAAACCGCCCCTGCCGGTTGCACGGTTTAGCGAAAATCTCGGCGTCCCTGGACGTCCGTTTGCCCCATTTCCGGCCTTTCTGGTCGTTTGACTCGCGCCCCCGATCTTGTAAAATTGATAGTAAGTTCGCGAGTTTCGCGGATCGACTTCGGTAAAGTTCCCCGGGCATCCCAGGGCGGGCCTTCGTATCCTGAAACTGCTGCTAGTACTGGTGATCGTGCTGCTGTTCTTCAGCAACAGGCTCCCTTCGCTGGCACGCTCCTTGGGACAGAGCATTACAGAATTCAAACGTGGCTTCAACGAAATTGAAGACCAATCCAATAACGACAAGTCGGAGTAAGCGACCGTAGTAGCCAACCTGTGGGTTGCATGAAAATGCAAAAATAGGCGGCTCAATCGGCGGGAGAAGAATCGCTATGATGGGTTTAAGCGCTGCACACATGCTGATTTTCGGCATCGTCGCCATCCTGTTGTTTGGCAACCGCCTGCCATCGGTCGCCCGATCGCTTGGCAAAAGCCTGGTGGAATTCAAAAAGGGCATGAACGAACTCGAAAGCGAGTTCAAGTCGTCGGTCTATTCCGAGCCCACCTCCACGCCGCGCGTTACCTACAGCAACGACCATAGCGAACCGGCTGCTCCGCGGTTCGAGCCGCCGAAGGCGACCGCCTCGTCCGAATCAAAGACGGTCTAAGCTGAGCTAATCCACCACGAATTCACCGCCGCAGGTTCTCCGCTCGCTGTGAAAATCTGCGGCGTTTGTCTGCGCCGTTCTTTTCGATCGTCAATTGACAACGAGCGCGCACACCAACTACGCTGTCCTATTCCGGGCGACTAGCTCAGTTGGTTAGAGCGCTGCTTTCACACGGCAGAGGTCACTGGTTCGAATCCAGTGTCGCCCATTTCAAGCATCCCAAATAAGGTCATGGGTGCGCTGTGTTACCAGGTAGGGAATTCCCAGACTCGCAAAGGTTTGGAGTTCTTAAAGCTTTTTAGATTTGAGGGCGGAGGCGGCGGGACATTACTTCACCTTACCTCAAGAGATCTCTCCCAGTCCGCTCAGTGGTAGAACATCCGATGTTCAATCTTATTCCACTTGCTCGTTCCGGGCGGAAAATGACAGACCCACAGCGGCAAGGCGAGTTCGTCGGCCAAGTCTTGCAGCGCGACTTTCCACAATCGATTGCGACTGCTGTTGCTGCCGCCCCCGTCCGCGGTGATCATCAACTTTCGGGCCCGCGGAAAGCGTGCCGCCCCCATTTCATTCCACCACCGCCGAATGCTGGCGATGGCGAACCGCGCGGTGTCGTGCGTAATGCCCACGCTCACCCAGCCTTCGTTACTGGCCAGATCGTACACGCCATAGGGAATCGCCTTGCCGAGTTGTTTGTCTTGGAAGTCATGAACGCGAACTTCCTCCGGACTGCCTTTCGGCTGCCATTCCGTCCCGCCGTTCTTGAAATCCCCGACCAATTCCTTCTTTTTCGTGTCCACCGAGATCACCGGTTGCCGTTGTCGGTGGAACGCGATCACCTGTTCGTTGATGTGTTCAAACTGCGCATTGCGGTCGGGATGTTGGCTTCCTTCCCGTGTCTTGCGGTTGGCCTGCAGACTGTATCCGGCTTCCTTGAGCATCGTCGCCACGGTCCGATCGGTGACAGGATGGTTCCGTCGCGTCAGTTCATTCGCCAGTTTCGCTGTGCTCTTGCACGTCCAGCGCAGCGGCGATTCCGGGTGGCCGCGAGTCGCTGGATCGACGAGCGTTTCCAGCGCTTGAAGCAACTGGGGGTCGGTCTCCGTCAGCCGCTTGCGTCCGCCGCCATGGCGGCGGATACGCTCCTCAACCAACTCGTCCGGACGCTCCGCCCGCTGATTCAGTTCACGCACCCCCGCCTTGACGGTGTTCCATGCCAAGCCCGTGGCTTTGGCCACAGCGGTCACTCCGCCCCAGCCAAGCCCCGCCGCTTCGCAGGCAGCCCATTGTCGACGCATGCGTTCATCCATCACCGGCGAGAGGGCCAAAAACTTCCGACGAACCCCTTCGATCGCTTTCGCATCAGGCATGCCGAAAAGATCGCCTCAACCACCATTTTCAATAATACCAATTTCATCAAGTTATTTTTTCGCTAATCCTAACCCCGTTGTGGAGCGCGCACAGGCTTGCGCCATTTCCAAGATGGGCAACAACGGTGCGGCCGGCTGCGGCCCGCGGGTCAACCTGCCGCAAGCGCAATGCGATGTATTCGTACGACAAGCCATGGAAGCCGTAACGCTGAATACCCTCTGCGGTCAGTTTACGCGGTAAAGCAAACTGCTGGGCGACTGAGGGTTGCGTCCGATGAAAGGATGTGTCGAAGCAAGCAACCTGCGGAAGCGCGGGCGCATGGCGAGTGACGGCTCGAATTGCCGCCAAGTTGTGAGGTTGATGCAATGGCGCCAGCGGAACAAGCGTGTTCAAGTCCGCGAGCACGCTGTCGTCCACGTGCACCGGCTTAAGGAATTTTGTACCGCCATGCACCACGCGGTGACCGGCCGCCGCCAGACGAAAGTCACTGTCCCCAATCGAGCAGAAACTCAATCGCGTCTTGATGCGATAACGTCGATCCCGCGGGCCACGCGTATTCATCCACTACTTGTCCGGATGCATCCTGGACAACAAATTGAGGCTCTGTTTGCAACGCGTGGATTTGGCCGCGCAACTGCAGCTCGGGCGGATCGCAGTCGCGAAACACTGAAAACTTCAGGCTCGAAGAACCCGCATTCAGGATGAGGAGTGCGTCAGTCATCGACGGGTGCCAGTGTTAAAACTGCCCGAGACGCGACGATAAGTCCAAGGGCAAGTGCAATTACCACGAAGCATGCTTGCCACAAATTGGCGGAAGCGCTGGCAATCGTGGAGAGTTCTGCTGATTCCTTCAAGCGGGCAAGTTTCATGGATCCGCCAATTGCGCGGTAGACTTGCAACCCCGGCATCATGGTCACGGCGCCTGCAAACGCGATCACTGCGAAAGGAATTTTGTACAACCGCACAATCCAAGCCGACATGATGCCGACGGCAAACCCGCCGATGAACGTTGCTGGAACCAACCCCCAGTTCGATTCCAAAGCCAGGAATCGCAGTCCGTGGCCGACCATACCGCCTGCAGTTGCCATCCAAGTATGCGGCCAAGTGGTGTTGTAGAATACCGCGAAGCCGATAGTTACGAGCCCGGCTAAGAACATATCTAGGAAGACGTTAAGATGATCCGCCTCAACATTTTGTGCCAAAGGAAATTCTTGAAGCATCAATTGGATGCCTAGTGCGATGCCGATAGCAGTGGCGATGAGGATGCTGGTCGCTAATCCAAGTCGGGCGATGCTCATCGGTACATAGTTGTCGACCAGGTCCAATAATCCATTGATAAGATGTGGCCCTGGGATGAGCATAAGGGACGGAACAAGCAGAACGAGTTCAGGCGTACGGGTCCAGCCGAGCCGAATTGCCAAACCGCCAAGAACAGCTCCGACAAATCCCGCGGCGAATGGCAGTGTCAGCAGACTAAAATGACGGCGGCCAAGTTCCTGCCGTGCCACTAGCCCCAGTCCCGTTGCGATCCCGGCCACTATTACGGAGCCGGCATCCGCACCGATAAGTGCCGCCAAGCTTGCCGCCGCCAATCCAAGTAACAAGACGGTCAACGACCGCGGATGGCGCGGCGTTTCCGCCTCTACACGCTTTAATTGAGTCAAAGCCCCGGGCACATCGATCTCGCGACTCTGTACCTGTCTGAGCAAAGAGTAGACACGCGCTTGGAGAGCAGCGTTGTAGCGAAGTTCTCGTACTGGCATAAACACAGGCGCTTCGCCCGCAAGTGCTACGGCCACTCCATTGTATGAGACGGCAACATCACATTTCTCGTCGGTAGTCGCTCGTGCAGTCGCCGCGATCGAGTGGTGAATCTCCCCTGTCGATTCGTTGTACTCAAGCAACAGCCGACCGGCGTATGCCAGCATTTGAGCGTGAAGTTGTTGCATGTTTGCTGACGCTCATCTACCGTCGTCAATTGTGTCGCTCAGCCGGCCGATCGTCGAATTTTCGTCCACGCGGTCGATTCGAAAGGTATCGGAATATCCAGGATCATCGCGATGCCAATGGCAGAATACATTGTGATACCGACAAGCCCAGCCGAACTTCGGCAGCACATCGTGCCGTGTCGTGTGAGAAAGTGAGTCGAGAATGCTGGCCTTATGGCGTTCGATAAATTCCCAATCAACTCCGTTGGTGTTCTGAGCTGCTTGCAGATAATTAACGAACCACAGTCCATCAACGTCACGGCAAATTGCTTGATTCGAATCGGCCGCTAAGCGCTTCGAATCGGCTCGGTAAGAGCCAAGTATTACTTCTTTTAGCGACTCAGCCAGCACGACGCGTGGCACGATGGATGCCTTTGATTCCAGCAGGTAGCACTCGATCAACGCCGACCCGAAAATGATTTCGTCGGTCAAGCAGATGGGACCCTGGGTCAGCGCACCGCGCACGAAGAACCCGTTCATAATCATGCGAAGTTGGTATCTCTGTGCGCAGCGAATGATGAACCAAGCGGTTGCCGCATTATCTTCCGTCGTATCATCGAATGTATAACCGAATGCGAGGTTGTCGCTGAAGAACTTAGTCGCCCAACGGTTCGCCTGCGCACGTTCAGTATCGGCAAAGGACTGACGAACAAAATCCCGTGAATCATCGATGGCGCTGGCAATCTTGTCGAGTATTTGTTGCGAGTCCTCGATCGTCGCACTAGATGTCGCGATGTGGGAATAGCCTAGAATATCGAAGAAGGCGACAATGGAGGGTCGCAGCCGTGGTCGTCCGACGTCGTCTAAATATGCGGATGTGGTTTCGAGCATAATTCGTCTCAGGTTTGTTCACCGTCAATTGCCGACAATTTGTCTATGCTCAACCTGTCTCAGATGGTGCTTGAGTAAAGCATAACCACGGAGCGGTCTTCTACTCGATACGTCTTTCCGGAAATCGCAGGCGCTTCTTTCCAAGAGACGATATCGTTCGGCGAATCCAGCGAGGTGTCAATCCAGCGCTGCCACGTGTTCCCGGCGTCTAACGTGGGCAATTCAAAGGTGAGCGGCTTCCAGAATGCATTGAAAATAAAGTGGAATTTCAGCCCTTCGTTGCGAAGCTCGGCGCCCAACGCCACGCTATGCGAGCCATCGCCCC
>CAZJWY010000046.1:0-31100 GCA_964549545.1 uncultured Planctomycetaceae bacterium | reverse complement strand
GCACACGTCGCACAGCCAATGCAGGTTCGGTCGTTGATCCGCACCGTGCCCGTCTCGAAATCGCGGGCAATCGCCCCCGTCGGGCAGCCGATCATGCAGACGGGGTCGACGCAGTGCATGCACGCATTGGCCACCATGAGGTGATCGTGCGTCGGTCCCTGCCGAATGAACCGCGGATTGCCGCCGTGAGTCGCCGCGCAGGCCCGCACACAATCATCGCATCGGGTGCAGCGGTCGAGGTTGATCAGCATCGTCTCCGTGCCGTTGAGGAAACGATGGTCCGATAAAAAATCGAGCAGGCTGGGGTCAATGCTGCTCAAGCGAGCCGGGGCGTCCCCGCCCCCGCCCGGGGTCGAGGACGACCCGGCCCGCTGTGATGGACCGAGCAAGCGGCGCGCGTCCAAGTGCGACACGATCATCCGCTTCACCACATCGGCCGGAATCCGCAGCACATCGACATACCCCACCGCCCGCAGCGAGTATTCCCAGGGCACAGCAACGCCACTTGTCGATGCTTCCACCAACTCTGGCAATCCGAAAGCCTGTCCCTTGCCCAAGTAGGCGACCGTGCGGTGGCCGTGGCCTTGGCGTTGCGTCACACGGGCAAACCCAGAGCGAATGAGTAGCAATCCGTCGGGCAGGTCTCCCTCGGCGGCGATGAGTGGCTCGGCCGCGAGTTGATCGGTGGGATTGCTCGCACGTTGCGCCCCAAAGTCGGTGTACCAATCGAAGTTGCCATACGACTCGAACTGCGTGGCAGCCGCAACTTCGTCCAGTGCGTCGGCTGGCAGATGGTTGAAGAGCGTTGTTTCGCGCAGATGGACGCGCAAGCTGTTTTCGCGGTATGCCCGCTCGATATGCTCGCGAATGGCGGGCGTGCGCCGCATCAAGTCGCGGAGGCCTTGCCAACGGATTTCGAGTAGCGTGGTGCTGGCGTCGGCCAGAACCGTGGCGGAACGCGGAGTTCGCGCGAGAGCGGCCAGTTCGCCAAAGACTTCGCCCGGGCCGATGTGAGCTGTTCCCGTGCGATCGAGGATACGGGGAAAGTCTTGCAGAAACACGCGCGTCGTGCCGTCTTCCTCGCGAGTCGCCGCGCCGTTGGTGGCGGGCGCGGCTTGTTGGAGCGAGCGGGCCTCCGGCACGGGCGAATTCTGCCAAAGCTGCGCCAGCGCCCGCAGCCAACTGCGACGCGGCGGCGCCTCGCGTCCCAACAGCGCCGGATCAAGCCGCTCGAGCATCACACGCACCGACCCAGAAAGTACCAAAAACGCACTGTTGCCATAATCGCCTTCGCGAACCACGACATCGCCCGCCTGATAGTGAACAATGCGCGTATCACCAAGCAGAATGCCCCGTAGCGGCACCGTCGGCGGAAATGCACTGGCGTCGATGCCTCGAAACGGCGCAATCGCCAGCAGCCGATCGACATCCGCCTCGGTCATCCGACCAAAAGGGACGTCCCATCGCTGCGGCCGCGGAATGGCGATTTCTAGTTCCATGGTTCAACAGTGCGTAGGAAGATTCACCACGGAGACACGGAGAGCACGGAGAAGAAAGCATTTGTCCGCAGATAAACGCAGATATGCGCAGATGATGAAAAGCAGAATTATGTAACTCTTATCTGCGTCGATCTGCGTTCATCTGCGGATCCTTTTACGTTTTCTCCGTGTCCTCCGTGTCTCCGTGGTTAATCTTCTTCTTTACATTCCACATTCAGCGTGAAAGCTGGTTCTTGTACTGCTCTGGCTTGGATATCAACGCATCGATCGCGCCGAGTTGTTTGCCGTCGTTGTGCTCGGCAAATTCTTGGGCGGCCTTTCCGACCGCGCTGGCAGCCGCCTCGATGGCGGCGCTGTTGCCGAGGCGGAGTTCGACGGTTTCCACCGCGTCGATCGCCGCGGCGATGTTTGGATCGTTCACTAGCTTTTGAATCTCGACGAGCTGCTTCTTCATCCGCGCTGCGCGCTGCGCGCTCGTGACGCCGAACGTCGACTTGTTCGTTGCCGTGGCGACCGCTCTAAGGCTGTACTCCAGGTCGGTCATCACGCCCACGACATACATCACCCGCAGCTCGTCTTGACTGGGCGCGGCGTTGGTCGTGCCGCCGCCGTGGATAAAGTTGTGCCGCACCATGCCTTGCGACCACGACACCAGCTCAAAGTCCTGGCTGCCGGCCAAGTGTCCGCCGACGTTCACGAGCTTTTCGTTCGGCACCGTATGACAGTCGTAGCACTGCCGCGCGATGAGGTAGATGTTGTGCGGATTGTTCATGCCCTTGGCCACGCTATCGGCCACCCGCTTCGCCCGGTGCTCAGCCGACTCGGATGCCTTGGTCGCCGTGAGCCCACCGTAGTCGTTATGTAGCGCAACCCAATCTCGCGCCCCACCGTGGCACGACTCGCACGAGATCCCCGCGACCACCCGCTCGCGGCCATCTTCGATCTGCTTCGTGTAATGGCACTGCGTGCAAACATCGTTGCGTTTGATTGATTGCAGACCGAGCTTGTCGGCAATCTCTTTTGCGCGGGGTTTGCGATGGAGCGTTTCGAACGTGGCGTAATGGGGCGTGCGCATCCACTGCTGAATTTCCGGCTGGTGGCACTTTGCACATTGATCGACCCCGATGATCTTGGCCGGATCCTCCACCGGCGGACCGACCGGCGAATCTGCGAATGTATATTGCGATCCAACGACAGCTATTACCAAGCCGATGATCGTTGCCAAAGAAGTCTCACGCAGAGGCGCAGAGGCGCAGAGAGGCCAGGTAATGCTTCTTTGCTCAACTCGTCCTCTCAACCAGAACCTCATTCTTCCATCTTTCTTGGCCTCTTCGCACCTCTGCGTGAGACAAAAATAAGTTCGCTTAAGCATCCAATACAAGTGTTTCAGTCGGCACGCTGATGCATGTGAGGCAATGACCGGGCGGGATGGGAATGCCGGGTTGCTTCACGGTGGTGATCGAGCCCTCGCGAATGGCCATTAGGCACTCGCCGCAACTGCCGGCGCGGCAACCCGAAGGCATAGTGACGCCGGCCGCCTCGCCGAATTCGAGTAGCGAAGCGAGCGAGCCGTCCCACATTGCCGTGCGATTGCTTCGCGTAAACTGCACGTCGCATTGAACACTCAAGTGTCCGGCCGACACGCTTTTCACACTTGCCGGGCCAAATGCCTCGTAGTGGACGTGCGGCTCGGGGACGCCCCACTTCCACAGCGCCGGCACGAGCGACTCCATCAGCGCCCCCGGTCCACACAAGTAGAACCGGTAGTTGTTCGACAGCAACACCTGCCGCACGCGCTCGATCGTTACGCGACCATGGTGATTGAAATCGCGGTAGAGCACATCCGAGTTGCGCGGCAATGAATAGCTTACATGCAGCCGCAAATTCGGATGCTCCTCGGCCAGCGAAGCGAGTCGCCCTTTGAATGGGTGCTCGGCACTGTTGCGGAATCCGAACAACGCTTGGATTTCTTGTGAGCGTCCTGTCGTTAGGATCGCCTCGAGCATGCTCACCAGCGGCGTCACGCCGATGCCAGCTCCAATCAGCACGATCGGCTCGCTCGCTTGTGGATCGAGGAAAAACGTTCCTGCCGGCGCGCGCACTTCGACGACATCGTCGACCTTTACATTGTGATGAAAGTAATTGCTGCCTCGACCAGGCGGCGCTTCCGGGTTGCCCGGCACCGCGGCAATCCGCTTGATCGTCGTGCGAAAGTAATCCTGTCTTGGCCGGTCGGAGAGCGAATAGCAACGCACGATCGGCTGTTGCTCAGCGCCTGCTCCCAAGCGAAAGGTGAGAAACTGACCGGGGGCGAAGGGCGCGAGCGGCCGCCCATCGACCGGTACGAAGTAGAACGATTTAATGTCCTTCGCTTCATCGACAATCGCAGCGACGCGAAATGGTCGCCAGCCGTTCCAATCGGGAATCGATTGCTTGGCCCGCGCGGCTTGCACGGTCATTTCAACCTGCCGGCAAAACTCGCTGCGCGCCCGTAAGTACTCACGCTTGCGCCGCTTGCCGCACAAGATTTGTGCTACAGAAAACGTCATCGCTTGCAGAAAGACCCACCCTACTAACAAGCCACCCAGTGCGAAGCCGAATGTTTGCGAAAAGCCATTCATGCTGTCACGCGAGCAACCAAGGTTTGGCAGGGTGGTTGTAGGAGAACTGCAAAGTCGGGGTCTGGTCCATTTTTCGGCCAGTCGGTTACAAGCCAGCCCGCAAGCGCTAACCGAAAACATGGACCTGACCCCTTCGCCTTGGACTTTGCAGTTCTCCTGTGGGTGGTAGTAGGGGGGCGGGATTATTCCGCAAACGCGAAATGGTGTCCATAACATTGCTGCTAGCAGCGGCACGTTTGCGACCTGCCTAACCGCTGTGATTCGCCGGCTGAAAGCACCCCGGCATTTGTCCGGCCGGTTATGCCAGTTGAACCGGTCGCAGACCCGTTTTCGCGACGGTTGAGCGTTGTTCCGAAGGAATGCCAGCACCACCTCGCAACATGCCGTAACCTATTCTCTTGAATAGAGATAGGGCTCTGCTTCGTGGAATATATAGCCGACCCATCTTGGGTCGGTCACAATGCTGTCGAACTCACCCCAGCCGAAACGTGGCAACCGGCCAGAATGGCCGGGCTATGTATTCAAACAAAGCCAGCTAGTTCCCCAATGCCATCCCCAGGACGGCCCGTTCCATGCTCGAAGTCACTCTCCACAATTCGCGCCAGCATAAGCAGTTCTGCCTTCGTGGCGGCTCGCTCGTCCTCTCGCGCGCGAGCGAGGAGCCGGCGCTTTGGGCACCAACCGACGAAGACGGGACCCCCGCCCATTCGCGAATCGAGATCGTTCAGCGGCCAAGCGGCGTCTCGCTGATCGCGAGCGGCCTTGAGACCGAGTGCCACGACTTGCCCGCGAGCTTCTCGATCGGCGACACGCGATTCGAGATCGCGGTCGAACAGGCTGACAGCTTGCGTCGCCCTTTGCAGCCGCTACGAGTCGATAACCGCGACTTGCGCAGTCATGCGCCTTTGTCGGCAGGGCCTGCACCCGCGACGTTGTCGCGCTGGTTTTCGGTGCTCGGCTCGCTCAATCACTGGGCCACAAGCTTGCAGGAACTATACGTGCAGGCGGCGCGCTCGGCGGTCGAAGCGATCGGCCTCGACGGCGGCATGGTGCTGCGCCGTCGCGACGACCAATGGGAAATCGCCGCGAGCTACCTGCCACATCCGGAGTTAGGGATTCACTACGATGTGACCGCGCTCGATGAACTACTTGCATCGCCACAAACGTGGTTTCACGGCAGCGCGGGCGATGCACTGACGAACGAGCCCGCGATTGTCGTCTCGCCACTAAAAAACGCTGCGGGTGAGTTGGTTGGCGCGGTGTACGGGTATCGTTCGATTCGAGCAGGTAATGCTCGCCGCACGGTGCGTTACTTGGAAGCCCACATGGTCGAGCTGCTTACCGGCGCTGTCAGCGAGGGAATCGCCCGCATCGAGCGCGAAGCCGAGACCGATCGTCGCCGCGTGCTGTTGGAGCAAATTGCCACACTCTCGCAGAGTCAGCCGGCGGTCGAAATCAAAACCGATGAGCGCGAGGTGACGTTGCTATTCGCCGATTTGCGAAACTCGACCGCGCTCGCCTCGGCGCTTGAGCCGAACGCAATGTACGAACTATTGAGCCAAGTGATGGAATGCCTGACGGCCGCCGTCATCGACTACGATGGCCTGGTGATCGACTACTACGGCGACGGCCTCGCCGCAATGTGGAACGCCCCTGCCGACCAAAGCGAGCACGCGGAGCTGGCCTGCCGCGCCGCGCTCAAGATGCTCGCCTCGCTGCCGGCTATTTCGAGCGATTGGGCGGAGCTGCTGCCCGGCGAACTGCAACTCGGTGTCGGCATCCACACCGGCACCGCGCACGTCGGCAACACCGGCACGCGCCGCCGAGCGAAATACGGTCCGCGCGGCATGGCCGTCAATCTCGCCAGCCGCGTCGAAGCTGCGACCAAGCAGTGGGAGCTGCCACTATTAGCGACTGCTGAGACGGTCCACCGATTGTCGAGTCGCTTTGCGACGCATCGCGTTTGCCGAGCGCAAATGCCCGGTGTGACCCAACCGGTCGATCTTTACACGATGACATTGGCCGGCAGCGATCCACGCTCGTCAGCGGCATGGCGTTGCTACGACGAAGCGCTGCAATGCTTCGAGCAAGTACGGCTGGAAGACGCCGCCACGATTCTCGCGACGCTCGACCCGACCATGCGCGAAGTCCCGACACGCGCCCTTTCCAAACGTGTGCAGCAAGCGATCGGTGCCCAGCAGCGTCGCCGCAGCACCGACGCCTTCACGCCCTGACGAGTGGTTTCCCATTTTTGAGTAGCCACGAAAAACACGAAAAGCCACGAGAACTTTTCGTGCATCTTCGTGTTTTTTGTGGCTACTTTTCGGACCGCTACCGCTCGCGCGCCATCTGCAAAAATAGATCGTAGCGTGCTTTCATTTCTATGACGCTGTCGCCGCCGAGTTTATCAACGAGCGCACAAGCCACCTCGAACGCCACGACGCTTTCCACGATTACGCTCGCCGCCGGCACGGCGCACACATCGCTCCGCTCGTAGCTCGCGGTTTGTTGCTCTTTCGAGTCGAGGTTAATCGATTCGAGCGGCCGAGCCAGCGTGCTAATCGGCTTCTTCGCGGCCCGAATGATGAGCGGCTGGCCATTGGTCATGCCACCTTCGAGGCCACCGGCGTTGTTCGTCGGCCGCACGAAGCCCAAGTTCGGCTGGTCGCGCTGCGAAGCGTCGTATTGAATCGGATCGTGGACTTGCGACCCGCGCCGCCGCGCCGCCTCGAACCCGAGACCGATCTCGACGCCTTTGATGGCCTGCACGGCCATCACCGCCTGTGCCAGCCGGCCGTCGAGCTTGCGATCCCATTGAGCGTGCGTACCAAGTCCAAAGGGCAGACCATCGACCCGCACCTCGACCACGCCCCCCAGCGTATCGCCATCTTTTCCGGCAGCATCGATATGCTTCTTGATCGCTTCGTCGCGAGAAAGATTCAGACTGTAGATCTCGCTCTGATCACGAATCGAGCGCAACCGATCGAGAGGCGCATCCATCGGTTCGAGGGCCTCGCCACCAAGCTCGACGACGTAGCCGAATACCGTGATTCCAAATTCACCAAGCAATTGCTTGGCCAGCGCGCCAGCCGCCACGCGCACCGCTGTCTCTCGCGCGCTCGCGCGCTCCAGCACGCCACGAATCGAGCCGAGAAACTTCATCGCGCCCGTCAGGTCGGCGTGCCCCGGCCGCGGGCGCGGTAGATCGTCCAGCCGTTCGAGTTTGTAGTCGCGATTGGGAACTTCGAGCGCGATCGGGCTGCCGAGCGTAACGCCTTTCCACACGCCCGTGAGCACGTTCACCGTGTCGGTCTCGATGCGCTGCCGACCACCGCGCCCATAGCCACCCTGCCGGCGCTTCAGCTCGAAGTTGATCTGTTCCAGATCGACCGTCAGCCCGGCCGGAAAGCCATCCACGAGCGCGATGAGAGTTTTGCCGTGAGATTCGCCAGCAGTAAGGTAACGCAACATGGAGCGACGGGTGCAGGAGTGAGGATGCCGAATGCAGGGATGCCCCTGTGAAGCCTTTATTTTAGCTTAAACGCAGGCCAAAAGTGAGGGCGGTGGCGCACAAATCCCTAACCCTCAATTCTGCCTCCTCATCCCCCATCACTCACTTCCACGCAAACTTCTCCCCCGTCACCTTCTCGAACGCCTCGATATATTTATCACGCGTTTTCTCGACGATCTCGGCGGGCAGTTCCGGCGGCTGGCTGTTCTTGTCCCAGCCGCTTTGGGTGAGCCAATCGCGAACGAACTGCTTGTCGTACGACGGCTGTCCTTTGCCTGGCTTGTACTGGTCGGCCGGCCAGAACCGCGAACTATCAGGCGTCATCACTTCGTCGATCAGAATCAATTCATCATCGACCATGCCGAACTCGAACTTCGTATCGGCGATGATGATGCCGCGGCTGCGAGCGTAGTCCGCGCCACGAGCGTAAAGGTCAACGCTGCGCTGCGAAAGCTGCTTCGACAGATCGGCCCCGACCCGTGCGCACATCTCATCGTAGCTGATGTTCTCATCATGCTCGCCTTGCTCGGCCTTGGTGGCCGGCGTAAAGATCGCGCCGGGCAGCTTGTCGCTTTCCATCAAACCGGTCGGCAGCTCGATGCCACATACCTCGCCGTTCTTCTGATACTCGGCCCACCCGGAGCCAGAGAGATAACCACGAACGACACATTCAATCGGCACGACGCTCGTCTTGCGCACCAGCATCGAGCGCCCCACCAGCGGCTCGCGATCGATGCCCGCCGGCAGATCGAAGTCGTCGACGTCGCACGAAATCAAATGATTCGGCACATCCTTGAAGTGCTCGAACCAAAACCGGCTCAGTTGCGTCAGCACGCGACCCTTATCGGGGATGCCGGTGGGCAGCACCCAATCGAACGCGCTGATTCGATCGGTGCTGACGAGGAGTAATGTATCGCCCAGGTCGTAAATGTCACGTACCTTGCCACGTCGCACCGGCAGGTCGGAAAGCGACGTTTGTGTGACGGTCGAGGTCATGGCGACTTCCATTCAAAATGAGTTCCGGGGGAGATTTTCCGCGTGATGGCGCAAAACATCACGCGACCCAAGCGAGTATACCGTGGTCGCCCCGAGGCCCGCCATGGTTGTTGAACGAAGTGCTCACGAGTAGAATCTAGGATTCGCCGAAACACGACTGCGGGGCCGTTCGGAACCGGTCGCCGCCAGGCCTTGTTGCTCACGCCACGCCCAATTTTCCCAGGATTGCCCCGACATGGGTCTGATGCGATTCATCGTCCACGATCGGGAGCGAATACCACCGGGCGGGCTCGACCATATTCATATGTGCGGCCAGGACGATCTCCCCTGGTTCGGCCGGGCCTACTTCAGCGGCCAGCAACTCGTCCTCGAGCGCCACGAAGACGACTCGGGGCGCGCCTTCGTCCCCTGGCAAATCGGCGACTCGGGGCCGCTCCTAATTTGCACGGCCACATTGATGGAGCGCGATCGCCCCTACTTGCTCGAAGTCGAGCTGGCTCGCGGCATGCTCAACAATCTCCGCAACCAGATCGCCCAATGGGAAGTGATGGGGTTGGTTGTTCCCGCTTCGCTTCGGGGCAAGATCGCCGAAGCGACGAGTGACTTCTCGCGCGGCGCGAGCAACCAGGACGATATCCCCACCGCCGCCAAGTATGCCGAACACGCGCTCACAGCCGGCCTAAGCGCGATGCGCGAGCTCACGTCTGAATACGTCCGCCAGGCGCTCGCCATGCGGCGCTCGCAAGAACGACAGTTCACCTCCTGGTTCGGCGTTCACCTGAGCGGCCAGGTTCCCAAGCCCAACGTCGCCCGCCAACTCGTCAGCACGTTCAACATGGTCTCGCTACCATTCACTTGGAAGTCGATCGAGGCGGTCGAAGGTCGACGCGAATGGAAGGAATCCGACGCCCAGGTGGAGTGGGCCCATTCGGCCGGCCTAAGAATTTGCGCCGGGCCTCTCTTGGAGCTCGACGACCGCGGCGTGCCCGATTGGACGTACCTGTGGGAAGGCGACTACCAGAGCCTCTTGGGTTTCATGCTCGATCATGTTCGGGCCGCGGTCGAGCGCTATCGGGGTAAAGTCCACCTTTGGCAAGTCGCCTCGCGGATGACGCACGGCCACGCGCTGGGGCTTAGCGAGGAAGCCCGGCTGCAACTTGCCGCCAAGGCAATCTCGGTAGTTCGTCAGCTTGACCCCACGACGCCGCTCGTCGTTACCTTCGACCAGCCCTGGGCAGAGTACCTGGCGAGCGAACAACTCGATCTCGCGCCAATGCACTTCGCCGATGCCCTCGTGCGCGCCGACTTGGGTTTATCGGGGATCGGCCTGGAAATCAACATCGGCTACAATCCCGGCGGATCAGTCCACCGCGGCCCACTCGCGTTTAGCCGTCTCGTCGATACCTGGAGCCTGTTGGAGCTGCCGCTGCTGGTCACGCTAACCTTGCCCAGTTCCGCGGCCGACGATCCGCAAGCAAACAGCAAAGTGCATGTGCTGAGCAATAGCAGTGAAGACGTAACGCTCGAAACCCAGCGCAACTGGATCAACGAATACGTGCCGCTCCTGTTGGCCAAGAACGCCGTGCAAGTGGTTCTTTGGAACCAACTCACCGACGCCGCGCCCCATCACTATCCGCACGGCGGGCTCTTCGATATCGACGACAAGCCCAAGCCGGCCCTCGAAGCGCTGCGAAAGATTCGCCAGCAATACCTCAACGGAGCGAAGTGAATAAAAAGGTAGGAGTAAAGGACTCCAACAAAACCGGGGACTAGTGCCCGGCGGCTGATCAAATCAGCCGGAACGCGCTAGCGTCCGGTTCATGCCAGTGGTTTTGCAACCGCTTCTTCTTACTTACTTCTTCCTTTAACTCCCCATCACCGCCGCTTCGCGCGACGAATGGTTCTGCAAGGCCGAGTCCAATTGGCAGCTTTGCAGCGACTCCTCGCACTCGGGCGACAAGCCGCAAATCCGCAGCGCGCCGCCGCATTGAGAGAGCCGCTCTTGCAGGATCACGAGCTGGCCCATCATGCCGCTTGGCAGCTCTTCCAGGTCTTCCAGCTCCAGCACGAGCCGGTAGATGAAGTGACGCGACGAGATCGACCAAAGTTTCTCAGCGAATTGCGGCACCTCGGCGGTCTGCTGCTTTTCATGCGAACGCAGTTTCACGAACAACCAGTTCGGCCCTCGGTCGACGTTCAACTCGAGACCATCGATATTGTGAACAGCCATGGCAAACTCCATCCTGTGCCAGAGAGGCACTGCTCCATAGAGAATAGTTACGCGGCCGGAGCATCCAATACTCCCCAACCGATGCCTTGCCGCGCCCAAGGTTTCATCTTATGAACCGGCGTTCACAGAATGCAATGCGTGTTTTTGACCCATGCGCCTGCTAGCAGCCCGACTCCCACCAGGTTTGTCCTGCCATGGGTCCCTCCACCCGCTTGTGGTTTAGCTCCCCAGCATCTTACGAATCGTATCCTTGGCAATCTGGAGAGCCTCGGGCAACTTCGCAGGTTCTTTACCGCCGGCCTGCGCCATATCGGGCCGCCCACCGCCGCCACCACCAACCGCACCCGCCACGGGCCGAATCCATTCGCCCGCGCTCAGTTTGCGGGCTTGCAAATCCTTGCTAATTCCCGCCACAAGCGTCACCTTATCGTCGCCTTGTCGACTGGCCAGCAGCACGGCCGACGATGTCGTCTTGCCGCGAACCTGGTCGATAAGCTGCCGCATCAGGTTGCCCTCCACACCTGGCACCTCGGTGACCACGATCGTCACGCCCCCGACCTCCTCGGCCGATTCGAGTAGCGTCTCGCCCGACAACGGCCCCGCCGCCTCGCGCTCCGAAAGCTGCTTTTCCAACGCGGCAACTTCACCCAACAGCGCCGCAATCCGCTGCGGCACCGCCAGCGGCGCGACGGACAACTGCCGCCCCGTCTCCGCCAACACATGCTTCAACTCCTCATAAGAAGCCTTCCCACCCGACTTCGCCGCAGCCTTCTCCGCCGCTTGCGGCTTAGCGCTCCCGCCACTCGAAAGCAGCTTCCGCACTTCGCGCGCATGCGACACCAGCGCCGCCGTAGCATCCGCAATCTCAAGCGCCGCCACACCCAGCAACTTGGTCGCCTCACCCGCCGCCGCTTCGATCTGCTTCACATGCTCGGCCGCCTTCTTGCCCGTGAGCGCCGTGATCCGCCGCGTGCCGGCCGATACGCCTTCCTCGCTGAGGATCTCGAATTGCTGCACCTGGCTGGTATTCGTTAGATGCGTTCCGCCGCAAAGCTCTTTGCTGAACTCGCCCATCGACACCATCCGCACCGGGTCGGGGTACTTCTCGCCGAACAGCATCATCGCGCCCGCCTTCCGCGCCTCGGCCAGCGGCAGCGTGTCCCACCGCACAGGCTCACCAGCGGTAACTTTCTTGGCCACGTCGGCCCCGATCGTCGCCAGTTGCTCAGCCGTCACGGGGCTCAGGTTCGTAAAGTCGAACCGCAGCCAGTCTTCGTCCACCTTCGAACCTTGCTGCTGTGCGTGTGAGCCAAGCGTTTGATGGAGCGCGTAATGCAGAATGTGCGTGGCCGAGTGGGCCCGCCGAATCGCCGAGCGCCGCTCGACGTCGACAATCGCCTTCACTCGCACTCCTTCGCGCATCACGCCGCGCAGGAGGTGTCCCTTGTGAATCACCAATCCGCCGTCCTTTTGCGTATCGGTGACAGCGAACTCAAAGCCTTCACCCGCCAGGATGCCGGTGTCGCCCACCTGCCCGCCGCTCTCGCCGTAGAATGGAGTGCGATCGAGTACCACGCGCACCGCGTTCTCATGGCCGATCTCTTCCATCTTGTCGCATAGATGATCGTCCGGCGCCTCGCCAGCGATGATGCCCATGATCGTGGCGTCGCTCTCGGTCGTCTCGTAACCCAAGAACTCGGTCGCATGTAGTGCCTGCTTGAGCGAATCGATCGGCCCGCGCGCACCCATCACCGAGTGCTGCACCTTGCCAGACGCCTCGCCATGCTCCTCCATCGCCCGTTCGTAGCCTTGCCAATCGAACGCCAGATTATGCTCCGCCGCGAGCGACTCGAACAACTCCGGCGGCACGCCATACGTCTGATACAACTCGGCCGCCACGCCGCCGTCGACCGTCGTGCGATTGTCTTTCCGCATTTCGTCGAACACCCGATCGATATGGTTGAGCCCGGCGTCGATCGTCCCGAAGAAGTTCGCCTCCTCCTTTTCGATGACGCCGCTCACGCGCTTCACCGTCTCTTGCAACTCCGGATAGGGCCGCTTCATCATCTCGGCCACAATCGGCACGAGCTTGTGCAGGAACGGCTCGCGCAATCCCATCTGGTGCCCATCCAGCACCGCCCGGCGTAACAGCCGCTTTACCACATACTTCTCTTTATTTGCGCCCGGGTACACATTCTCATGCACCGCGAACGTGCAGGCCCGCACATGATCCGTGATCCGCCGCAACCGCCGGCCATTCTCCGATTCGTACTCATACTTCTGCCCGCAAACCTCGGCAGCCGCCTTCACGATCGGCAGAATGCTGTCGATGTGATAGTTCGTCGGCACGCCCTGCAATGTCGACGCGCACCGCTCCAGGCCCATCCCCGTATCAATGTTCTTCGACGGCAGCGGCCGCAAATTGTTCGGCGGATCGCCCACCCGGTTGAACTGCGTGAACACTAAGTTCCAAATCTCGACCGCCTTTGACCCTTCCGGATGATAGTAAATCTCACTGCACGGCCCACACACACCATCCGGCCCCTGGCTCGGCGCGCTAGCCGGCCAGAAATTCTCATCCTCCTGGCATCGTTCAATCCGATCGACGGTTAGCCCAACATCCTTCTGCCAGATCCCGGCCGCCTCATCATCATCGGTATACACCGTCACCGTCAGCCGCTCGCGGCTTAGCGCAAGCCATTTCTTATCCGTCAAAAACTCCCAAGCCCAATTGATCGCGTCCCGCTTGAAGTAATCGCCGAAGCTGAAATTGCCGAGCATCTCGAAAAACGTGTGGTGATACGCCGTCCGGCCCACGTTATCGATGTCGCCCGTCCGCAAACACTTCTGACAAGTCGTCGCCCGCGTGAACTCCAGCTTCACCTTCCCCAGAAAGTGATCCTTGAACTGGTTCATCCCCGCCGGCGTGAACAGCACCGAGGGATCCCAAGTCGGCACAAGCACATCGCTCGCCACGCGGGTGTGCCCCTTGGTTTCGAAGAAGGCCAGATACTTTTCGCGGAGCTCGTCAGTTTTCATCAGAAAGTTGAAAGTTGAGTGTTCAGAGTTGAGTGTTCGCGCGAATTCCAACATCGCCACGAACGCCACCCATCGCTTGCGGCTTAGCTCGACCCAAGAATCCGGTCAAAACCAAATGGTCCACCAGCGAACAAATATACCCCGATACAACGAGATAGGGCAGGGTGGCCTCTATATAGCCGAGCCATGCTGGCTCGGTCGTCAGCATCGTCGAAATGTACTGCTACCCCGTCGGCAACAACAACGTCACCTCCGCCCCCTCGCTCCCTGCACTTGCCACATCCAACCGCCCACCCAATTGCCGCGCCAGCCGTCGGCACAACGCCAGCCCCAACCCGACACCCGGCGCCGACTCCGCCGACTCTTGCGCGCTCTTCCCAAACGGCTGCATCGGCCGCGACAAGAAGCCATTTTTCATCCCCGGCCCATGATCGCGCACCGTCAGTGAGACAAACTCGCCGTTGCGATTCGCCTCGACATGAATCCGCCGGTCCGCCGCCTCGCGGGCGTACTTCGCCGCGTTGTCGACGAGATTAAATAGGATCTGCTCAACCACCGCCTGATCCGTCGTAAATTCCTCATCGAGTGTCAGCGAGCCCAGCGAGCCGGGTCGTCCTCGACCCCGCCCGGGGCGGAGGACCGCCCGGCTCGCTCCCGATTTTTCACTTGTCCTATCGTCCGCCTGCTCACCTTTCAATTCAACCACACACTCCATCCCCGCCTGCTTCGCCCGCTGCTTCAGCCGCGGCCCCACACGATCCAGCAGAGACTCAACCGTCACCCGATCCCGCGCCTGCGGCCGCCGCCCGCGCTCCAGCCGCGCGTACGCCAGCACGTTTTCCACCAACAATGTCAACCGCTCCGCCTCGCTTTGCAGCGTATTGAAATACTCCTGCCGCCGCGCCGCATCCGGCACCATCCCCTTCGCCAGCATCTCGGCGTACATCCGGAACGTGGTGAGTGGCGTCCGCAACTCATGCGTCACGCTCGACACAAACGCCGCCCGCCGCTCGCTGAGCGCCATCACACCCCGCAGCAGCGCCGCTGCTGCGAGCACCGTGAGCAGCACAGCGGCCCAACCGATCCAGAGTGCCCATCGAAGCGCCGGCCCGATGCTCACCGCCGACACATTCTCATTGACCACCAGTCGCACAGGCAGCCCCGCCAGCATTCGCCCAGGGTCGGTTTCATCCTTATCGCTTACCGGCATCAATTCGGCATTCGGCAGCGAATCTTTCGTCTCCGCCAGCAACCGCTCCTTCAGCTTGGGCCAGTCGAACCAGCAGCCTTGCACAATCTCGGTTCCGAGGCTGACAACGCGTCGCGCGAGTAGCAATCGGTCAGCAACCCACAGCGGCCGGCTCACGCCGACACGATCCGGCGTTTCGATATCCTCGGGCGACGGAGTGCCGAACGGATCGTCATCGCTCGACGCTTGCTGTTGCACGCTATTCGCAAAGTTCTGCTGCGCCACACTTTGGTAGCGACGATTGCGAGACTGATAATCGGCCTCCTTGGCCGCGGCAGAGTTTTTGCCAACCTGCGGCACTCCCTCGATCGCGTCCGTCGGCACATCCGTTTGCTGTACTGCGGACCGTGCGTTGGCCCCACGATTTGCCTCAAAAAACTGCGGCGGAGCATTGGCGATGAAGGCGGGCATCTGTTGTTGCTGCGCGATCTGCCTTGCGGCCGGTGCAGCGGCGACCGCGACCGATGGCAGCGGCATCTTGGGCAACTGCGGCGCGAGTTGCTGCAGCGTGGTTGCCTTGGACAACTGCTCAAGCAGCGGCAACTCGGGCCTTTTGAGCGGCGATTGCGGCGACTTCCAGTTCCCCTTGGGCCACACCTCAAACTGCAGCAACACATAGGGCGGCGGCGCGATCGCCACCGTCGAGGGACGATACGCACTCGTCGGCCGAATGACTTCTTCGGCAATGATCGGCGCGAGCTCCGTGTCGATCCGCCACAGGGCCAGGCTCACGCGCTGCTCGAGCTCGGATTCCGCTTCCGCCGCCCGCCGCGAACGGTCGGCGTTTACCGCCTCGCGCGTCAACCAGGCCATGCCCCCAATCGCCGCCAGCACGCACGCCGCAAACGAGAGCCACACTTGCCAGGGATGCTTCATCGGGAAGTAAAGTAAGAAGGTAAGAAGTTAGATGTAAGAAGGAAGAAGTGAATTCATCAGAAGCGAAGGTGTATTGTCTGACATCTTATATCTTACTTCTTACCTTCTTACTTTTCCCCAACATGTACCCCTTCCCGCGCACCGTAACCAACACTTTCGCCTCCGTGCCCGTATCCCGCAGCTTCTCTCGCAGTCGCGCCACGTGCATATCGATCGTCCGCGTCGTCACGCCGCGGGCATCGATCTGCCACACATTCGCCAGTAATTCCTCGCGACTAACCGCTCGCTCCGAATGACATGCCAAATACCGCAACAATTCCCGCTCGCGTTCCGACAATTCCTCCCGCCCGCCATCGTCGAATCGCACTTCACACCGCGCAAAGTCGATACACCCGCCGGCGATCGGCAGTTCACTCACATCCGTCGGCCGCCCCGGCGACCGCCGCAACACCGCCTCCACCCGCGCTAGCAACTCGTCCACGCTGAACGGCTTCACCACATAATCATCCGCCCCCAGCTTCAGCCCGGTTACCCGGTCGCGCTCCTCGCCCTGGGCACTAAGAATAATGACGGGCATCGTCGGCCGCGAGTTCCGCACTTCGCGCAGAATATCGAGCCCCGACTTTCCCGGCAGCACCATATCGAGCAGCAGCAAATCGTACGCCCGCGACACCGCCGCCGCGCAACCCGCGTTGCCCGTCGCCGCCTCGATCACCTCATAGCCGGCAAACGACAACGCATCGACAATCCCCCGCCGAATCGCCGCATCGTCCTCAACAGTCAAAACTCGAAAACCCATCCGAACTCCACGACACATCAACCCCGCCCGCCGAACTTCCACCCCATCCGGACTGGTCGCTTAAGCGACCAGTCCTCGTGGGCCCTCAAACAACCTTCAATCTCCACAACACCTTAGAGCACCTGCACCTGAAGCTGCGCCCACCGCACCCACATTCTACCAAATCACTGCGCAGCTTCCTTTTGCCCATTCCCATCAAGCGCTGTATACACATCCGTCGGCGCCAGCCCCAACCACGGATCGCTGCTCGGCGTCAAAAACAACTCCGCATACACCCATTCATTTAGCGAGTCATAATCTGCCGTCCGCGAATCACCGGCCGCAAACTTCTCATGAACCCGCCGATGCAGCAGGTACTCGTTTCGCAAAGTGTCGAGCGCAATGGACTTCTCGAATTTATCGACCAATCGCAGGATCGGATCCTCTGCCGCGGTCTTAGTGACCGCGGCCCGGGCCGCAAATGCCGCCCGCGGAAACTCACGTCGTATGACCGCGATGCTGGACTCGTCTAGCTTGACACTTTCGCGGTTCTGATCTGCGAGTGCTTGCCACAGCTGTTCGTCCATGCTTTTCTCGATCCATCGTCCACCCATGTTCGCGAAACGCAATACTGGCACTTCGCCGAGACTCTTGGAAATTGCCTGGCGCGCCGCCCGTCGGGCATCTGGATTCTTGATCACTGGCTGCACATCTTCTCCGGCCGCACTCGCGGCCGCGATCGCACTTTTGACTCTTGCCGCAACGAGCGCGGCTGGAGTGTCGCCAAGCCGTTGAATCTCAAGTTCCCATTTCTCCAGCAATGCATCGCGGCGATTGGTGTGATGCTGCCGCAAATAGGCCGCAAGGTCCCGGCTCCCTTCAACCATGTAGTTCGAGTGCAGAGCCCGTATGGTTCCCAGCCAATTGCGAAATTGCTTCGGGCCATACAGTCCTGGAAGCACGTCAAGTGGCCGCCCGTCGGGCGCTAGTGCATAGTGCGCGCTATTGCCCGTCACCGTTCGCTCCAGCTTCCGCCCGTCGCCGAAATCGATCGTCACGCGCGGCACAGGTCGCACGCTCTGCCAGTGCAACACGAAGTTGTCGCGCAGGTAGTCACTAATCTCCTTGTTCGAGTAAAGCGCCGTGCGAAAGAATCGACTATTCGCGCAGCTATACTCGTCCGTCAGCTTGCCCAACATCCGCAAGCTGAGAATCGACCGGCCTGTCTGCTCAGCAGCAGCTTTGGCCGCCGCGAGATTGGTGTACCAGTAAAGCCGCGACGTCGCCGCACCTCGCTGGGCCCCGATCTCGTCGACCGCCGTCCGCCAGGCCTCGACTTCGCGATCGAGTTGGGCCATTTCTTCTGGTGGAACGGCCCGGGACATAAGGTTCAGTCGTCCTCGTTTCGCGACGGCCAAGTCGTAGATCCGTACCGCTTCAGCCAGTCCTTCTGGCCCACGTGCCCGCAGGGCGGCGACGGTTTCCGGCCGAGGCAGCTCGCTCGCGATTGTCTCGTTGTCCATTGGCTTCGCGGCATTCGCGGTTGCCGCGGTCAGAAACAAGCCCATCAGAATCCAAGTCGATTTAGCCATGGTTTGGCCTCCTTTGCGGATCTTAAATCGTTCGTGCCCCGCACTTAAATGTACGGCCCCCAGCGCCCGAAACGGCGTAACAAGTATGTAACAACCGGCCCAACCCCTTTTTGCTTGCGACCCCCTATAGCCCGGGTACAATGGACAGACGACGGGAACATCGCCCCTTTCGGCCTGGTTTTACAGCACAGCTAATGCAGACCTTCTCATCGCGCCGCTCTTTGGCGCATCGGTAGAGCACTTTTAGTGCTCCGCCTTCGCTGCTGTTAGAAACCAATCCCCACGCCTCTACCGGTCGAGTTGTTCCTTGATTCGCATTCATCAGATTTCATTGTCGTTGGTCGTCGCGGCGGCCTGTGTGTTCTTCGCCCCTTCGGCGTTCGCCTATGTCACGATCGGCGCACCCTGGCCAACCGACGAGCCATGTAGTGGCAATTGCGCCGGCGTGTCGCGCACGATTCGATACACGATCGGCAGCGTCGTCGACGGCACACTGAAAATGCCCGACGGCAACCCGCTGTCGCCCGTGTTGATCCGCGACTCGATCAATGACGCACTGCGTGTCTGGACAACCGCCGTCAACATCAACTTTGTCGAAGTTCCCGACGGACCGCTTACGCAACTGCGGTTTCGCCACGTCTACATCAACGGCCCCGATCCACCCCCGCCGGCCGATCCAATCGCCAAAGCGCAGGCAACCTGCCTGGGCTACGGCGCCGGTTGCGAAGTGCAATACGATGAAAGCGACCCCTGGCAAGAAGTCGGAACGACTTCCGCTCCAGACATCCTCGGCGCTACCATTCACGAAGTGGGGCATATCCTCGGCTTGTATCACACCGACGTCGTCGGCGCAAACATGTACTGGGTTTTCCACCGCTTCAGCGGCGTTGGTACCGGCCAACTTTTTCCAGACGACCTTGCCGGCATCCAATCGATCTACGGCGTCGGCGTCGGCAGCGTCACGCCCATCCCCGAGCCGACGACCGTCGTCTTAGTCACCATCGCCGCGATGTGCTCGCTACCGATCCGCCGTCGCCGCGCTCGCTAGCGCTCTGTCGCACCCACAAGATTTCTTTACTTTCAAACAGATAGCCACGAAAAACGCGAAAAAGCACGAAAAGATTTTCGTGCTTTTTCGCGTTTTTCGTGGCTACTTCTTCCGAACGCACACGTGTGATCTTTAGAGCACCAAAGAGCCGCGTAGCCTCGCGAGCCGCCTACTCCTCCAGCGGCATCACAAGCGCCAGGATGATGTAGACGATGATCCCCGGAAAGGCGACCGAAAAGAACGAGACGAGCACGTACAAAATCCGAACCGCGGTCGGGTCCCACCCCAACCACCGCGCCAGCCCGCCACATACCCCGGCAATCATCCGGTCGTTCTTGCTGCGAGTCAGTTCTCCCGATGGCATAGCGTTTCTCCCAGGCGAAATCACCAGAAACCGCAAAGTGGCCAAATTGTAGTAATTGAATATCTGTTCATTATCTGTTAGCCTAGCGAACCGAAACCACCAATGTATTTCGGCAAGGCCGTCCAGCCGGTTATTCGCTTCCCAACCTCGGTTATTGCTTCGCTGCCGACAAAACAGTGGTGGGTAGCGATCGGCTCCCCACTTCCACTCTTCCCCCACTAGAGGTAGGAAGAAACTCGCCAAACAACTGCTGCCCCGCCTTTAGTTCTTGGTTATAATCATTTCTCGGCCATTTTGTTTTACATTTCCGGGCGATCTCGCTTTCGACTGCCGCTTCGGTCGGCTGCGTCTGAGGGTCTAACATGCAACTGATGGTTCGTCTAATCATACGTCTGACGGCTGTGGCCGTCCTATACCTGGGTTTGGTTCCGGTTTCGGCGTTCGCCGCGTTTACCGAGCAGCGCGCAACGTGGCTGAACAACTTCAACATCAACGGTTATTCGGCGTCGCTCGCCGATATCGACAACGACGGCGACCTCGATCTACTGTTCGCAGGAGCGAACCGCGATGCTCAGCAGCTTTTTCGTAACAACACCATCAACGTGGGTGGCACGGCCTCGAAGACATTTACGAACGTCACCTCCACGATGTGGCAGGTTCCTTCCTACAATACGAGCACTTGGAGCGCCGCATGGAGCGACTACGACGGCGACGGCTACGTCGACGTTTTCATCGGCCAAAATAATAATGGTTTCAACCGTGGTCGCTTGATGAAAAATACAGGCTCGGGATTCGTCGACGTCAGCACCGCGACGGGCCTCGATAGTTACGGCTTTGCCCAAAACGTCGCCTGGGTCGATATGAACAACGATAACTTGCTCGATATGGTAATCGGAATGGAGAACACCGAGCCCAACACGATCTATTTGCAAGATTCGTCGCATCACTTCACGCCTGTCGCTGCCGCGAATGGAATTTCGAATCCCATTTCGGGCAGGTCCTATGGCATGGCGATTGGAGATGCCGATGGTGACGGTGATCTCGATATCTATATGTCTCCCTGCCTCGGTGACACGGGGCCCGTCACGCCTAAAGCCTTCTACCAGAACAATCTCGTCGAATCTGGAGCTGCCAAGACGCTTAGCTTCACGGATGTCTCGTATACGAACGGCACTCAAAACATCAGCAGAGGCTACGGCGCGGAATTTGTCGACTTCGACAACGACGGCAAGCTCGATTTGTACGCCACAGGCGCGAACGGAGCAGCTACCAAAATCTACAAAAACTTGGGCGGTGGCCAGTTTATCGACGTCGATACGATTACCGGGCATGCGCTCCTTTCGAACACTGGCAGCGATCTCAACGGCGCCAAGGCGATCGACTACGATAACGACGGTGACCTCGATCTCTTCTTTCACGACAATACTTCGCCGACATCCAACGTGAGACTGTATCGAAACGACAGCAACCCCAAATCCGCCAATCCGGCCGACCACTGGAAATTTACGGAGGTGACGATCGCCGAAGGCATTACGAATACCGGCATCGGCGGATACGACGGCGTCTGGGGCGACATCGATCTCGATGGCGACCTTGATTTGATCAATCCCAATAACGGTAACACGGGGGGGGGCGAGCGCGTCTACATCAACGATGCCTCGACGAACGGTAACCATTGGCTTTTTGTGAAACTCCATGGCCCCGGTTGGAACACCACCGGGGTGGGCTCGTCGCTCTATGCCACCTTGAACGCCGGTACGCCAGACGAAGTTACCCTTCGTCGCGAAGCCAATACCAACGCGGGCACGTTCAACCAGAGCGATTTGCCGGTCCACTTCGGTCTGGGCACGGCATCGCTCGTCGACACCCTGCTCATTCGCTGGGCAGATGGCACTGCACAAGTTCTCAATAATTTACTCGTCGACCGGTATATGTCCGCGACCTATTTCCCGGGTGACTACAATGGAGACAACGTCGTCGACACGAGCGACTTCGTTGTTTGGAAAAAGGGCTTCGGCACCATTTTCACGACAAACGACTATCTGACCTGGCGCAATAACTTCGGCAATACACTCGCACCGGGCGCGGGCGCGATCGCCGGAGCGGAGGTTCCCGAGCCGGCAGCGATGGCGCTAGTCGCCATGAGCGTTTTTGGTATTTTTGTTTCACGCCGTCGAACCGGACGCTAGCGCGTGCCGGCTGATTGAATCAGCCGCGGGGCGCTAGTCCCCGGTTTTTTGAAGCCCTTGCCGCCTCTCATGCAACTCCGCCGCCGCGACTTTCTGATTGCTTTGCTTATCGCCGCAACGATGTTGCGGGCCGGTATTGGCTTGGCCGCCGCGCCTCAAGTGCCCGCCTTGCCGTCCCAGCTTGCTGGCTACGTGGAGTATGCGATCGATAACTTCCCACAGCAGTATCTTATCGGCCCATTGGCTGCGAACAACACGCCGGAAGACAATCCGATCACCGACGCCGGTGCTACGCTCGGCCGAGTCCTCTTTTACGATAAGCGCCTCTCGCACGATAATTCGACCTCCTGCGCCTCCTGCCACAAACAGTCGGCCGGGTTCTCCGATACCGCCCGGTTCAGCGCCGGGATCGACGGCCAGCTCACAACCAGGCATTCGCCGGGGCTTTCGAATGTCGCCTTCTACGAAAGCGGCGCGATGTTTTGGGACGAACGCGCCGTCTCGGTCGAAGACCAGGCGCTGCAACCGATTCAAAGCCCAACGGAAATGGGTTCGACCCTTCCGGAGGCTGTCGCCAAGCTCAGCCAAACGACATTTTACCCCACGTTGTTTCAGGCTGCCTTTGGCACTCCCGAAATCACTCCCGATCGCATTGCAAAATCGATTGCCCAGTTCGAGCGATCGATGATTACCTACAACTCGAAGTTCGATGCCTATCTGAACGGTCAGGCCACGCTTACGCCCGCCGAGCAAGCCGGCGAATCGTTGTTCAACGGAATCGCCCGATGTTCTAGCTGCCATTCGACCGCTGCCCACATCAGCGACACCCCGCGCAACATCGGCCTCGATGCTGAAGTTACCGATCCCGGCGCCGGCGTCGGTCGTTTCAAAACACCCTCCCTGAGGAACATTGCCGTCCGCGGCCATTTCATGCACGACGGCCGCTTTTCCACGCTCGAGGAAGTTGTCGCGTTCTACAATTCCGGAGTGCAGGATAACCCGTTCTTGGATGCGCGCCTCCGCGATCCTATGCAGTTGGGGCTCAGTCCACAAGAAGTTCTCGACATCGTCGCCTTCCTCGAAACTCTCACAGACAATTCGTTTCTCACGAATCCACTGTTCTCAGATCCCTTTGCCACTTTGCAGGGTGACTACAACGGCGACGGAGTTGTCGACCAAGCCGATTATCAAGTCTGGCGCACTAGCTTCGGCAACACCACCGCGCTTCAGGCCGACGGCAACGAAAATGGCGTCGTCGACGGCAGCGACTACATCGTCTGGCGGGCCAACCTCGGCCGAACGTGGCTTGATCTCGCCACTGGCAGCGGTACGAGCGCCCTGGAAGCGGCCATTCCGGAGCCGGCTTCGCTCATCCTGATTTCCACGGCAGTGTTTCTCTTTCCGATCCGTCGTCGTCGATCGTCCGTACAGTAGTAAGCGGGAAATCAGCCAGCCGCAGTTTCGCCGCGGCAAGCCGCCGGGTTTATCCCGGCGGGGTTCGCGCTTTGATTGCGCCACGTTAGATTGGCATAACTCCCAGCCACCTCCAGCGCTCTTCTGCTCTTGCCGCGGAAGCGCGCTAGGTTTGACGAATCCCCTGTCGAGGCCCCTATGCGCTATTGCCGTTGCCCGATCGTTTGGTTCCGTTCGTTGTGCCTTGCAGGCTCGTTCATCGTTGCGGCAAACGCAACCGGCGCGGAACTCAACAGCGGCATCGACCGCTCTACGTTCGACCAATCGGTCCAGCCCGGCGAAGATTTCTATTCCTACGTCAACGGCGAATGGATCAAGCACAACCCGATTCCGCCCGAGTACAGCCGTTGGGGCGCGTTTCAAAAACTGCGCGACGACAACCTCATCGCCCTGCACGAAATTCTCGAAGACCTCGTCAAGCAGACCGAGCCGCTCGACGAAGAGCGCACCAAGCTCCGCGACTTCTATCTCGCGGCCATGGACGAAGCCGCGATCGAGAAGCTCGGCGCGTCGCCGCTCAAGCCGGCCCTCCAGCGCATCGAGAAGATCGAGTCGACGAAAGACCTCGTTGCCGAGGTGGCTCGGCTCCGCGTAGACGGCGTCTCGGCCCTGTTCGGCTTCTATGTCGACCAAGACGACAAGCAAAGCGACCGCTACGCCGCCCAAATCAGCCAGGGCGGCATGGGCCTGCCCGATCGTGATTATTACGTCGGCACATCGAAAGATTCGGAGCGAATCCGCGAACTCTATCGCGAGCATGTGAAGAAAATGTTCGAGCTGCTGGGCGATTCGCCCGAGGCGGCCGCGAAAAACGCCGACGCGATCCTTCGCATCGAAACCAAGCTCGCCGAGAAATCGCGCACTCCCGTCCAGCTTCGTGACCGCGAGGCGAACTACAACAAGGAATCGCTCTCCGACTTGGACGCCCTCACGCCAGCCCTCGATTGGAAACTGTTCCTGGACACGATCGACATCCACGACGCCAAGTACGTCATCGTCGGCCAGCCCGAGTTCCTCGAACGCGTCAACGAGTTGCTGCAATCCGTCCCGATCGAAGATTGGCGAACCTATCTCCGCTGGCATCTCGTCCACTCGATGGCCCCCTATTTGAGCAAGCCTTTCGAGGATGAAAACTTCCGCTTCTACAGCCAGGAGCTGCGCGGCGTCAAAGAGATGCAGCCCCGTTGGAAACGAGTGATCAGCGTCATCGACGGGCAGATCGGCGAGGCGCTCGGCAAGCTGTATGTCGAGAAGCATTTCCCGCCCGCCGCCAAAGAGCGAATGGATAAGCTCGTGAAAAACCTCATGGCCGCCTACCGCGAGCGGCTCGAAGCGCGCGACTGGATGGGCGAGAAAACGAAAAAGCTGGCGCTCGCCAAGCTCGACACCGTCTTCCCAAAAATCGGCTACCCGAGCAAGTGGCGCGACTATTCCGACCTCGAGATCAGCCGTGATTCGTATGCCGAAAACGTGCTGCAGGCCGAGGCGTTTGAGTCTCGCTATCGGTTCGCCAAGGTCGGCCAGCCGGTCGATCGCACCGAGTGGCACATGACGCCGCCCACCGTGAACGCCTACTACAACTCGTCGATGAACGAGATCGTTTTCCCGGCCGGCATCCTGCAGCCACCCTTCTTCGACATGAACGCCGACGACGCTGTGAACTACGGCGGCATCGGCGCCGTCATCGGCCACGAAATCACGCACGGCTTCGACGACCAGGGCAGCCGTTCCGATGCCCACGGCAACCTCGTCAACTGGTGGACCGATGAAGACCACAAGCGGTTCACGGCCCTCACCGACAAACTCGTCAAGCAGTACGACGACTGCACCGTGCTGGGCGACCTCCACGTCAACGGCCAACTGACGCTCGGCGAAAACATCGCCGACCTCGGTGGCGTCACCATCGCCCACGCCGCCTACCAAAAGTCCCTCGACGGAAAACAAGCCCCCGTCATCGATGACTTCACCGGCGAACAACGCTTCTTCATCGGCTACGCCCAAGTTTGGCGCAACGCCAGCCGCGAGGCTCAAATGCGTCTCATGATCCGCACCGATCCCCACTCGCCGCCGGAGTTTCGAGTGAAGGTGCCGCTGTCGAATGTGAAGGCCTTTTACGATGCCTTCGGTATCAAGCCGGGAGATCCAATGTATCGTGAGCCGACCGATCGCGTGGAAGTTTGGTGAGAGAACACACCCATTACCATCTCAGCCCCAAAGGAGCGACCATCAACAGCCAAGCGTTCCTTCACACGTCGCTTGACGGAGGCAACCATTATCTCAGCCCCAAGGGGGCGACCGTCAATAGCCAGGGGCGTAAGCCCCTGGAAACAAACCACCACCATTACCCACAAGCCCCAACGGAGCGAAAGTCACGCCACGTCCGTCACACTCGATTCCTAATTCTTCTCCGCACCCTTCAATCCCAAACATACCGTTCGTCCCACTCTAGATGATGCCGCCGCAATAACTCCCGAAACTCATCCTGAAACGTTCTCACTCGATGGTGCTCCGTCTGATTCGCGATATATTCCTTCACCGCATCGATTCCTGAATAGCTCACCGCAAACGCGCCATATCCCTCCTGCCATTGAAATTCGGGCATGCCAATCTCATCGTGCATCCACGCCGACGAATTCGTTTTCACGATCCGCAACACCTCGGCCACCGCCATGGTTCGGCTCATCGACACGAGCAAATGCACATGATCCGGCATCCCGCCCGCCGCGATGAGCGGGCAGCCCTGATTTCGCAAGATGCCGCCGACGTATTCGAACAACCGCGGTTGCAATTGCGCCGTAATCTGCGCTCGCCGTTGCTTGGTGCTGAACACCAAATGACAATGCAGCGATCCAAATGACTGTGGCATGACCCCCCCCTTCTACGTAAAGGATTGTGCGGCTACTTTCGCTCCTTGGGAGCTAAGCATGTGATGTTCGCTAGGTACCAGGGGCTCACGCCCCTGGCTATTAACGACCGCCCCGTTGGGGCTCACAGCGAGTTTAGTTTACTTATGCGAACTCAACGGCCCCAAAGGGGCCTAAGTAAATAGCCAGGGGCGTGAGCCCCTGGGGGTGAATCAAATGGTGACCGGTAGCCCTGAAGGGGCGAGAGTAATTCGTGTGGCTAATTTTCATAACCTCGTGCATGCATTTTTTGAGCGAGGTATTTTGCAAGCGGCTGCGCGGGTGTTGAGGCAAATGGTATTGTTTCTCGTCGTTCAGCGGTTTTTGCATCGGCGTGTTCGGTGATCTGTTGAGGAGCCGGCTCATAAGTGGCGGTAGAGGCCGGCGTTACGCCGTGGGGAGTTAAGCCGTTGCGACGGAAATTCTCGGTGAGCAGCGCACAATTGTTTGGTTTTGCCGCGGAGAACGCTTCGCAAGAGTGGTGAAAACCGGCGTTGGTCGAAAGTAGTGCGGGCATAATGGTGGTGGTTTTGCCTTTTGGCGATTGCGCGGTGTGTATGAAGGGTTTACTGAACTGCGTTGCTGTTGGGAGCCAACGGAAGTTGCGGCGAGGTGTCATAAGTTGATGTCGCGATTGTTGGTGAGGAGGGCGTCGTCTGTTGAAGAGTGGGCGGGGTGGGAGCAGATTGGGAAGATGAATCGGCCGCCTGGCGGGGTGGTTTGGGTAGCCAGCTATCGACTCGGGTGACTTCGGGAGGGATCGGAAAGGGATCGCGGCCGGCGGCGATTTTGTAGACGCAATGGTCGAGGACGTCGTTGAACATGCGGGCCAGGTTATTGCAGAGCATGCGGTTGCTCATCTTGAGTCTGAGGATTTGCACGAGCGAGGCGTTGTATTTTTTGAGCTGGGTGATGGTGAGCCGGCGGGCGTGCTTCGCGGCGTGACGCTCGGCGTCGGCGCGTTCCATGAGCCAGGCGCCGGCCCGCCAGGATCGCTTGGCGGCATGGCGGATGGCGCTGAGCGGGGCGAGTTCCGCTTCGCGCTCAGCACGGCGGAGTTTTTCAGCGAACTCGGGATTACGGCGGGCTTCGCGGCGGATGGTGCTGACATTGCAACCGACATAACGGGCGGCGCCAGCGAGCCCGCAACCATTGGCGAGGAGGGCGCAGATTTCGGCGCGTTTGGTTTTGTCGAGGGAGCGCGGGCGGCCGATGGGCGGGGAATTGGGAGTGGGGAGTGCGGAGTGTGGAGAAGACATAGGGGAGGTCCTGTTGATTTTTGGTTAGCCACGAAAAGCACGATAAAGCGCAAGAATTGCGGTCGCGAATTCTCTCGCTGAGATAGTGATCTTACGTATACTGATTGTTTATATAGCAGAAGAGGTGGCCAAATCCAAGAAAATTTTTTAAAGTGCCCGAGTGGCCAAAAGTGATGGGTTGACATGCGGTTGGCGACGCGGGGCGGATGTCTGGCGCAGAGGCGCAGAGGGCGCGGGGAGATGCGGTATACTGGGGCATCACAAGAGGATTACTTATGACCGCCGATGGAAAGTTTCCCTTTCACTTTCACAGCGAAAGTCCTATTGGAAACTCATGGAGGCGTTTCCCTTGGCATCGATTCGATCGGAGTTGCATCTTCGCGCGGCGCAGGCTGTTATGGATCAGTTGCTGGCGAAGGACGAGCTGGATCAGGGCGAAGAACTGTATTTGGATGCGCTGAGCGATTTAACGGCAGCGTATGAGGATGAACATCACGCGATCAAGCCGGCATCGGATGCGGATATGCTGCGGCACTTGATGGCGGCGAAGGGGGTGGGTCAGACGGAAGTGCATCAGGCGACGGGAATCCCGAAGTCGACGATTTCGGAGGTGCTCTCGGGGAAGAAGCCGTTTAACCGGGGGATGATTCGGAAGTTGGCGGGGTATTTTGGGTAAAACTGGTAGTGTTTCCTAGCGATTTGTAATTGGCTGCAATTGCTGATTCAGATTTAGCAACTGTTTTTGAAGGGCTTCAACAAGTTATAGAGGGGCGACGCAAAATTATGTTGCGACAAAAAATTGAGGAGCCACTTTAGACGTACTTTATTCATTGTGACTTTGCGAATGCAATTGCATGGGCACTCAATGCAGCCGCAAACTTATGAAAGCTCAATTCGTCTGACGGACATCGAAATTGCCCCTTTAGGCCCTCGGTTTTAGAAGTGAGAAGCAAACTTGCCCCGTCGTAGAGGCGTTCGCGTAAAAGCTTTGTTAACAAGATTTCGTAGCGTTTTGCGTAGGATGCCTCTCGAAACTCAGGGAACACCGAAAAATGTGGTTCGGATACTTTCACTGGTTGTCTTGACTTTGGACAGTCTTCAAGAATGAATACGTAGCCTAACCAAGGTCTCGCGGAGGGTTTGAAGGCACCTTCTCTGTATGCCGCCCATAGATCAGTCGCGTTTCCGATCGCCTCTTCAGATCGGTTGTTGAAATTGTTTCCGAATGATGGGCCGACTTGCGCTTTGAATTCGATAACCGCCAGTAGCGTATCGTCAGCGACAACAATTAGGTCCCAGTTCTTCTCGGCGCGAAAGAATCCTGGGAGTTCGCGTTTTGATTGCCAATATACGTGCGCATCAGCGACGCCGGCCGATGCGAATAACTTGCGACAGATATCGCTGAACCCATCCAAATGTTTTCCGCCAGTCACTGCAGCGCGAAGTCCCGCATCTTTTCTTCCAGTCGTACCTCCTTGGCGTTTGTGCTGGCGCTGTCGAACCTTCCAGAACAGCTTGATTGCGTCGCCAACACTTTGTTCAGCTTCTTCAAGATTCAACAGACACCTCGGCATCCGTGAAGAAGTCTTTTGCTGATTCGATTCGCTTAAATGCCTTTTTTAGATATCCGGCATCGATTTCGAAGCCAACACTATTGCGGCCACATTGCATCGCGGCAAGGGATGTCGTGCCACTGCCAAGAAATGGATCGAGAACGATATCGCCAGCGAAGCTGAACATTCGGATCAGTCGCTGCGCTAGCTCAAACGGATACGGGGCTGGATGATCTTTCGTGGAGGCTCCGGTGAGTCCAGTCCAAATTTGTTGGAACCATGAGCGATGATCAGCCTCAGCAATTAAGCTCAATATACGGGTGGCGACCGACGGGCTGCGATAACCGCCAGGTTTGCGCTCCATGAGAATAAATTCAATATCATTTTTGATTACTGCATTTGGCTCATATGGCTTTCCCAGGAAGCCCCCTCCGTTGCCACTCGCTTCATAGGCCGCATTGGCAATCTTGTGCCATATGATCGGCGACAGGTTATCGAAGCCGATTCGTCGGCAGTGTTCTTGAATCGACGCATGAAGTGGCACCACAGTGTGGCGTCCCTGATTTTTTTTTCGAGAGAGACAAACATCTCCAACCACGCAAATAAGCCGACCGCCGGGAACGAGCGCGCTGTAGCAATGTTGCCAGACACGATCTAGTTCCTTAAGAAAGCTCTCGTAATCTTCATGATGCCCGAGTTGCCCATCCACATCCGCATAGCGCTTTAATGTCCAATAGGGAGGAGACGTCAGCACTAGCTGTACCGAGCCGTTTGGGAGATTCATTTCCCGAGCATCTCCGTGAACGAGCCGATGCTGTGTGGGAATCCGTTTGAGGGCCTCAGCAATCGCGGACATCGACTCCGTATTCTTTGATAATGCGGGCAAGGCGGTTTGAGGGTCTTCGATGTCGGAGAATTCAGGAGGAAGATACGGATCGATGCTCGTCGCTTGATATGTTGCGCTCATGCCACCAGTCTAAGGACTTGTGCCTTCGTATCAAAGTGGTCATCGGTAAGCATTAGATTCTCAGAGGCCTAGATTTCGTTGTAGCCTTCTCAGGGGATCAAGGTGTTTATATTGCGCTGCTTGAATCTTAGCCTTTCATCCGAGACAATGAGGCATGGAACCGAAACTCTCTGATAAGCTCGTGGCCGTTGGCCTGACGTTTGACGATGTTCTCATTGCCCCGCGCTATAGCAGCGTGGTGCCTTCTGAGGTCGATGTGGCGACTCGGCTGACGGCCCGGATCGGTATGCATGTGCCGATTCTTTCTTCGCCGATGGATACCGTGACCGAGGCCGCGATGGCGATTGGTCTCGCGCAGGAGGGCGGGCTCGGTGTGATTCACAAGAATATGTCGATCGAGCGGCAGACGGCCGAGGTCGACAAGGTGAAGCGGTCGGCGAACGGGATCATTGTTGATCCGGTGACGTTGCCGCCGGACGCTAGCGTCGCTACCGCGCATGAGACGATGTCGCGGTCGAAGGTGAGCGGTATTCCGATCGTGAAGGATGGCCGGCTGGTGGGCATCATCACTCGCCGCGACCTGCGGTTTCTCGAGCATAACGACGTTCCAATCAGCGAAGTCATGACCGCCGAGCCTCTGGTGACAGCACGGGGGACCGTAACGCTTGAGCAGGCTGAGAAGATTTTGATGGCAAAAAAGGTCGAGAAGCTTTTGCTGGTGGACGAAGATAACAGACTGACCGGACTGATTACGATCAAAGACATCGACATGATGCGTCGCTTCCCGCAAGCAGCCAAAGACCGGCAAGGTCGGCTGCGGGTTGGAGCGGCCGTTGGTGTGTTCGATTTCGATCGGGCCGGCAGCCTCATCGAGAAAGATGTCGATTTCCTTGTCGTCGATAGCGCGCACGGCCACTCGGCCAACGTCATCGAGACGGTCCGCGAGATCAAGA
>CAZJWY010000045.1:4097-31465 GCA_964549545.1 uncultured Planctomycetaceae bacterium | reverse complement strand
CGACTTCGGCTCGTGATGAGTTGATGTTCGAGGCGGCGGCCGTGTTGGCGGGGACGATTCTGATGGCGTCGGGAACGACGGGAAATGGGCCCGAGTGCCATAACTCCGACGTGACGTTATCGAATTTGTTGCCGCACATCGCGAAGTATCGCGATCAGTTCTATGCGGGGCTGTTGGCGAGCATTTCGGGTCCGCTTGCCGAGCGCGTGCGCTCCGAAGCGCAGCGGAGCCGGCAGCCGTTCGGCGGTGCTCGTCAGCACTTGAACCACGAGTTGGCTCGCCGCCGCGCGGTGCAGATGCAGCATGTGCATTTGGCGCAGCTTTATGCGCGGATGGGTTACCCCGAGGCGGCGCTAGCCGAGGCGACTGGCGTTCGCATTGCGTCGGCCCGAATGCTTTGCCAGATCTATTGCTTGCTGACGGCCGGTCATCAGGCGATCGACGCCCATCAGCTCGACGCGGTGGCCAAGAACCTGCCTGAGATCGAAGACCTGTTGCAACGGGGCATTGAGTGTGGGGCGCTGGTCGATCCATGGAATATCGTCGGATTCGGCGGCAATTTCAGCTTGTTTCCCGCGATTGAGAATACAGTTCGTGATTTTCGCGTGGACGACCTCATTGAACTGGTTGAGCAGATTCTCGATCTTTGCGCGCGAGCGTGGACCGAAGCGGCCGCGCTGGACGATGCGCAGCGCGAGGCGGATTTCTCGGCTGCACTCGATCGGCTGGCCCACTGGTGGGACAAGTACGCCACGGCCAGCGTTAGCGGCGTGAAGCGGGTCGTGGGCAAGGAAATCGAGGTGTCGACGAATCTGGTGGCCGGCGCGCTGGCGGCTTGGCACAAGGCGGGAGCGGCGGCGGGAGACGTGAAGTTCTGGCGGCTATTCGTCGATCAGTTCGATTCGCCCAAGGCGTTTCAATTGGTTGTGGAGGCGCTCTTGGATCGGGGCGACCGGGTGGCCTCGATGGCTCTGATGTTGCAATGGGTCAGCCAAGTGGAGTACACGCCGCTGGAAGATGGCGACGCCTCGTTCCACCCGCTCGCGCTGCGTTGGCTGCGGTCGGTAGAGGAATACGAGCACACGAGCGGCATCGACCAGTGGCCACTTGTTTCGAAGTTCTTGCAGCACTTGGAAGCTAGTGCCGAAGCGTACTGGCAGGTGCCTACGTTCGAGCTGGCTGGTGCGCACCACGAGGATCAAGAAGGCCGGTCGAGCGAGGTCGATTCGCCCGCTGCCGACGATCTTGAAGACGATGAAGTCGAGGCTCTGTCCCTTGCCGATGAAGTTGACGAAGAGGATTGGGACGAAGGCGAAGCCGATGAGTTGTACGGCGCCGCCTACGAGGACATGGTCTACCGCGACAGCACCGACGACGGCTTCGATGCCGACATGATGGACGAGGGTGGCCCCGGCAGCGAGTTTGAGCTGGAAGAGGAAGCGCAGCGGCTAGGCCAGCGGATGGAGTTTCTGTCGACGGTTGCGCGGCTTTGGCGGCATGTCGCGATTGCCTGGAAGAGCGACGCGGAGACGGAGCCCGATCGCCATCAGCTTCACGAAAGCTGGTGCCGCGAGGCGATGAGCCGTTACGATCGGTTGTTGGAGTTGGCCGATGCTGTCCATCGTTATCCGCTGACTCACCCGAAATCTTCGTTCGAGTCGATGATCGAGGCGGACCGGCAGCGGATGATCAAGGATTCGCTGGTCGAGCATATCATTACTACGAGCGTAGAAACGGTGAGCGCCGGTCGGTTGATTTCCGCGGCGACGGGCTCGGCCGACCAATGTGCCGACGACACGGAAAAAGAGTGTAAAGTCGGCGATGGCGCGACCGTCAAAGTACTCCGCGGCGTACTGACCGGCAACACGGCCACGATCAAACGCCATTGGTCATCCTTTACCAAGTGGTTGGCGGTGCAAGAGTTGCTCTATGTTCCGCTGGCCAAGGGAGGGCGCCCGCGCCGCATCGTTCGCGCGCGTACGCTTGGTCAGCTTCTCGAAGACCTGCTCAGTTGGCTGCCGCGTCTCGGCCTGATCCGCGAGACGTGCCAGTTGCTCGACATTGCCCAAGGCATGGAAGCGGGTCACCCGGTCGGACCTGGGGCTGTTACCGAATACGATCGGCTCTTTTCCAACGGATACCAGGCGATCGTTCAGGCGCTGGTTGCCTCGGCCGAAGGGTGGGACGCGCCACGGGCTGCGTCGACCACGCTACCTGCGTCCGCGCGTCCGTCCGACGCGATGCTCGTCGAAGCGCTGCAAGACTTGACCGAGGGGCAGCTCAACCGCTGGCTCGCGCACAGCAAAACATTGCGGCTGAGCGTCGTCGAGCGGCTTTCGACCGAAAGCGAGTGGAACGATTTCGTGGCGTTCGTCGAGCGCTATGGGACTGATTTGTTTACACAGAAGTTTCTCAGCTTGGGCAACCTGCGTGCGATCTTGCACCAGCGCGTAGCCATGTGGCTGTCGAACCTGGAGCAGGAGCCCGAGTCGCAGGACACTCGCCTTATTGCGGAACTGGACAAGCAGATTTCGCGCGACGAGGCGGCCAAGTGGCTCACGATCGTGCTCGAGGCGATCGTGGAGAACTACCGCGAGTACCGCGACTACAACACCACGACGACCCATTCCGACCACGGCGAACTACTCTATACACTCATCGATTTCTTGCGCTTGCGGGCCGATTATGATCGCGTGGCCTGGAATCTGCGGCCGGTGGTGATGGCGCATGAAATTCTGGTTCGGCAGAATCGGCCGACGGCGGCCGAGTTGTGGCAGCAGGCACTGGCGGCCCGCACGGCCGAAACGGCCGACGCCAAGCTGGCCCGGTTCGAGGCGCTCTCAGTGCAGTACGGCGTACGGCTTCCGAGCGTGGCCGAGCGGCTGGGCGAACGCTTTACGCGTCCGCTGGCGATCGACCGGGTGCGGGCACTGGTCGAGCCGGCCATCGCCGCTGCCGGCAGTTGCAACGCGGCGCCGTTCGATGCCCTGCAACAAGAAATCGCCAGTCTCGCCAGCGAACCGGCCGGCGCGGGCCTTGATCTGCCCGACTGGTTGGCCGCTCTTGAAGAAGAGGTGTCGATGGTCCGCTGCAAGCGTCGGCACCAAAGTAGCGACGATGCACCCCGCCGTATCGAGCAGATACGGCTGACGTGGGAGCAATGGCAGCGGCAGATTGCGGATGATGCGTCGTAGTGTAGAGGTTGTGACCTAACCGCGAGCGGAGCTTAAGCTACAAGGCAGTTTCACGCAGAGGCGCAGAGGTCGCAGAGTTAGAAGGACGACCCCAATGAGCCAGCGAGCCGGGCCGTCCTCGGCCCCGTCTTTGCCGCCTCGCACATCAGCCGCTTCCCGCGTACGCTTGGATCTCTGAACGAGCATGTATAATGTCTGCCGTGTGTATTCAAACATGGCGGGCAATATGAAATTCCGCAAGCTGCGAATCGCATGGTCGGTAACGTGGGGCGTTGTGGCCGTATTGCTACTTGTGTTGTGGGTGCGGAGCTATTCGTGGCGGAGCCAAGTTGATATTCCGCTTATCACAAATGCCTATGGGGTTTCAATTGAATCGGTACGGGGTCAACTGCAGATTTGGGATTACTCCGATCCAGGTCCGCACTTGGTTGTATCGGGTTGCTCGGTTTTAGAATGGCTTGGTCACCCGCCCGTAGTAAATGACCAATTTGATTTTCCGCCCCATCGCGGATTATGTATGAGCGAAGGCAGTCTTTGGATACCTCACTGGTTTCCCCTGTTACTATTTACCAGTTTGGCTGCAGCCTCCTGGTTCCCAATTCATTTCTCCCTCCGTACCCTGCTAATCGCCACGACGCTGGTTGCCATGGTGTTGGGCCTGGTAATTTATACGGCCGGAAAATAGCCGCAAACCGAAAAAATACCGGGCACGTTTGACGTATATACTACTGAGCCGCGATATTGACACTTGTACATCAACCGATAAGTCCGCTTTTGGTGGCCCTTCGAGTTACTGTAGCGTTTCGGCTTTCTGGTAGTTGGACGGCGTGGCCGCCGCCGCTAAGGGATATTCATATTGTTAACCTTGTAATGGTTATATCGCCGCTCGGAGAGGAAACCTGCCATGTCGACGACCGTGGAACGACCCACAGTGAAACTTTACGGAAATACTTCGCCCCACGCCGCCGACGGCGACCTGCCGCACCAGCTTCCGCTTGAGCTGCTTATCGACGACCGCGAAGTCATCCGCGCGCTCGTTGCCCACGCCGAGGGCGAGGAGCGGAACCAGTACGCCGCCGAGGCCCTTAAGATCGGCGTTCTTGCTATGCGTCACGTGACGGGCCAGCTCAATACCGACACCTTTCGCCGCGAGGGGGATCAGTTCATTGTCGGCCTGCAAAAGACGCTCGACCAGCACAAGCTGTCTGTCTACGACCAGCTTGAGAACAAACTCAAGGAATACTTCGATCCGAAGGATGGCCGGTTTTCGGACCGCGTGCAGCGGCTCGTGTCGCAGGATGGCGAGTTGTCGCAACTGATCAAGAGCTTCGTCGACGGTGAAAACTCGTTGTTTGCTCGTACATTGGTCACGCACGTGGGGCGAGACAGCGCGCTCATGAAGTTGCTCGACCCGCGACAGTCGGACGGTTTGCTCACCTCGCTTGGCAAAACAGTCGACGACCAACTCACGCAGCAACGCGACCACTTGCTGAAAGAGTTTTCGCTCGACAACAAGGAAGGTGCATTGTGTCGCCTCATCACGCAACTCACTAGCAACCACGGCGACCTGAGCAAGGACATCCAAACGAAGATCGACGTGATCATCAAGGAGTTTTCGCTCAACGAGGAGAACTCCGCCCTCAGCCGGCTGGTTCACAACGTTACCCAAGCCCAGCGAACGATCACGAACGAGTTCTCGCTCGATAGCGACACTTCTTGCTTGTCACGCTTGAAGCGAGAGCTGAAGGACTTGCTCGACGTTTCGGAAAAGAAGAACCAGCAGTTCCAGGAGGAGGTGAAGGTCTCGCTCGCCAAGATCGTCACGCAGCGTGAAGAAGCGGATCGGAGTACGCGCCACGGCTTGGCGTTTGAGGAGGATGTATGCGAGTTCATCATTCAGCAGTCGCAGCACGCGGGCGACGTGGCCACTCCGACCGGACACACGGGCGGGCTGATCAAGAATTGCAAAGTTGGCGACTGTATCATCGAGCTGGGGCCTGATAGTGCCGCTCCCGGCGCGCTCATTGTCGTCGAGGCCAAGGAAAAGGAGGGTTACACGCTGGCGACGGCCCGTGAGGAAATCGAAACGGCCCGTAAGAACCGTGGCGCCGATTGGGGAGTGTTCGTATTCTCGAAGAAGACCGCGCCCACTAATTTGGAGCCGTTCGCGCGATATGGCAGCGATTTTATTGTCGTTTGGGATGTGGAAGACCTGTCCACCGATGTTTTCTTGAAAGCCGGCATCATCGCCGCCCGGGCGCTTTGCTTCCGCACGGAACGTCAGTCGGCGGCCCAGCAGGTCGACTTCGAAACGATCGACAAGGCGATTCTGGAAATCGAAAAACGGGCGGGCAACCTCGACGAGGTGCGCAAGAGCGCCGAGACGATCCAGTCATCGAGCAACAAGATCCTTGACCGCGTTCGCATTGATCGCGACGCGCTCGAGAAGCAGGTAGAAATTCTTCGCGAGCGCGTGGCCGATTTGAAGAACACGATGACGGCCGCTGGGTCGTAACGCCTTGTCATTCCCGCGCAGGCGGGAATCCAGACGAATGAGGACCGAAATTCTATTGATACTTTCATTGATTGATCATGAACGGTTGGACGGGGGCGGGGACGCCCCGGCTCGCGGGCAGTTGTTCAATACCAATGCAAGAGTCAATAGATCTCCGCCTGCGCGGGAATGACGTGTTGAGCCGCCAGGGTGCCATGCTCACGGCTTTGCGTGGGCATGCTTGCCGATGTGTTACCGAAACATGGCCACTCCGAGCAGTGGCCATGGCACCCGATGGCTCTTTGGCTGCGCGGTTATCATCAATACGCCAACGCACCCGCGGGCCAGGCGATTTCTTCACTCGCCGCTTCGACGATGCCCGCGTCGATCGAGTCGACGCCTGCCGCCGCGCCGGCTAACAGGGCGTAGTCCGCGAGGCGGGTGATTTGCCGTGGGATGCCGGCCGCAAGTTCATGGAGTGCGTGAAGCGCGCCATCATCGAAAACAGGTTCGAAGCGGCCAGCGTCGACGAGCGTTGTTTGCACGAAGCCGATCGTGTCGTCGAGCGACCAGGGGTGAACATCGATCCGCAGGTCGAACAGGTTGCGTAGCCCCTCGTTCCACCGCGCCGTCTGTCCCGGCTCGGCGGCCAGGACGATTGTCCACCGCGCCGTCGGCGTCACATCGAGCCTTGCCAGCCGGAGGAGCTGCGTCAAGAGGTCTGGCCCGGCCTGTCCCGCGTCGTCGACGAGCAGCACTGTATCGGCTTGCCGCACCCGGTTTTCCACCACTCGATCGGCAATCTGGCGCCAGAGCCAGGGGACGTCGGCGTCTTCGCGGGCCGTTGTGCCGAGGCCGCAAGCGACTTGCCATAAAAACTCGCGCGTGCTGGCGCCGAGGGCGTCGACCAATACGGCCGATCTACCCTTCTTGGTAAGCTGGGCCGCGGCGACGCGCAACACGAGTGATTTGCCGACACCCGACTCGCCTAATAACGCTCCAAGCCGACGGCGGCCCTCGACCAGATATTCGATCCGGGCGAGCGCTTCGTTGTGGCCCGCCGTCGGATAGAATTGACGCTCGCCCGGCGTGCTGCAAAACGGCCAACGCTCCAGTCCCCAATGTTTTTGCGGCACCGATGGATTGGACATAAGATCAACTTGCTCCGTGCGTGCGAAGAGTGGGGCGCTTTCGTCTTCGTCGACCAAATGAACAGCAGGACTTGAACAGGGGCTGTCGGCTATCAGCTATCAGCTATCGGCCAAGCAACTCTCACCTACCATCTAACTCTTGCCGATAGCTGAAAGCCGATAGCCAACAGCCGAAAGCCCCTATCCCATGTCCGAACGTTTTTTCTCTCCACAACCGATCACCTCCGGCTGCATGCTTCTCGACGGCTCTGAGGCTCATCACCTGCTGCATGTAATGCGGGCATCGGTTGGTGACGAGGTTACGCTCTTTGATGGCTCAGGTGTCGAGTTTCGGGCCACCGTGGAAACGCTCCGTCGGGCCGATGCTGAGTTGCGCGTGATCGAGCGATGCGAAGTCGACCGAGAGTTGCCGTTTACCCTTGAAGTGGGCGTCGCGCTTCCCAAAGGCGATCGGCAGAAATGGCTCGTGGAAAAGCTCACCGAGCTGGGCGTGACGACGCTCGTGCCGCTCATCACCGAGCGCTCGGTGGCTTTGCCCAATGATAACGCGCTAGAGCGACTGCAGCGCGCGGTGATCGAAGCCGCCAAACAGTGTGGTCGAAATCGGCTGATGAACATCGCGAAGCCGCAAGCATGGGCCGAATGGATTTCTCAACCCGCAATCGATCGTCGCCTTGTTGCCCATCCCAGCGGCTTGCCGCTTAGCGATATTGATCTTCGCGACACCCTGCCCACTCGAATCGCCATCGGTCCCGAAGGAGGCCTTGGTGACGCCGAAGTCGCCGCGGCCACGAGCGCCGGGTGGCAATGCGTTTCCCTAGGTCAGCGTATCCTCCGCGTCGAAACCGCGGCGATCGCCTTGACGGCTGTCGCGGTTGTCGGACCACAACCCTGCTCGTAGACTGGATAAAGAAGTTCGCGCCTAAAACTTGCGGCGCGAACCAGATTCAACGATGCCCACCGACGAAGAAGAAATTTACCAGGAGCACATCCTCGAGCATCACGAGGACCCGTTCCATCGTGGCCACCTCCCCAGCGCCACGCATGCCCACGAAGACAACAACCCGCTTTGCGGCGACGTCGTGCGAATCGAGCTGGAGCTAGATGACGACGGCAAAATCCGCGACTGCTATTTCAACGGCAAGGGATGCATCATCAGCCAGGCCTCGGCCTCGATGCTGCTGGAGAAGATGCAGGGGAAAACTGTCCAGGACGCCAAGCAATTTTCCGCTGAAGACATGTTAAGGCTCTACGGCGCCCGGCTGACCCCGAACCGACAGAAGTGTTGTTTGCTCTCTTGGAAGGTGTTGCAATCGGCGGTGCATTCGCCGGTGAATGGTTCATAAGAAAAGATTTACCACGGAGACACAGAGGACACAGAGAAGACGTTAAAGGATCCGCAGATAAACGCAGATGGACGCAGATAATTAACTCAAGGCAGATATTAACCAGCTCTTATCTGCATGTATCTGTGTTCATCTGCGGATAAAATCTTCTTCTCCGTGCTCTCTGTGTCTCTGTGGTTAAATAAATGCGATTGAATTTGTGACAACGATCGAATCTCCCACAAAACGCCCTGCAATTGATCCAGCAGCTTTGCTGCCGGTTTCGCTGCGCGATGACTTTCCGATCTTGCAGCAGAATGTTCACGACGATCACCCGCTTGTCTTTCTTGATAATGCCGCCAGCACGCAGCGGCCGCGGCAGGTGATCGAGGTGCTTCGCCGTGTGTATGAGCACGATTACGCGAATGTTCACCGTGGAATTCATACGCTGAGCGAGCGGGCGACTGATCAATATGAAGAAGCCCGCGAAAAGGCGCGTGATTTCATCGGTGCCGAGCATGCGCGTGAAATTGTCTTCACTTCCGGCACCACGGCCGGCATCAACCTGGTCGCGCGCAGTTGGGGCGACGAAAACGTAAAGCGTGGCGACGAGATTCTCGTCACCACGATGGAGCATCACTCGAACCTGGTTCCCTGGCAGCAACTGGCCGAGCGAACCGGCGCGGTATTGAAGCACATTCCCATCACCGACGACGGCCTGCTCGTCCTGGATGAACTCGACAATCTGCTTACCGATCGCACGAAGCTCGTCGCCGTCGCCTCGGTTTCCAACGTGCTCGGCACGATCAACCCGATCAAGGAAATCGCCCGCCGCGCGCACGCGGCTGGCGCATTGGTTCTAGTCGACGCCGCGCAAAGCGTACCGCATTACACCACGCGGGTCCGCGAGATGGGGGCCGACTTCCTGGCATTCAGCGGTCACAAGATGCTTGGACCGACCGGCATTGGCGTTCTTTACGGTCGCGAAGCGTTGCTCGATGCCATGCCGCCATTTCTGGGCGGCGGCAGCATGATCGATCGTGTGTGGCCGGATCGCTTCACGCCGGCCGAGCTGCCGGCCAAGTTCGAAGCGGGCACTCCGCCGATCGCTCCTGCCATCGCTCTTGGCGCCGCGATCGACTACCTCAACCACATCGGCCTCGACAAAGTCTCCCGCCACGAACATGAGCTGACGCGCTACGCCTACGAGCGCCTTCGTCAGATCGACGGCCTGCATATCCTTGGTCCTGGGCCTGACCAGCGTGCCGGCCTTATCAGCTTCACGCTCGACCAGCCCCATGCCCACGACATCGCCCAGCTACTCGACCTGCAAGGCATCGCCGTCCGCGCCGGTCACCATTGTACCTGGCCGCTGCACGATCGTCTCGGAATCGCAGCCAGCACCCGCGCGAGTTTCTATCTGTACAACACGTCCGGGGAAGTCGACCTGTTGGTCGAGGTGCTAACTAAAATTCGCGACCGGTTCCGTCCGCAGGGACGCAAGCGGAAACCTGCATAGGTCGGTCGACATGTCCGGGGGCGTCAGCCTCAAATCCCCTCCTCTGGTCGAAGCCGCCCATCCATCTTGCCTGATCCTGGTTTTTTCCCTAAATAGCGTGGCCTGGATAACCGTTGAACCAACCCGGGCGTACCGCTATAATCTGGAATTCGCTATTCATCCCAGGTTCTCAATCAAAACCGTGATTGAGCCCTGATCCTGGCTCAGGCGAGACGCCGCCGGCATCGCGACTCAGGTCTCGCCTTGGTGGTTCTCCAAGCGGATCGCATAACGAATACTGCGTCGATTTCATGCGTTTTTGGCTACTGGACAACATCCGATCCTTCAAACCGAACGAGGAATTGTCGGCGGTTAAGAACGTCACGCTGGCTGAGGAATATCTGGCCTACCACTTCCCAGAGTTCCCGGTTTTACCTGGCGTGTTTATGCTGGAGGCCGCCACGCAAGCAGGCAGCTGGCTACTGAGATTGAGCGAAAACTTTACCCATAGCATCATAACGTTAAAGGAAGCACGAAACGTAAAATACGCCGACTTCGTGGCTCCCGGCCAAACGCTGACTGTCACGGTGTCGATGCTAAAGAAGGATGATCGCTGTGCCACGCTGAAGGTCGAAGGACTGATAGGCGACCGACAAACGCTCAGCGGCCGCATCGTGCTCGAGAGATACAACCTTATTGACCGCGACCCTGCTTATCGGGCCGTGGATGAAAAAATCATTCAACACTTTCGCCGCTCACAAAACTTGCTGCTACCAAAAGGCGTAGCAGCCGTCGCCGGCTAATCGCCGCGACACGCGATAACTTATTCGGAGGAATACACTGCGATGGCATCGGTAACGTCGAAATCGGAAATCTTCTCCAAGGTCCAAGAAGCGCTCGTCGACGCGCTTGGGGTCGATGATGACGAAGTCACGCCGGAAGCCACGTTGCAAGGCGATCTCGGCGCCGAGTCGATCGACTTCCTCGACATCGTCTTCCGCTTGGAGAAGGCGTTTAACATCAAGATCGAGCGAGGCGAATTGTTCCCCGAAGACATTCTCACCAATGTTGAGTACGTCGAGGACGGCAAAGTGAACGCCGCTGGCATCGCGAAGCTCAAAGAGCGGATGCCGTTTGCCGACCTGACGAAGTTTGCCGCCGATCCGAGCGTGCAGAACTTGGGCAAGCAACTGACCGTGCAAGACATGTGCAACTTTGTTGAGCACAAGCTCGCCGCGTGAACTAGGTGTCAGGTGTCGGGTGTCGGGTGTCAGAAATCCGATTGCCGATCCTGACACCCGACACCTGACACCCGACACCTTCCCCTCCTATGCGCTGGTTCTGGCTTGACCGCTTTACCGAATTCGTCAGCGGCACCAAAGCCACGGCGGAGAAGTGCGTTTCGCTGAGTGAAGATCATTTGGCGGAGAACTTCCCCGACTACCCGATCATGCCGAACACGCTCGTGGCCGAGGGGATGGCCCAGTGTGGCGGACTGTTGGTAAGCGAGATCTATCAGTTCAGCGAGCTGGTCGTGTTGGCCAAGTTCGCCAAGTGTACGTTTGATGGCGCGGCTCGCCCCGGCGACGTCATTCGCTACCAGGCCACAATCGAGCAGGCCAAGGACTTTGGCGCTTCGGTCGTTGTTAAAGGTGACGTGGCGGGCCGGCCATTTTCCGAAGCCGAGATTTTTTTCGCTCGTTTCGACGCCGAATCGAACGAAGATACCAAAGGCCGCGTGTTGTTCAATGGTGCTGACTTGCTCAGCTGGTTGAACGTGGTTGGCGTTTTCCAAATTGGCGTCCGCCCAGACGGCACTCGGCTACGCGTCGAAGACTATCCGGCACTCACAGCCGCCAAACGTATGACATCCATTGCTCATTAAGCAATTTATTCACCACAGAGACACAGAGGACACGGAGAAGAAGGTGTTTATCCGCAGATAAACGCAGATGGACGCAGATAATAATTCAAAAAGAATTATCTAACTCTGATCTGCGTGTATCTGTGTTCATCTGCGGATTCTTAATGTTTTCTCTGTGCTCTCTGTGTCTCCGTGGTTAATCTTCCGCCTTTCCCAAGGTGATATCATGAGACGACGTGTAGTAGTAACCGGCATGGGTTGTGTAACTCCGCTTGGCACCAGCGTTCCTGCGCTGTGGGCCAACCTTAAGGAAGGTAAATCCGGGGTCGGTTTTACCACGCTGTTCGACGCCAGCAACTTCCCGACGCGCATCAGCGCCGAGGTCCGTAACTGGACGGTCGCCAACGATGGCGAGGATGAAAAAGTTTGGGAGAAGCGTGGTCGCCACACGAAGTTTGCGATCGGCGCTGCGCGGCAGGCTGTGAATGATTCGGATGTGCTGGGCAAGGTTGACCCTGATCGCTTCGGCGTTTATCTCGGGGCGGGAGAAGGTCAGCAAGATTTCTACAACTTCAGCCACATGATGGTCGCCGCGCTCAAGAACGGCGAACTTGATCTGGCTGCGTTCATTCAAGAAGGTCTCCGGCGCCTCGACCCGCAGCTTGAGTTGGAACAAGAGCCCAACATGCCGGTCGCGTACGTTGCCACGCACTTCGGCGCCGAGGGCCCGAACTTCAACTGTCTTACTGCCTGCGCGGCCAGCAGCCAGGCGATTGGCGAGGCGACCGAGATCATCCGCCGCGGCGAAGCCGACGTGATGCTCTCCGGCGGAGCCCACAGTATGATCCATCCGTTCGGCGTCACTGGCTTTAACCTGCTCACCGCCCTGTCGGAAAACAACGCGGCACCGCAAAAAGCGTCTCGCCCCTTCGATCTCAACCGCGACGGCTTTATTCTTGGCGAAGGAGCGGCGGTCGTTGTTCTTGAAGATTACGAACACGCCCAGAAGCGCGGCGCACCGATCTACGGCGAAATCCTCGGCTATGGCACCACAGCCGACGCGTTCCGCATCACCGATACGCACCCCGAAGGCCGCGGCGCGATCACTTGCATGAAGATGGCCATGCGCGACGCGAAGAAGAACCCAGGTGACATCGACTACATCAACGCTCACGGCACGAGCACGCAGGTGAATGATAAAGTCGAATCACTCGCGATCAAAGAAGCCTTGACGCTGGAAGTGGCTTACAAAGTGCCGGTTTCCAGCACCAAGAGCATGACCGGCCACCTGATCGCTGCGGCCGGCGCAACCGAGTTGATCATCAGCCTCCTGGCAATTCGCGACAGCATCGTCCCGCCGACGATCAATTACGAAACGCCAGATCCGAACTGCGATCTCGATTATGTTCCGAACGCAGCTCGCGACAAGAAAGTCAAAACGATTTTGTCCAATAGTTTTGGCTTCGGCGGGCAGAACGTGGCGCTGATTGCGGGAGCGGTATAGGTGAGTATGGCAAGAATCCTTAATACGGCCGTGTTGGCAACAATGGTGCTTGGCGGCTGCAGTCGTGACACGACGCACGTTTCATCCAACGCTTTCATTAGGAAAGATGCCATGCTCAAAGTCGCCGTGTTCGTAGATGGAAAAACTACTGCCGATGGAGAGCCGGTTGATTTGGACGTGCTCGCACGAAAAATGGAAATCGCAAAGAAAGTTAATGCTACCGTGTTGTATTATCGCGAAGCTTCTGACAAAGAACCTCATCCCAATGCGATAAAGGTGATGGAGCTTGTCGTACAGAACAAACTCCCAATCTCACTATCCACCAAAGCAGATTATTCCGATGTGGTAGGTCCTGATGGTATTCCACATACGCGATGAGTAGAACGGGCAGCGAAAACTTTCAGCAACCGCTGACTGAAAGCGATGGAACCGCGAAGGCCTTCCAGCCCGTCTACAAGCGATTGAAAGTACTGCGCAAATTCGATCCCGGTCGGCGTCCGGCCGCCAAGCGTTAACCAGAACATTAACGTCCAAACAGTCCGTCGTACTCGTCCATCAGGTCCTGCAGTGCGGCATTGTTGCTTAAGTCGACGCCGGGTTGCAGCCCCTCTCCTCCCTGGGATGTGTGAAGCTTGATCGGCTTTGCCTTCTCAACAGTTTTACGGCTAGCCAGAAACATCTGGAGAGAATCTTCAATTACTTGCGGCAGCGTCTGCCCGGTGTCGGCGGCCAGCTTTTTCACCTCCGTCGACAACGCATCATCAAGTTGCAAGGTTAATTGCATATATCTACGCATCGTAATAGGCCGCAGCATGTGAAGCACTGACATGGGCAATGCCAAGTGGGTTCGCACAGCAAACAAAATCAGCCGCCCTGGCGCGTCCGTGCGCCGATGGCGGCTGATGGGGCGTGAATCCCTTCACGCGATCAGATTGTGGTTTTCAACAGGGTCGGAGTCGCGGACGACCCGGCTCGCTTTTACTCCTCGTTCCCTGCTCCCCGCCCCTGCTTAGTAAGGCCCGATTGAGGGCGGGTTGCCGAGGAGGAAATCGCGTGGGCCACGCAGTGTGTAGTACGGGTAGGCCGTTTGGGCGACTGGTGGGCCCGGAGCGAAGTTGTAGTTCTGGTCGCCGCTTGGTCCGCAGCCGCAGAACGGGCAACAGCTACAGCCGACGCCTGGGCCGCCACAGCAGTAGCCGCGGCCGCAGTGCTTGCACTGCATATTCGGCTGGCCGTTGCAACCATCGTTCTGGCAATAGCATTCGCGAGTGTTGCGATAACCTGCTGGGTGGCGGTGGCCATTGCAGCCCCAGTTGCAGGAATCACATGCCTGGCAATCGTAAGGGCCAGTCGGGTACTGCGGACCACACTCCGAGCCATGGTATCGATCAAAGACGCCGCAGTTGCCGCCTGGGCAGCTTGCTTCGCAGTTGCCGCGACTACCGCAAGTGCTGCACCCCTCGGCGCAGCCGCCGGGCCGCGGGGCATACTTCATGGTGGTCACGTGAGACGGTTCGCAACACTGGTTACAAGAGTCGCCACAAGCCTGGCCGCAGCTAGGACCCATTGTCCGGCAGCCGGCGCAGCACGACAACGCGAGCGCAAGCACGAGAAACGTGCGATTCATCTTTCCCCCCTAAGGACCGCTGAATCACCGCCGCGCGCAGAAGAGAAGAGAGCGGGTGCGCGCATCGCGGAAACGGTCAATACAACCTCTATCGGCGGCATAACCGGCAGAATCCAGCAAATCGGATAAAGCCATTGAACGTCGGCCGCCAGGGCGAATAAGTGTCAAAACTGCCGCTCATCAAGCTGGAGCATCGGTGGACCTCCACGGCGATAGATTCGGCCTGGCGGCCGACGTTAAGACCAGCGATGCGTCCATTGATACGCTAGCACTTGCCGCCCTTGGAACTTTCTCCGCACTTTGCTACAAACCGCGACCCGAACTCATTCTACGTTTCCGCTAGCAACGACAGCGGCCGCGCTGCCCTCTACCGATATGCACAACTTCGTTCGCGCTCTCAAAGTCGCCCTGCCTCACCGAGTGAACATCGCGGCTTGCGTGTTCTCGTCCGCAGTGATTGCCGTGCTCTGGGGCGGCAATCTCACCGCCGTGTTCCCGGTCGTCGAAGTGATCATGAACGACCACTCGCTACCGAGCTGGATTGATCTGAAGATTTCCGAGTCGGAGACGGAAGTCAAAGACTCCAACCGTTGGCTGGCCCAGCTCGAGAAGCTCCGCGGCAGCAGTCCCGACGAAATTCGCAACCGCCTGCAGTCCGAGATCGGCTTTCGCGAAAAAGAGCTTGTCGAGCTCCGCAAGAAAACCGGCGCCGACTGGGACGACGTTCGCATCGCCGAGAAAACGCGGCTCGATAACGACATCAAGCACCTGCAAGTGCTTGTCAAAGTCGCCGATGATCAGATCGAGGGGCGCATTACCAAGGAAATCAGCGACACGAACCGCCACCTGAATGTCTATGAATTGCGGGCCGAACGTTTCCGTTGGGTTCAGCCCGCGGCGCACCGTTGGTTACCTACCACGCCCTTTGGCACCCTCATGGTGGTCTGCTTGTTTGTGCTCGTCATCACCGTGGTAAAAGGCCTGTTCCGCATCTGGAACGCAATTGCGGTTACTCGCCTGGGGAGCCAGATCGGCTACGACCTTCGCGACCAGTTCTATACCAAGGTGCTCCGCCTCGACATGGCGAACTTCACGGAGCAAGGGCGTGGCGACATCATGAATCGCTGCACCACCGATTTGAATTCGATCAGCGCTGGCGTGCAGCGCCTATTTGGCCAAGCATTGCTCGAGCCGCTCAAGGTGTTCGTCTGCCTGGCGATCGCCGCTTTGATTAGTTGGCAACTTCTCTTGCTTACGCTGCTCATTGCCCCGCTGGCCGGTTACTCGATCCATTATCTTGGCAAGGCGCTCAAACGCACGCACAAGAAGGCGATGCAGGAGCTATCGACGATTTATGAGACGCTTTCCGAAACTCTGGGCGGCGTCAAGCTGATCAAGGCCTTCAATATGGAGCCTGCCGAACACAAGAAGTTCGACAAGGTTTCCAGCGACTTCTACGACCGTCAAATGCGGATCGCGATTTATAACGCGATTGTCAGCCCGTGGGTTGAAACACTGGGCATCCTTATGGTGTTGGTCGCGTCGGTCATGGGAGGTTACCTTGTTCTCGGCCAGCACACGCACATCCTTGGCATTAAAATCAGCGACATCGCCCTCACACACGGCGACATGAGCATGTTCTTTGCGATGCTCGCCGGCATGAGCGATCCGGCCCGGCGACTCTCGGGCGAGTTCAGTAATATTCAGCAAGCTGTCGCGGCAGCGGATCGCGTGTACGAGGTCCTCGACCGCGAGCAGAAGATCGCCGACGTGCCCAATCCGGTTCCGCTACCGGCGCTCAAGCGCTCGCTGAAGTTCGAGAACGTTGTTTTCCAATACAATGCGGAGAAGCCGGTGCTGCGCGGCGTGAACTTGGAAGTTCGCGCCGGCGAAACGATCGCCATCGTTGGGCCAAACGGCTGCGGAAAGACTACGCTGTTGCAGCTTTTGCCGCGCTTCTACGACCCGAGCAGCGGGCGAATCACGATCGAAGGCGTCGACATCAAGAGCGTTAGTCTCAATCAGTTGCGCAACCGCTTTGGTCTGGTGTCGCAAGAGATCCTGATGCTCAACGACTCGGTCGAGAACAACATTCGCTACGGCAAGCCGAACGCGACGATGGCCGAAATCGAAGCCGCCGCGCGTGCGGCCCATGCTCATACTTTCATTACCGAAAAACTGCCCAACGGCTATCAGTCGCACGTTGGTCCCAGCGGCAGCCGCCTATCCGGCGGCCAGCGGCAGCGTATCTCGCTGGCTCGTGCCATTCTTCGCGACCCGGAGATTCTCCTTCTCGACGAGGCCACAAGCCAGATCGACATCGAAAGCGAGCAGCTTATTTTCGAGGTGCTCGAAAAGTTTTCGCGCGACCGGACGACGTTCATGATTACGCATCGCACGAGCATGATCTCGCTGGCCGACCGGGTGGTTGTGATGGATCATGGACAAATCGTCGATACGGGCAGTCACGCCGAGCTGGTGAAGCGGTGCGATCTCTATCGGCGGCTGTGCCACTTCGAATATCGGGAAAGTGCGTAGAAATCTAGGTGTCGGGTGTCAGGTGTCGGGTGTCAGAAATTTCTGAGCGGCGCCTGTTGCGCAATGGAAATCTTGCTTTCCGCAACATCGTCCTTCGACGCGCCTGGAATCGTTCGTATGATGGGAAAGGGAAAGCAGTGCGCTTTCCCCGACACCGGACACCCGACACGCGACACCTGCCTTGCCCTCTCTCCCCCTTCATACCGACCACGCCCGGCTCTTCGAGCACAACCGGTTCGTCTACCCGGTGCTCAGTCGACGGTCGGGCGGCATTTCGATCGGCGTGAACCTGAACCCAGACAAGATCTGTAACTTCGACTGCATCTACTGCCAGGTTGATCGCCGCAGTCAGAGTGAAACCCGTTTTGTCGAGACAGATGCCCTTGCCGACGAGCTGCGCACGACGCTCGACCTAGTCCTCTCTGGCCGCATCTACGAAACAGCCAAGTTCCGTGATGTTCCCGCACATCTTCGCCACCTCAACGACATTGCCTTCTCCGGGGATGGCGAGCCGACGACGTATAAGAACTTTGATGAGTTGATCGTGAAATGTGCGGAGGTGAAGCGGGGGGCGGAATTGCGGATTGGGGGGGAGGCGTTGTTAGCGGAAGTTTCGGCCTGGCGGCCGACGCTAAGTCAATCCGCGATCAAAATGGTTCTTATCACTAACGCGAGTATGTTTCACCGCCCGCATGTGCAGCGTGGTCTGGCGATTCTTGATGAGAACAACGGCGAAATCTGGGCCAAGCTCGACGCCGGGACCGACGAGTACTACCACTTCATTGAACGCACGCCGGTCCCGTTTCGGCAGATTCTCGATAACATCACGTTAGCCGCGCGAGTGCGGCCGCTTGTGATTCAGTCGCTATTCATGCGTGTGAGTGGTGAACCGCCGTCGCAAGTGGAACTTGAGGCTTTCTGCGATCGGCTGAATGAGATCACGTTGGCGGGCGGGAAGCTCAAGCTCGTGCAGATTTACACGGTTGCTCGTCGTCCGGCCGAGTCGTTTGTCGCGCCTCTGACAGACGCGGAAGTCGACGCGATCGTGGACTTGGTAAAAACGCGCACCAATCTTCCGGCCTGCGCGTTCTACGGCAATTCAAACTACTAGCACACTAAAAATTAGCGTCGGTCGCCAGACCGAATTTCCTGCCATTTGCTCGCTATTCGCTATCGCACGTCCCTACTCGACAAATGGCGCCACAAATGCCCACCGCTGCCGTTTAAACCCCGCCCGAACCGGATTCTCTTCCACATACCGTATCGCCGCCCTCATCTGCTCCACCGTTAACAGCATCACCTTTCACCCGCGCCCGCCCCAAAGACTCGGCAATTGTCGCCGGCCGCTCCCATACCTTTGCATCGGATTCAATCCCTCTTCATTCAATCCGCGTGTTCCCGCGCGCTTGAGGCAAGCCATCAGCTCGTCTCCATCGAATGAGTGCGCCGCGGCAACCAGATGCACATGATCCGGCATGATGGCGCACGCGTGGATGGTGATTTGGACCTTTGGCACGATCGTAGCGATCCCGCGCGCGACCGCTCGCGCTTGAATTCCGTTTAGTTCCACCGGTGGGTACTTAAGCGACTCTTTCGCTATTCGGCGTAACTGCACATCATGCGCGCGGTGCGCGACGCTGTGGCGCGTGTGGACTTTGGTTGCTTCGCCGCCGGCGTCGTAGAGATGTTGCGCCCGCACGCGGCTTGATCCGCTTCCGCGCGGATCATTGGGGAGCCAGAAGCCGTAAGTGGAGAAGATGAGGTGCCACCCTAGCATGACGGGCAGCATAGCAAGGGCGACGCGGATTGCAAGTAGATTCGGTCTGGCGACCGACGCTAAATGTTATTTTTACGCCGTTAGCGTCGGTCGCCAGACCGAATCCCCACCAAAAACCGTCCGCCATCCCATCCCCAAGCTCACTTCTCGCCCTCCGCCGCAGGCTCCGCTTGTACCGCGTCGTTTTCCGGTTTCTGCGTCATCCGCAACTTCGGTGGCGCCAGCCCATAGTCCTTCAACTTGATGAAATTCCCACCATCGTCGACGCCATTGGACATCACCGAATACACGATCCAGCCGCTCTCGGTGTGCTTCAATTTCAGCGGCTTACCGGAATATGGATCAATCGTCGCTTCACGGGGCAACCCGAGCTCGTCGAGCCCCGTCGCTTCGCGGCCGTTCTTTTCGGCGAATGCAATAAGTGCGTTGTCGATTCGCAACCCTCGCGCCACCACTAGGCTCCGCGCATGCGCCTCGAAGGCTGTCTGAAGCCCGGGCTCCAGTAGAGCGGCAAGCATGCCGTGTTTTTTTGATCGCGCCTGCAAATTGACGGGCTCGAACTCCTGCCGCACCTCACACCACGGCCTACCGGCCAATTGAATATATTCTTGCATCGCATCCAGCGCGCCGACTTGAAATGATTTCATTAGCCAGCCGATGACGTGACGTATTGGGCCATAGTCGCTGATCATGTCGCTGTTGATCCAATCGGCGCCGAAAGCTCGCTCCGTTTTCAGAACGGTCGCCAACTGCTGCTGATCGTCGTGCCGCGCCAGTTCATCATCAATCGCCTTATGCACTGCGGAGGTGGCGTGGCCGCTTGCCAGCGAGTCGTAGAGGTCTTGACTGGCGATTCCCCGCATCGCAATCGCGACTAGATAAGCGACCATCGTCGGTTCGTTTTCATGCAGCCGCGCTAAGCGCAACGATTCGATGCCGTTCTGGATGGCTTCCTCATGCTTTCCATCGGCCCGTAATACCTCATTCCGCCACGACAGAAATCGCGTGGCCGTCCGTGCGTTTTGAACGACACTAAGCCCTTGCTGAAGAAATGCCGTGTGATCGAGCGAGAAATCCTGCTGCGACGCAAATTTTTCGCAGGCCGCTGCTTTTCCAATCGCCTGCTCCACATCTGGATACTTATCCAAAATGGCCCGAATAGCATCGATCTGCTCTTTCGTCGCGGGCTCGTCGCGATTGCCCGCTTCATCATATTGCTTTCCGATAGGCGTTTCAAAGAACCGTCCGTGCTCCTTGCCGAATTCTTCCAGCCGCGGCCTGATCTTCGCCATGATCGCAGCCGCATTCTGATCGTCCGGAATCGGCGGCGGCGCCAATTCTGCGATCGATGCCGGATCGCCTGCCGCCCGAATCGCCGCCAACCGCGATCGCAGCTGCCATTCTGCCCGCCACGCAAAAAGACCGTTCACGATGAGCGCGAGTGCGATCAAAAATGCGAACCCAATTCCAATTCGCTTCCACACTCGCTTTGTCGGCCACATCCGCATTGCATCTACCCTTTGTTACCCAAGGTGCCGCGAGACGCCGGCCGTCGAACCGCGGCGTCAATCGCAGCCGTCTCGTCGTCCGTCAGCTTCCGACCAGACATCGCCGCCATTTGACGGGCAAACAACTGCGCCGTCGACGCATCGGTTGCTTCGGCCAACACAATGGCTGTTTCTACAAACGATGCTCGTTTTTCTGCAACGCGAGACTTTGACGTGTGCCAAGGATCATCCGACTTAAATCCGAGCGACGCATTTAAACCGATCCCGAGTGCGACGAGCACAACTGCTGCCCGCGCGAATCGCCGGTCCCATCGCGCCGCTCGCAACTCACGCTGCGCATCCGCCAGTACATTGCCGCGCAACTCATGCGATGAACCAGGCGCGTAAGTAGCTACAATCTGTTGCTCAATTTGTTCTAGTTCATTGTCGTTCATGATCTCTGCGCCTCCGCGCCTCTGCGTGAGACTGTCTTCTTTTACCGCAACTGCTTCACCAACCACGGCCGTAGCGACTCGAGCGCCCGCCGGTAGCGCGTGGCCACGGTGCCTTGTGGCATTCCCGTCACGTCGGCGATCTCTCGGAACGTGAGCTCCGAGAACAATTTCAGTTCCACTATTTCGCGATCGTCGGCCGCAAGCGTGGCTAGTGCTGTCGCAATCACCTCGGCGTCTTCCTGCTGTCCAAACGCATCACCGCGTACGGCAAACATTTCTTCCGCCGCGAGGGGCCGGTCCGTTACTCGCTTCTTACGGATCGCCCGCAGTGCTTCGTTGCGAGCGATCTGAAACAAATACGCGACCGGGTTCTCGACCTTGCGAAACCGTTTGCGGCTTTTCACCGCGCGCAAAAACGCCGATTGCAGTACATCGCTCGCCGTGTCGCGCGAACCGAGCCGCGCGGTCAAGTAATGGTGCAACTTGTCTGCCGCCGCATCATACAGCTCCGCAAACGCAGCTTCGTCGCCGCGTGCTAGTCGCACGGCCAGGGGTTGCAAGCTCGGATCGCTCATTGGCGTTTATTATAAAGACCCGAGCCGCTGAGTTTTTTATTCAGAAATTTCCGATTCGCAGCATTTGATTGCCGCCATGTTGAAATTCGTAGGAAACCTGCTCGATGCGGGCTCGTCGTCCTAATCGCTCGGCATATCGTATCACTGTGTCAACATGCGGCGACGGATGGTTCCCCAATGTGATCAGCGGGAAAATTCGCACTTCCTCCGCCACGCGGCAAAGCTCTGCAACAGAACTTAGGTGAAACTGTTCATCCAAGTGGTCGCTGTAGAGAAACAGCAAATGGGAGCAGAGCGCCAAGTCGAACGAGCGGCTCTCGAAGGGTAGCTCGGGCAACTCGGCTGTTACGTACCGCCCCGACTCTTTACCAGCGGGGAAGTCTTTAAGAAATCGCACCATCGCTCGCAGCCGCGCGCGGCCCAAGGCGTGAACGGTCAGAAACTCATTCCAAACAAAGTCGTCGAAGTTCTGTCGTGTTTGTTCCAATACCTGTGGGCACACTTCTTTGATCCGCCTGCGAATTTCTGCTGCGGTGTATGCGTAGAGCGGATCAACGGACGCGACGGGGCAACCTAGCTTTGTGGCCTCTGCATTGAAGCTGGCTGGGCCATCGGCGCAGCCTAGAATTCGTCGCTGCAAATCGTCGTCCGCGAGCGCGAACATCTGCCGATATTCGGCAAACGATCTGCCCCATGGAATTACGTGATCGAGTGAAAACGCCATGTCTGTTTAGCTACTGCTCGATCACTCGTTGTAGTGATAATGGGTTGGTCCACAGCGCGGCGTGAACGCCGCCGCTAAATGCTTGGTGCGATTTGAGTCTGTTGAATGGTCAATCGCTGTGGCGAATCGAAGATACAATCGCGCTGCCGCTTCACCAATCCCCTGCCGCGCTCAAACGCTGCCCCCTGCCCGCCGAATCCTTCATCCTGTATCCTAATCTGTATGTCAGATCCCTACTTTCAAAAGCTGTTCGCAGAGCGTATCGGTGGCGCCGATTACGGCAAAGGCACCGCCATTTATAAGTTCGAAAAGATCAAGCGGGCGAAGCGGAAGGCGCTGGCCGACTTCCCTGATCGCAAGCTGCTAGATTTTGGCATCGGCGAGAACGATGAGATGGCGCCCGAAGTGGTGCGCCGTCGGATGGCCGAGGAGATTAATAAGCCCGAAAATCGTGGCTACTCCGACAATGGCATTCCCGTCTACCGCGAAGCGGTCGCCCGCTTCATGCAGCGCGAGTATCGTGTCACGCTCGACCCGGCCACGGAGATTTGTCCCTGCATCGGCTCGAAGCCGGCGCTGGCGATGATTCCGGCCTGCTTCATCAACCCGGGCGATGTCACGCTGATGACGGTCCCCGGTTACCCAGTGGCTGGCACGCACACGGCCTACTACGGCGGTATCGTTTACAAGCTACCGTTGACGGCCGAGAACGATTTCCTGCCTGATCTCGAGGGCATTCCGGCCGATGTCTGCGCGAAAGCGAAGTTGCTCGTGCTCTGCTATCCGAACAGCCCCACCGGCCGCACCGCGCCGCCCGAGTTCTACGAAAAGGCGATCGCCTTCGCCAAGAAGCATGACATCGTCATCATACAAGATGCCGCGCACGGTATCCTCAGTTATGATCGTAAGCCCAACAGCTTTCTCGAGATTCCCGGCGCGCGCGATGTCGGTATCGAAGTCCACTCGATGAGCAAGGCGTTCGATATGATCGGCTGGCGCATCGGCTGGGTCTGCGGCCACGAGCGGATCGTCAGCGCCTTCGGAAACGTGAAAGACAACTCCGACTCCGGTCAGTTCTTGGCGATTCAAAAGGCCGCCATCGTCGGGCTCGACGATCCCGCGATCCCCACTCGCACGCGCACCAAGTACGAGCGCCGACTCAAGAAGCTAGTCGCCACGCTGCAGCGCTGCGGCTTCCAATGCAAAATGCCCGGCGGCACCTATTTCCTCTACGCGCCGTCGCCCAAGGCGTTTGCCAATGGCGCTGTGGGCGGTGGGCCGGTCAACTTTGAAAACGCCGAAGCGGCCAGCCAGTACCTCATCACCGAGCAATCGATTTGCACGGTGCCCTGGGATGATGCGGGTTCGTTCCTCCGCTTTAGCGCCACCTACGAAGCAGCCGATGAAAAAGCCGAAGATGCCCTGATGGCCGAAACGGAGCAGCGGCTGAAGAACATTGAGCCGGTGTTTTAACTCGAACGACGTTCGAGCCACTTCTTAAGTGAAATTTGGGTCTCGCCCGATTGTTTGCCAGTGAGCAGGTTCTCGACGCTGATGTCCTCGTCAAGTTGTGGCCAATGAATACCGCGTCCTGCGCCGATTAGTTTCCAGTTATTTCGTTCAGCAATCGTTCCATGCGACAGCCGCGGGTACCAGGAAATTGGCACGGATAGAGTTCGTCCATCCGACAATTCGACCGTCAACGTATCATCATCAAAGCACACGTTCGCGGCCGTAGCGGTTTGATCAGTCGTTGAAGAACTCATTCCAACGTTCCAGCAAGTATTGTTGATGTTCTGCGACCAGATGTTCGATCGTTTTCATTTCCTTCGGTCGAAACCCGACACTTCGTTCCAGCCGGATTGGATCTAGCCAAAACTTGGCTTCGCAATCATCCCGTTCTACATGCACATGCGGTGGTTCATCGCGGTCGCCAGCATAAAAGAAGAACCGATACGGACCACTTCTTAGCACGGTAGGCATTACTCAATCATACGTTGCGTATTGCCAGCGAACAATTGCGATCGCAGCCCTGAACGGGTTTAATCAATACTCCCATTTAACCACCGTAGGTACGAAAACCATCGTATGCCCCAATCCTTCACGCGCGTAAAAGAGACCTTCGACGCCTGGGCCATGTACCAGGCGGTTGTCGACGCCGACTATATGCATCATGCTGAAATCGTTGGCGCGCTCGCGGCCTGGGCACAACAACTCGAGCCGCTTCGCATCATTGATCTGGGCTGCGGCGATTCTTGGCTGGCTACTCGTGCGTTCAAAGATGTGAACGTCGCCAGCTACCGTGGCGTTGATGTTTCCGAAGCGTCGACACTCGCACAAGCGAATATTGCTATTTGGTCGGGTCGAGCGGAAGTCACGGCGGGCAATCTTGCCGATTTCCTCCATGACGCTCCGGATGGCTCCGCCAATCTCATTCTCGGCAGTTACTCGATCCACCACTTCTCGACTGAAGCGAAGATCGAGATCATCAACGATTGCCACCGCGTTCTCTCACCGAGTGGCACGTTTATCTGGATCGATGCTGTCCGCCGCGATGACGAATCGCGCGACGACTACATCAACCGCCTTACGGGCATTATGCACAGCGACTGGACCGCGCTCACGCTTGATCAGCGCGATAAAGCCTGCACGCACGTTCGCGAGTCGGACTTTCCGGAAACGGCCAGTTGGATGCTCAAGCACGTCGCCACGGCGGGCTTTGGCTCGCCAAAGTCAATCCTTCAGCAGGAGTTCTTTCTCGGTTGGGTATTCAAACGGCTGTAAGTGGTTGCCTCGATGGAGAGGAGGACTACTTGTCGACTCGGCGCAGTACGGTGAGCACCGGTCGATGGTCCGAAGCTACCGGTTCATCGAGTACGCGGGTTTCGACGACCTGCCAGCGATCGGCGGGCCGGTACATGACGTAATCGATTCGTCGATCCGGTTTGTCGGCGGGGAAGGTTAGAATGCCTTTCGCGTCGACGCCGTCCCAACCGGCGATTTTCCATTCTTTCGCGAACTCGCGAATCGGGGCACTTTCGGGCGTGGCGTTGAAGTCACCAGCGATGAGTGCGGGCTTGTCACCGTGCTTTTGGATCAGCTCGTTGATGGTTTTGGCCGAGGCCATGCGTTCGTCATCCTTGGGACGGAAGTCTAAGTGGGTGCATAGGAACAGTAGCCCAGCCCCATTTTTTTCGCCTAACTCCAGCACCTGTACGCCGCGCTGCTCCTGATGTTGCGGCGTGCTCTCGTAGAACGATTTCAGCTTCACGCTCTCTTTCAATCGGATCGGCAGTCGCGTGAGGACCGCCGTGCCGTAGCCGCCGCCGTCGTAGTCGATGTTACGACCGAAGACGGCTTCCATTTCAGTGAGCCTAGCGAGTTCGGCCGGTTGGTCGACCTGATTCGTCCGCCGAGTGCCTTGATCCACTTCTTGTAGCGCGATGATGTCGGGTTTCTCCGCCATCAGGAGCTTCGCGATTCGTGGGAGATCGACTTTCTTATCGAGGCCGGCCCCGTGGTGGATGTTGTAGGTGATTACCCGAATCTCTGTGGGCAGCTCGGCGAGTGCGTAGGGAGGCCGGCTTCCAAACAGCACTGCTACGCACACTGTTGCACGCAAAACGAAGAGCCGCCAACCGTTTGCTGTGTCGTTGTGGTTCATCGGCTTTGCTGTTGGCGCAGAGAGCGGGTTGGTGGGAGATTCGGCCTGGCGGCCGACGCTAAGCGCTTGGTTTTAGTCCAGCGTTTTTTTTAGCTTTGCGTCGTTCTTGCTGGTCACTGCGATGCGGCCATAGTTCTTGGACGTGCGATTGAATTCGGTGGCGAACGCTTCGGCGTCTTCGGCCGTGAAGGGGCGGTCGATTGTTCGGGTGAATTTCTTGTGTTCGTAGACGTGGACGACGTAGTTTGCCGGCGGCGTTTCGGGTCGGCCGTATTCGTCGACCGGTTCTTCACTATCTTCTTCGCCTTCGATCGCGTCGTCTGATTCTTCCTCGTCGTCGAGCGCTTCTTCGGCTTCGTCTTCCTCTACGTCATCTTCGTCGACGAAATCAAATTCTTCGTCGTACAGATCCTCATCTTCATCGCGAGCCATGGCGCGCATCCTTCCCTAAAAAGAGCCAAAAAGTTACCTTTCGAGTATCGACCAGTCAGGAAACACAGTCAACCAGACCACCCGCGTGCTGCTGTAGCCAAATCCGCAGAATTTAGACTTTCCCTCGCCGGATTTGCCAGAATTCAGATTTACCGCCATGCCCCAGCGTCCTTTTCTCACAGCCGCCTGGCGCAACCTTGTGCTGCTCAACTTTGCGGTTCCGACCGATATTATCCGACAGCTCGCGCCCACTGGCACGGAGCCCGATCTCCACGATGGGCAGTCATGCATCAGCCTAGTGGCGTTTGGTTTTGAGCGAGTCCGACTGTGCGGCATTCCGGTTCTCGGCCATACAAGTTTTCCTGAGATTAACCTGCGTTACTATGTGCGCCGCGAAGTCGGTGGCGAGGTTCGTCGTGGGGTTGTCTTCGTGCGCGAGATCGTTCCGCGTCGGGCGGTCGCGCTGCTGGCCAATCGCCTCTACAACGAAAACTACGTGACGCGGCCCATGCGCATCGACAATCAAATTATTGGTGCAGAGCTCGCGCCGGGCGACAAACTCGAATACGCATGGCGCTCGTCTAGTCACTGGAACCGGATCGCTGCTCGTGTCGCGTCTCCGCTTGCGTTACCGGCTTGTGGTTCGCTTGAAGAATTCATTGTCGAGCATTACTGGGGTTATGCTCATTATCAAGGCGGCGGTACGCACGAGTATCGAGTCGCTCACGCTCCTTGGCGTGTCGCTGCTACTGATAACATTACTTGGGATTGCGACATTGTAGCCAACTACGAATCACCGCTCGGCGAATACTTAACCGCGCCGCCGACGAGCGCAATTATTGCGGAAGGGTCTCCCATCCAGGTTTTTCGTGGCACGACGATCGGAGAGTGAGTGAGTTGGTAGGTCGTCGCTAAGCCGCAAGCGGCGGGGATTAGAGTTGCGCGACGGGGAGGTCGCGGACTACGCCGACGGCGATTTCCAGGGTCTGGTCTTTATCCGAGGCTGGAGCAGCGGTGGTTGTGGTGGTGGCGGCAGCGCTGTTGGCCATGGAGGCGTTG
>CAZJWY010000045.1:0-4087 GCA_964549545.1 uncultured Planctomycetaceae bacterium | reverse complement strand
TTGATGTTGTTGGCGCCGCGGAAGCCGACGAGGTAGTTTTCGCTGGTTGATGTTTGGCTACCGACAACGGTAGTGGCACGGCGGACGTCGATATCGGGTGTGATGCCGACGTTGGCGATTGCCCGGCCCGATGGTGAGTAGAACTTCGCGGTCGTGAGGCGAGCGCCGGCGCCAGTCTTGCCGAGTGGGAAGATGCCCTGGACCGAACCTTTGCCGTAGGAGCGGACGCCGACGACCTTGCCGCGGCCCGAGTCCTTGATTGCACCGGCGAAGATTTCGCTGGCACTAGCGCTATCGCCGTCGATCAGCACGACGAGCGGTACTCGCCAGGTGCCTGCGCGGTGAGCGCGGTAGCTGAAGTTTTCTTGTTCGCTACGGCCTTTGGTGGAGACGATGCCGCCGTCGGCGATGAACTTGTCGGCGATTTCGACAGCAGCGGTGAGGAGGCCGCCTGGGTTGCCGCGGAGGTCGATGATTAATTTTCGCATGCCCTTGCCATGGAGATCCCAGAGGGCCTGTTCCAAGTCGGCAGCGGTTGTTTTTTGGAAGGCCGGGATCTTCACATACGCGACGCCTTCAACGCCATGTGCTTCCTCCGGCTTCAGGATGCGGACGCGTTCCAGGCTGGGCACTTCGACGCTGGCCCGGCGAACGGTGAGCTCACGCGGCGCCTGGTTCGGCGAGACAACTTGCACCCGAACCATGCTCCCCTCTGCGCCGGTCAGGAGTGACGCGGCCTGGTCCGTCGACAGCAATTTGGTCAGCTGTCCGTCGACCGCCGTGATGCGATCACCGTCACGAATACCGGTTTTTTCCGCAGGGCTGTGCGGAATCACGTGTACGATTTGCAGGTCGCCTTTGTCGGCTTTGAGCTCGACGCCGAGACCGACGAAATTGCCTTCGATTTGTGAGTAGATGTCGCGTAGTTGGTCGGCGGTGAGGAACGACGAGTAGTGGTCGAGACCGCCGGCAGCGGCCGAGGTGAACTCGAGGAGGGTCGCGGTTTCGCTGAGGCCAATCCGCTGATTTGCAAGGCGGGCGATTTGCGAAGCGACAGCGGCGGCATCGCGAGCCGAAGCGATTTTGTATCGACCGGGCAGTTGCTGGATTTCGTTTCGCAACTGATCGATTTGTTGGCCCCGGACCCGGATGCCGTGGCTCTGCAAAAAGCTTTCGCTAGCCAAGGCGATATCCATCGACGATGCGCCGCGTTGGGTCATCATCTGGTAGGGTGGATCGGTGTAGTAGTGGGAGTCGATTTTGCCGAGGAGATCGGAGTAGAGCTCAAGGGCCTGCTGCGACCGCATCGTTTTGACTGCTTCGCGGAAGCTGCGATCGTCGTAGCGTTGTTCGAGGCTATAGTGAAGCCGAGCGACGTCGAAGCGGGCTTGCAGTGCGCGATCTTCTGGATATTCGTGGAGGGCTTCTTCGTACTTGGTAAGAGCATCGGCCCAGTGGCCGCCCATCTCGAGCGTGCGGCCGGTATCGAGGACGCTACTGATGTAGGAGCTGACCTCGGTATTAGGCGTGCTGGCCGATACCGCCGGCGTAACGGTCGGCAGCGTGGGCTTAACGAACGTCAGCCCTTGGGAATAGGCGAGCGTGGCTTGAGCCGCGATCAGGGCGGCAATGGAGAAACTACAACAGAATCGCGAGAAGAGCGGAGTTATCCGTTGTCGCATCGAAGTCATCCGTGTCTGGAGGGCAGGCGCCTGCTGAGGCGGTGGCGAAGCCAGCGAGCGTCCTGTGCGCGTGTGCTTTGAGGCCAAGGGAATATAGATCACGGAATGGCCCTGGTCAAAAAAGTTTGCACGCATTTTTTTGCTCGTGAAGCGTCGCCTGGACGTTAGTGTCGTTACAGGTTGCGCCAACCGAAGTGCGAGGAAACGATTGCCCGAAGTGGAACGCGAAAATCGCCCGCCGGGATTTTAACGTTCGCTTTTGCTCGCGCGGTTAGGACCGATGTGTCGACGGTGAGTTGGACCGTCTAGGCGACACAACCGTTACAACCAATCATGGTGCGCGAGTCGTGCAAAAGTGTCAACAAAAAGCGGCATCGTGCCGTCCGAGATGCCGGCCCGTCGTGAGGACCGGCGTACGAAAGAGACAACCCAAAACAAATCCATTGCTCTGTATTACGGAGCGAGTATGCGACAGGTTTGCGCTAGCGGTTCGGAAAAGTTGGTTGCGTGGAGGCCAGGCGTTGCCATCAAGCTATATAGCCGACCCCTCTGGGGTCGATTTCCGGGAGCTGAATGTAATGGGGTGAGAATGCTCGAATAGTGCGAGCGTTTTGCGACCGGCCGGGACGGCCGGGCTATATATGCATATGCCGGGGTGGGCGCATAAAAACGCCGTCCCAATTCAAGCGGCCGCGGGTTGAGGGGGGGACGGTGGCCCGGGGCGCAGGTTGAAAGGGACGGCTCAAGTTGCTATTGTGGCCGCGGCTGGGTGTCCGACGGTCCGACAATAGCATGGCGGCAGCGACTGGTTTGGGCGGGATCGCTGCCACCGGGGTTGTTTTCTACCAGTGATACGCGGACCGCTAGCGAGCGGTTCACCCGAGCCCAAAAAAAGTTTCTAATGTGGCCTGAAGGTTGCTTTCCGCCGGGGAAGGCCTTCGTTTTTCCGATTTTTCCGCGACTGGCCACGTTTGGCTGAGGTCCCGCTCGGCTCGCGGGACCTACTGGAGTTGTGTGTGACGATTTCGCCGAAGATTGAACGGGCTCTTATAAGCATTAGCGATAAGACGGGGTTGGTGGAGTTTGCCCAGGGGTTAACTGCCGCGGGTGTGGAGATTTACGCCAGCGGGGGCTCGCGGAAGCACCTGAAGGAGGCGGGGATTCCGGTGAAGGAGGTGGCCGCTTATACGGGCTTTCCCGAGATGATGGATGGGCGGATCAAGACGCTTCATCCGAAGATCCACGGGGGGATTCTTTGCCGGCGCGATCGACCGGATGACATGGCGGCGATTGCGGCGCAGGGGATCGTGCCGTTCGAGCTGGTGGTGGTGAATTTGTATCCGTTTGCGGAGACGGTTGCGCGGGAAGGCGTCACGTTCGACGAGGCAATCGAGCAGATTGACATCGGCGGCCCCACGCTGGTCCGTGCCGCGGCGAAGAATCACGCTTTCGTGACGATTGCAACTCATCCGTCGCTCTATCCTAAAATTCTCGAACAGATCCAGGCAACGGGCGCTACGAATCTGGAGTTCCGTCGTATGTTGGCCAACATGGCCTTCCTTATGACAAGCCAATACGACCGCTTGGTCGAAGACTACTTTGACTATGTACGCCGAAGCGAACGCGAAACTCCAGAGCAAGACGATACCGCTGAACTTGACCGATGGTTTCCGGTTGAGCAATCGCTGCACATGCGTCGCAAGATGGCTCTGCGCTATGGTGAAAACCCACATCAGCGCGCTGCGCTCTATAAAACGCGCGAGGCCAGTCCTGGATCGTTACTGAACGCAAAGCAACTGCATGGTAAAGAATTGTCGTACAACAACTTGCTCGACCTCGACAGCGCGCTCGCGATCGTGCGCTTGTTGCCGTCGCCTGGCGTGGCGGTACTCAAGCATAACAATCCGTGTGGTGCGGCGACTGCCGATACTGTTGGCGAAGCGATGCGGCGTGCATGGGAAGGCGATCCGCTCAGCGCGTTTGGGTCGGTGCTTGGTTTTAATGTGCCGGTGGATGCAGCGGCTGCGGAGTTTTTGGCCGAGCCGGATCGGTTCGTGGAAGCGATCGTGGCGCCGGAGTTTACTCCTGAGGCCTTCGAGATACTCACGACCAAGCCGAAGTGGAAAGCGAACGTGCGGCTATTGGCCGTCGGCAAAGTCGAGCCGGGCACGGGAGGCCGTGAGTTCCGCCAAATTAGCGGCGGCATGCTTTGTCAGACGGCTGACGATTTGCCCGACGATGAGTCGCAATGGAAGACGGTGACCAGCGCCCAGCCAACTGCCGCGCAGCAAGCCGATTTACAATTCGCCTGGGCCGTTTGCCGATACGTCAAATCCAACGCGATCGTCGCGGTGAAAGATCGGATGCTCGTGGGCGTCGGCGCGGCTCATCTGACCCGCGCCGAC
>CAZJWY010000044.1:0-31507 GCA_964549545.1 uncultured Planctomycetaceae bacterium | reverse complement strand
AGCTCGCCATTCTCGCCCTTGATCTGAGCGCTGCGAACTTCCCAATCGACGGTCGAGAACAAATCCTCGACATCGGTCGGACAGAACTGAGCATCGACCTTGAGTCGGCCGTGAAAGTGTTTCGAACCCGTGTTGATTCCTTTGGAAGACTTCATGGAGTTAATATTTGCTGTGGCCATCGTGGCATCCTTCCTAAGCGCAAGAGTGAAACGGGCATCCTACCAATCGTAACATGGACGTTTGTACACACGCTATCAGATCGTCCGGCAAGGGGTCGATCCGAAAGGGCGACACCAGATTTTGGGTTAGAACTTCCTAAAACCCGAAAAAGAGTGGTGAGCAACCTCCGTGTACCACCACATATTGTATCCAATGCCCTTGCGGATACCACATGCTGCGGTTTAGAGAGATCGATCTTACTCTTCGGCCGTCCGGCGTCAATGCAATTCCTAGCGTGTCGTAAGGTGCTGTCACACAAGTGGTTGTGGCTTGTGTTAAGTTCTAGCATTGCTGGCATGAAGGGATGGTGAAGGCCCAAAAGCCAGGGAAAAACCCGTGTGAATCGGCGTTTCGCGAGTTGGTCAGTTGGCGCGCGCGAGCGGCGGACAAAAGTTGCGAAATTTTTGGCGGCAAGGCGCTGCCCATTTTCACTGTTCCACCCAATTGGTTGATTCGATGGCTCGCGCGCGAAGGTTTGCGGTCTGCGCGTAACCTTTTGCAATGTATGGCAAGCACGGTTTGTTCCGCGCACGAATCGCCGACATCGTGTCGCGATTTGCGGCGCGGGCGCGCGGCGTCGGGAATACTTGTGGTAGCGTTCCTGCCGCATAGAGAACGCCTCCTGCCCCCGGATGGATCCGGCCGATGGAAACGGACTTCAATCTTGCTCAGTGCGCGCGAACGCGATTGCTTTTTCGTAACAAGAAAAAACATTCGCGGGGAACGCTCAGTTTGTTATGCGCGATCATCGTCTCCATGTTGTGCTTGTCGAGTTCGGGCTGCGCCCTCATAAGCCGGCGCAATGATTGGAACGCGCCTACTCAACATGCAACGGGCTACAACTTCGGCGCTGCAAACCCTGCGCTCAATACGGCCGAACTGCAGTTCGTGGCGGGGCAGCACGCAGAGGAAGCCTGCAACCCGGCTTGCATCGATTGCTACTTCACTGCGGCGGCACTGGCGTGGCCGTTTCATGCGTCGAGCGCCACAGCGCCCGACGACCGCGCGAATGTTCTCTACCGGTCGGCGGTGCGAGCGTTCGTGGAATCGGCGGATCGGTTTCGGCGGCTCGATCGACGGCAAGGCGTGGTTTTAGCGAGCGGCCGACTAGTGCCCATCAGTTACCACGGGTTTGTTTGGCAACCGGAAGACTTCTGCAGTTTTGTGCCGGTCGGTTCTTACGATTCGCATCGATTGTCGCATCGCTATGCGTCGTGCGGCGTAGGAGCGCCGTATGTCGTGCTGTCGACGAACCCGCCGCGACACGCCTTCACGAATGTGTCGCAACCGTTCGGTGCGACGGCGGTCGTTGCACCGACGAATGCTGGCGGCGCGTTTTCGTTGCAGTTCTACGACCCACTGAGAACAGCGGCCACGATGAGTGGGGCGCCTTTGGCGCGAGACCTCACCGCGCCGATCGCCTATGCGGCGGCGAATGAAACGGATGGTTGGCTGGACGATTTTCTGCGGCCCAATCGAGGCGGCGATGTTCACGACGGCCTGCACATGCGTGAACCATTTCAACCGCAGAAGATACCGGTTGTGTTCGTTCATGGGCTAGCGTCGGACCCGCTCACGTGGGCGCAACTCGAAAACGACTTGCGCGCCCAGCCAGCGCTCTTCAATCGTTACCAGTTCTGGTTCTTCCGTTACGACACGGGCAACCCGTTCCTAAGTAGCGCCGCACGACTGCGGGAGCAACTGGCTACGTTGCGACAAACCTACGATCCCGCGCGGTGCAATCCGAACTTGACGCGCATGGTACTCATTGGCCATAGCATGGGCGGATTGTTGGCCAAGATGCAGGTGACCTACAGCGGCAACTTGGTTTGGGACGCGGCGGCCACGCGGCCGTTCAACACGATCGTGGCGGACCAGACGGCGCGCAACACCTTGGCAGCCGCGTTTTTCTTTGAGCCATCGCCCGATATCACGCGAGTGGTGTTCATCGCCACGCCTCACCGCGGCTCGAGCGAAGCAACACGGTGCGTCGGGCGGCTCAGTTCGGCGTTGGTTCAAGAACCGCCTAATCGGATCGAGCGGCACGCGCAACTCGTACAAGACAACCCTGGCCTATTTCGCGACGAGATGCGCCGCAAGATCCCGAATAGCGTCGACTTGCTCGAACCGAACAGCGAAATCCTCCAGGCGACCGAGCGGCTGCCATTTCGATACGGAGTCGCGCTGCATACTGTTCTCGGCGATGATCGCTGGACGCTAACCCAGGGGCGATCGGACGGCGTGGTGGCCGTGTCGAGCGCGCGGCTTGGCGGCGGGCAGAGCGAATTGGTCGTCGATGCGAAGCATACGGAAGTGCAACAGGTTCCGCCAACCGTGCGGGAAGTAATGTGCATTCTGAGCAAACACGCTGCCGGACAGTGAGTTGGATGCCAGGTTGGGCGTGTTGGTTGAGAGACGGCGTGGGCGCCGACACTAAATTGCTGGTGTGCTTAGCAGCGGTTGGCATAGGCTCAATCCCACCAAAGCTTCACGTTCTTTCTTGCTTCGAGTTCGCGCTTGAGAATTTCGAGTCCGTAATTTTCGTCGTTGAAGTCGATGCCTTCGATGAGCTGCATCATTTCCGGATCAAGTTCTTCACCCATTTCGTTTGCCATCTCGACCATTTCGGCGACGCAGCCTGCGCCCTGGTCGATCAGGTCGGTGCAGAACTTGTAAAGGTCGCGAACAAAGGCGTCCATGTCTTGAGGAAGTGTTTTGAATTCGATGTCGATGGAATCACTACTCGCCTCCTTGACGTCGAAGGCGCAGAGCGACTGCCACTCGATGAGATGATTGACGATCGCACCGTTGTTGAGGTCAAAGTTTGGAGCGCTCGTTTCCGCTTTGCGAACCGCGGCAAACGGGTCATTCGTGTCGCTAGTTGCCATGTTGGGAAAACTCCTTAAAGATCCCAGCACCACCACTCACAAGGTCGCGTTGACTGGTTTTATTGTTTGAGCGCCTTACGAATTTCGTTTTCCAGCTTGGCGATTCCCGCGTCGCCGCTCCAGCCGTAGCCTTCCCAGGCGACCTTTCCATCGCGGCCGATTAATAGCAGCGTGGGGAAGGAATGGATTCCATAGCTGGCGATCATTCGGCCGCCGGTGTCGTAGTACACGGGATACGTGATCCCGGCGCTGGCCGCCCAGTTGCGCACGTCGGCGAGCGAGTCGGCACTGCCGTCATCGACTTCGACGATCACCAAACCCTCGGGGCCGAACTGGTCATGCCAGCGATGCATGTGAGGATCCATCTCACGGCAGTAGGGACAATCGATGAAGCTGAACTGCAGCAGCACAACCTTGCCGCGAAGATCGGCCAACCGCAGCGGCTGGTTCACGCCGAGCCACGTGCCTTCGGCGGGAAATTCTTGTGGAATTGTGCCTATGAAACGGTTGCCGCGATTCTGAAAGCCCTTAATCGCGAAGAAAACAATGCAACCGACGATGACATAGAAGATGATTCGTCCGGAGGAAGTGCGGGGCGCTTGTTTGTCCTTGTTCATGGATTACTGCTCAAAACTCGTAGTAGAAGCAATATGCGCAATGCAGACGAGAAGCATAACCACGGCGACTGTCCTTCATGTGTTGACTAGAAACTATCGGCCTTCGCAACCATCACGGAAGTATCGATAGAGAATTTCATTTGGACCGCCACCGAATTGCGACGCCCAGAAAGAAATCGCATAGATCACATTGAATGGAACGGAGTCTGATTCACAACTAAGCTGGCGCAGCAGATTCGAATCCACGTCGAAGTCAATGTAAACGTGCGCCTGGAACTCAGCAAATGACCAACCGCCAACCCGGCCATTGTTCTTTTCGAAATAGGTTTGCAATGAAGTCCAATTCTTGGGCCAATCACCGTTATGGTCGGCCATGTATTCAATAACCATGTCAGCCGCACCCCACTGGGCATACGCGTCGTCGATGTGGTCGTAGGTTTTCACGCCAGCATAGATCAGCACGGTCACGACGATCGGGAGTGCAATTAATACCAGCGCGAGGATGCGTCCTCGACGTTGTTCTGACTCTTCCATTTGAACCTTTGCGGAACCCATGGTGTCGTATTATACCGCACAGGCCGGGGGAAGCGCGCGAGGGAATTTCTCTAGTTACGGCAGATGGTCACAAACCACGACTTCGGTCCACCGAGTGAGAACGTAGACCCGGTGAACTTCGGATTAAGCTCGAATTGCACTGGCTCGATCGATTCAATCATCCAGTTGGTGCCGAAGGCAGCATGCAATTCGTCGCGAGTGATACGCCGCGGCCCTTGGCCGGCGGGCTCTGCGTCGCTAAAGCACTGAAGGAACAATCGGCCACCGGGATTTAGAACGTGAGCAAGCCCTGCGACATAACGGCTGCGATCTTCGTCGGAGAAAACGTGAAACAGACCAGAATCGAGGATCGTGTTGAATCGCTCGTTGCTTTGAGAGAGGGCGAGCGCATCGGCGACGTGGAAATCGACCGTGAGGCCGCGCTCGGCTGCCTTCGCGCGGGCACGTCGAATCGGTTCTTCCAGAAAGTCGAATGCAACGACTTGATGACCACGCTCGGCGAAATAGAGCGCGCTGTCGCCGGTGCCGCAGCCGGCGTCCAGGACTGGGCTCTTTACGAGATGCGCGGCCGTCAGAAAGCTGGCCTGTGGTCGACCGATGTCCCACGGGGCCTCTGCAGCATAGGCATCGGAAAAGTGTTGGCGGCCGGGGAGCTGCGTCATTTGGATCTTTCTGGAAATGGGCGAGGTGCGCCGGGCATCTTCGGGCGCGGCGGAAAGATGTTGTCTTGAACGATTTCGAGAACCTTGTAGAGGCCGAAGGCTGGCAGCATACCAACAAGTATCGCCAAGAGAACGAAAGGAATGGGAACAAGTTGCGCTTTTTGCATCAGCAAGTACATGGCGAGAATCGCGCCGGGTCCGGCGAGCGATCCCGCGATCAGGCCCGGCACCCGGTAGCCTGAGCGACTTACCCAGCCGCTCGCCGCTCCGGCGATGGCGGTAATAAAGCCGTACGTGGCGAGCGACCAATTGAGACCGAGTAGGCTCCAGCGCGGCATCATTTCAATCCCGCATAACACAATCAAAATGCCAGTGATTCCGTTGACGACTTTTTGAAGCGGCGTGCCTTCGTTGGCTGTCTGTGTCATATAGGTTCCCCTCATTTACTTATGTAGTGATGGACCGCATACGATGGACCGCATACATAGTTACAGGGAATTTCGCAAAAGGTTACAAAGATTGCGTACGGCGAACGATAGACTTAGGAACTCTAACAAACCGGGGGCTAGCGCCCGCCGGCTAATCAAGTCAGCCGGAACGCGCTAGCGTCCGGTTCTTCCATTTCGGTTTTGTTAGAGTTCCTTAGTTCCTGCCGGCACGACACTGGAAAGTACCGACATATTCATTTTTTTGGGGCAGGCCTGACATCAATCCCCAATACTGGGTGCGGCTGATACGGCGCTTCGAGGCGAGCGACTTCTTCAGGCATCAGCGTCAGCTCAGTAGCGGCGACCGCGTCTTCGATATGATGCGTTTTCGTCGCGCCGATGATCGGGGCCGTAACGTATGGCTTGGTGAATTGCCAGGCAAGCGCGATCTGAGCGGCCGGCAGACCTCGCTCGGTCGCGATGGCTTGCAGCGTATCGACGACTCGCCGATCGGCGTCTTCGGTCGACACGTAGAGCGTCGATCCGAACACGTCGCCCTTCGAGCGGGCCGTGTTGTCGTCGACTTTCCAAGGCCGAGCCAGCCGGCCGCGGGCGAGCGGGCTCCAAGGAATCACGCCGATCCCTTCAGCTTCGCACAGTGGCATCATCTCGCGTTCTTCTTCGCGATACATCAGGTTGTAGTGGTTCTGCATCGAGATGAATCGCGTCCAGCCATGCAGATCGGCCAGGTAGAGCGCCTTGGCGAACTGCCAGGCATACATGCTGCTCGCGCCGATGTAACGGACCTTACCGGCCTTCACCACGTCGTGGAGCGCTTCGAGTGTTTCTTCGATCGGCGTTTCATCGTCCCAGCGATGAATTTGGTAGAGATCGACGTAATCAACGCCGAGGCGGCGAAGGCTATGGTCGACCTCGGTCATGATCGCTTTGCGCGAGAGGCCAGCGCCGTTCGCGTCGGGCCGCATCCGCTGGTAGACCTTCGTCGCCAGCACGATCTCATCGCGGGGCGCAAATTCCTTGAGCAGCTTGCCGACGATTTCTTCGCTGGTGCCGTCGGAGTAGACGTTGGCGGTGTCGAAGAAGTTGATGCCGGCCTCGATTGCCTGGCGAATGAACGGCCGCGCTTCTGATTCTGGCAGAGACCATGGATGGGAGCCCCGTTCGGGCACGCCGAAGCTCATGCATCCGACGCAGAGACGCGAAACTTTCAAACCGCTTTTGCCGAGTCGTAGGTAGTTCATAAAGTCACCAGGAGAAGACATGAGTCGAGTGCTGATGGAAGCTTTTAAGTATTCTCACGCAAAGGCGCGAAGGCGCGAAGTTCAAAGCAAAGATCAGGAACACTAATCTGCGCTAATCTTTGCTAATAAGAAGGCAATTTATCTTTAGTTCGATTCGTGTTCGACTGAAAGATGTTTGCCGCTGTGGCGTCGCCTGATTTGGCACGCGCCGATAACCATGCAAGTGACGGCGGGCCAGAACGTGACGAAGAATAAGAGGCCCGGTCCGATTGGATTGGGATTCGGATCAGGCCAGAGGCCGAGGCTGGCCAGCAGAATGATCGCGAGCAGTGGGCTCCAGCCAAAGACGGCGAGTGCGAAGCCCGTAAGCAGCCAACGATTGCTGAGAAGTGCTCTCATGCAAAAGTATAGCTTATGAAAAGCGGCCGATTTACCCACCGAACATAGCAGAATCGGAATGACGGCCCCATCTCGATCGTCACGCGCTATCGCTGTGTGATTGCAGGTTTCTTTGTTGCCAACTCTACCGACGCAATGCCGCCGTTTTTCTTGAGGTTTTTGTCGTAGTGGATCTTGGCTTCAAGGCGGACTTTTTCGAAACCTTTCACGGTAACCTTCGGCGGCGTGCAGTAGCCGGAGCCCGGGTCGGTGATGACGACCTTTTTAATCTTGCCATCCTCGACGACGGCATGCGCCTTCGCCGGCTTCGTTGGCCAAAGCTCGCCGCTCTGCGGACGAAAGCGATAGTAGTTGGCGACTTCATCCATTCGTTCGTTCGTCACGCCGAGCGGGGCGAGAATTTTCATGAGGGCTTCTTTGTTGCGCTGCGCCTCGGCACCGGTGGGCCCTCGGCCACGGGCAGGCGTCACGCCGCTGAACGCTTTGCGAAACTCGTCGGGCTTCACGTCGAGGGCGGCCGCCATGAGTGTGCAGGGGCGGCCAAAGTCGTTCTTGGCGAGGTCGTGGCCACCGGAGAAAGTGACGGGAACGTTGATCTCATCAGCGTGAATCGTCTGTGTGGGCATTGCAACTAGTACGGCGATTAAACTTGCCAGGCGAAAATAGCCATAACAACTCCGAACTCTGGCCTGAATATCCTGCCAAGAGACTCCGGAAGATGGCTTGCTCATCAGATTCGCTTTACGTTGTGCCAGTTCCTCCTTCTGCCAATCGTAGATGGGAACGTTCGATGGGATTGCCGCCAGATCGTCCCACAAGTCTTCGACGAGTTGTAGTTTTTCTGGAGGAGTCAGATCAAAGAGCGAATCGGCGCTCATTTCATCCCCTTCGTGACCAAACTCTTTACCGCGAGTGACCGAGTTCAACGTCAATGATACCCTAGGTCGTGATTAGCCCCAAATCAATCACTGCACGGCTGACATTATGCGTCTTGGACAACCACCAGCATATTCGCATCGTGAGTCAGTAACCACTTGCCGTTCTCCTTCTTGAGAATCGTTAGCGTGTTTCCCGCGCGAGTGATCGGTTGCGAGCTACCGGGTGGCGTGATGATGACCGTGAGTTTCGTCCACATGTGGGCCCAGTCGCCGAGAATCTGGATTTCTTGAATCTCGCTCTGGCCCTCGAACTGCGGCCGGCCGCCCTGCCCCGCTTGCGCTTGCATCGCTGCCGCGAAGGCCGCTTTGCCAATCATCGGGGGCTGGCCGGTGACGAGAAACACCACATCGTCGCTCATCAGGCCGAGAACCGTGTCGGTGTCGCCCGATTTCGTGGCGTCGATCCAAGTGGCGACCAGTTGGCGGATTTGTTGTTCGTCGCTGTGCATTTCTCAAAGACCAGACGAGCACGCTAGCGCGTTGCGTCTTTTCCTAGTGGCACGATGTAGTAGGTGTGGCCGTTGAACTGATACGGCTGGCCCTTTGGTTCGTCCATCGGCGGAACCGGTGGCGCCACGAGCGGCGTAGTTTGTGGTACTGTAGCACCCGGCGTCTGCGGGACAGCAAACGGCGCAACGCGAGGTAATACCGCACTCGGTGGTTGCGGCGCGGGGTAGGTCCGGGTCGCTTGCTCTTCGAGCTTCTTTTCTAACTGAGCCACTTTTGCTTCCAATTCGGCGACTCGCTGTGCCAGATCAGGAGGTTTCGCGGCAGGCAGCGTATTCTCTGCAGCACCCAAATACACGCACAGCGACAAGACTCCACAAACAGCAACGGAACAAGCGATCCAACGACGTAAGATACGCATGGGCAACCTCCATTGCGACGCAAACGAGAATACGAGGAAGCGACCGGACGCGCCTGACTAGCAATCGCCGAACAAATCTCGATGCCGCCGGACATTCGGTAGTGTACCCGTTCCGGAGCGAAATCGCCAAACGTGGTCAGGCGACGGCCAAACCAAGCTATTGGCTCGACCGCTACCAGAATTTCCACCAGGGACGTTTCGGCTGCGAACGCGATTTATTCTCGCCGAAGACTTGCATGCGTTGTTGAAAGTATGATTCAAACGCATCGATATCATTGACATGAAATAGTCTTGACCACCCCCAATCCGCAACGAGTACGGGCCAGCAAGCGAGCCCACGCATCAATTCCATCGCGATTTCGACATCCTCCTGCGAAGCAAGATCAAAGGTAAACCATACTGCTTGAACGATATCGCCATCATCAAGCTCCGCGAACGCTACCAACGAAGGATGCGGACCAAAAGCGATGGTTCGCTTGCATTCCGTGCGAAAGGAACTACAGCCAGTTAAGACCTGGTCAAATGGCTCCATCGCCACCGGCATGCAGCGCGCAAAGTCGCTGCGCGTGATCTTGACCGACGAAAGGGGCACCGGATTGGCGGAACGAACATAGACATCGGTCCAGCCTACTTCGGCTTGGTGCGCAGCGGCGAACTCGCTGACTTTTTGCATCTGCTCGTTGCAGAAGTGTTCATTCTGCTCCGACACCAGTTCGAGCTGGCAGTAATCATCTTCGTGAAAGTTAACTTCTCGCATGAAACGCCGTGATCGTTGCGTCCCAGTCATACGCCTTTCCATGGTCATCACACCAGGAAATGCGGGTACAGTGGAAACCGATGCATAGTCACTTGTCAGGCATGCCCAGCCGCGTCGCGGCGGCCGCAATATCCGAAAGAAACTTCTCGCGATCGTCGACACTGTATTCGGCGTACTCACCAGCCTGAAGTTGCCGACTACCTTCGTCGATATGGGCCAAAAGGCTCTCGTGCTTTTCCAATAAACCGAATGCGGTGCGCAACACATCTTGCTCCGAAGCGTACACACCGCTGGCAACCCGAGTATGGACAAAAGATTCAAACTCAGGCGGAAGCATCAAGCTCATAAAGTACCTCGCTGATTTGATTTCAGGCAGCGAGAGCAGATCAAGCCTTAAACGCTGATCTTCCCAATCTTCACCTTCGTAAAGACATGCCGCTCGCCGGTCTTCTTGCGGAAGTTTTTGCGGCGGCGCATCTTCTGGATGACGAGCTTCTCGCCCTTCACGGGACCGAGGACTTCGGCCGCGACGTTCGCGCCTGCGACGTGAGGGGCGCCGAGCTTGGCATCGCCGTTGCCGCCGACAGCCAACACGCGATCAAACGTAATCTTCTCGCCGGCCGGCACATCGCGGTAAGGAATCAAGAGTTCCTGGCCTTCTTCAACTCGATGCTGGCGGGCTCCGTCAGAAATGATCGCGTACATGGTCTTACTCAGGCAAAATGAACTTGGAAACGAGCCGGGGGCCTGCCGCGAACGGCGTCCGCCGACTACATAGTCGAGCCCCTTAGATTACCACTTTGGGCGGCTGGGGTCGAGTGGCAAAAAGGGAGCAGAAGCACGCAAAACCGACTCGATTCGCCCCGGAAAAGACCCAATGGAACCGAAGAGAGTCCAGAGTTTATGCATGATCGGGAGAGGCGCAGCAGTCCCGTAGGGACATTTGAAAATAGCCCAGGATTTTAATCCTGGGGCAAATCGGCACATTTTCAAAAAAGAGTCCCGGAGGGACGACCGATAGGCCGCCAGCGTTCTGTCGTCCCTCCGGGACTTGAGAGGATCAAACTTGGCTCTTACCCCAAGCACTAAAGTGCTGGGCTATTTTCAAGGAGTCCCTACGGGACCCTTCAATGCCAGCACTTGCATAATCGTGTGAAATGCTGGGCTATTATCATGTTGTCCCTCCGGGACAAACCACTACGAACGTTGATAGCGATTGCATCATCCTGAGCCTGCAAGGGTTTAGACCGACTTCTCCAAATACGCCGCACCAAGAAACATCAGCCCCAAGCACCAAAGGCCTGACCCGTTGGCCGCGACGCGCTGAAAATACAACCCGCTCAGGCAGCCGACCACGCCCAATAGCGCCCAAAACTTCGGGGTCCACAAGAACTTGTTGAAACGTTCCTTCATCGCGGTTCCTCGATAGGTAACAGACTCATCGCAACGACGTATTTCGTATTCCGGCTCGATCTGGCAGCAGGACAACAACACAGCGACCAGATCGCAAACGGATCGATGCCAGGCGCCAAGCCCCAGGCATCGTAACCCAGCCCCCAACTTTTCTGGGAGGCCAGTTCCAGCCCAAGGAATCCTTCAAGCTACCATCACGCACTTCTATCGCAACCATTTTGTAGCAGCCACGCTCGGCGGGAAATCAAAACTATATAACCCGGCCATTTTGGCCGGCCGCCAACCAATTTTGACGCTTTCGCCATGGCTCAACCACTGCCCACCGACCCAAAATGGGTCGGCTATATATCTATATATTCAGCGACGCAGCATATTCGGCAACGCTTTACTCGCCGGCGATGCGCACTTCGCGGCCATTGGCGTCGACGCAGTCGATCTTCAAATACTCGGGCGACAAGCCTTCGCCGCTGACCACCTGAACCTCGACAGTGCCTTCTTGCTCCAATTGGTATAGCTCGCGGCGCTTCTTGTTGTTGATGTAGCTAGCAACCTCTTCCTCGACCGTGACCGTGATGCGGGCCACTCCGCTCGTTTGAGCGCAGTTGAGCAGCTTGCGCATGGTTTCGATCGCCATGCTTTCGGCCGACTTCACTAGGCCGCTGCCGTTGCAGGACGGGCATTCTTTGTAAACGCTCCGCTTGATGCTCGGCCGAATGCGCTGCCGCGTCATTTCGATCAGGCCAAAGGGACTGGTACGCAAAATTTTTGTGCGAGCACGATCGCGTTTCACGGCATCACGCAACGTGTGCTCCACCGTGCGGCGGTTCCGTTCTTTCCGCATGTCGATAAAGTCGTTTACCACGACGCCGCCCAGGTCGCGCAGACGAAGCTGCCGGGCGATCTCTCGGGCCGCGATCTGGTTGAGTTGGAAGGCCGACTCCTCGGCCGAGCCGTCGGTGCGAAAGCTGCCACTGTTCACGTCGATCGCCACGAGGGCCTCGGTCTGGTCGATCACCAGCGACCCGCCGCCCTTGAGTGGCACGCGGCGTTGATTGATCATCGCGATTTCCTCGTCGAGCTTGTATTTATGGAACAGCGGCTCGCGGCCTTCGTAGAGCTTAAGCCGATTCACATATCGCGGCATGACGATCTGCAAAAACTCCTTGGCACGCTCGAACGCCTTCGGCTCATCGATGAAGATCGTATCGACATCGCCGGTGAAGATGTCGCGAATCGTGCGAATGATCATGTCGCTTTCTTCATAGATATCGATCGGGCCGGTCGTCTTCTTGATCCGCCGGACGATCACTTTCCACAGCCGCAACAGGTAAGCCAGATCGCGCGACAGCTCTTTCTTCGTGCGGTCGGTGCCCGCGGTGCGAACGATGAAGCCGACGCCCTTCGGCGGGTTCAACTCGCGCAGGATGTCGCGCAGCCGGCGGCGGTCGTCGTCGTTCTCGATCTTCCGCGAAACGCCGATCCGCCCCAGCGCCGGCATCAGCACCAGGTAGCGGCCGGGAATGCTGATATAGGTCGACAGCGTCGGCCCTTTGGTGCCGATGCCTTCTTTGATGACCTGCACGAGCACTTCGTCGCCGCGCTGAAAAATCTCCTGGATTGGCGGCTTGAATCGCGGGCGAACGCCCACTCGCTGCCGCGCGGTTCGCACCCCGCCATTTCGCCCGCCGCCGCTACGGCCACGGCCTTCGCCTCGAGGCTCACCGCGGCTCTCACCACGACCTTCCTCGCGGCCCTCTCCGTTCGGCTCGTCATCGTCGTATTCGGAGCGCTCGTCGAAATCGCGATCGTTTCGCTCGGGCCGCTGCCCACCGTTCGGCAAAATCGCCTTGCGCGGATCGTACCCACCCTGGCGAAAGTACTGCGGCTCGACATCGCTGATGTGCAAAAAGCCGTTACGCCCCACCCCGAAATCGACAAACGCCGCCTGAATGCTCGGTTCCAGATTGACGATTCGACCCTTGTAAATGTTCCCGACGTAATTGCTTTGGCTGCTTCGCTCCAGATACAGCTCTTCCAATTGCCCGTCTTCCATGATCGCGATCCGGCATTCCTCCGGCTGCGCGACATTGATCAGCATTTCTTGTTTCATGTTGAAATTGTTCTCACATATACGTTTGTTCGGTTGGTCGATCCGTCGGGTTGATTAGGTGTCAGGTATCGGGTTTCAGGTGTCAGATTATTCTTCCTGACACCTGAAACCTGACACCCGACACCTTCTTCATTACACCGGTACTTCCGGCAAAACCTTCGCCAACTCCTCTTTCAAATAAGTCTTGATATGAGGCGCCCCTTCGAGCTCGAGCGCTCGTTTGGCCACCCGCTCGCAATTCGGGATGTCGACACGGCGGCACACTTGCTTGATCTCCGGTATCGCCGCCGGCGTCACGCTCATGCTGCGCAGCCCCATGCCCAACAGCAGCATCGTGTACAGTGGATTGCCGCACATCTGGCCGCACATGCTAATCGGCACTTCATGCTTTTTCGCGGTTTTCACGGCCATATCGATCAGCCGCAGCACCGCAGGATCGGCGGCCGTGTACAGCCCCGCCACGTCTTTGTTGCTCCTGTCGACCGCGAGTGCGTACTGGATCAGATCGTTCGTGCCGATGCTGAAGAAATCGACCTCTTCGGCAAAGTGATCGAGCATCACCACGGCCGAAGGCACCTCGACCATCATGCCGATCTTCATGTCACGGTCGAACGGCGTGCCTTCTTCTTCCAAGTCTTCGCGCGCTTCGCGGAGCACCATCTTCGCGTGCTTCAGCTCCAAGAGCGTGCTCACGAGCGGAAACATGATGCTGATGTTGCCGTTCACGCTGGCCCGCAAAATCGCTCGTAGTTGCTTGCGGAACAGATCCGGATTACGCAGCGCCAAGCGAATGCTCCGCAGGCCGAGAGATGGATTGTCCTCGTCTTCGCTGTACGGAATGCTCGGCAGCTTATCCGCGCCCAAGTCCAGCGTCCGCATCACGACTGGCTGACCGGAAAGGGCCTTGGCGACAGCCGAGTAGGCCGCGGTCTGCTCCTCCTCGGTCGGCTCCTCGTCGCGCGAGAGAAACAGGAACTCGGTGCGATAGAGCCCGATCCCATCGGCGCCGCGCTTCTGGCATTGCTCGACTTCGTAGGGGAACTCGATGTTGCCAAGCAGTTGAATCCGCGAGCCGTCGGCCGTCTCGGCGGGCAGGTCGCGCAGTTTCTCGAGCTTGGCTGCATGCGACCGGTATTGAACGACATCGTGTCGATACCGGGCGAGCATCTCTTCGTCGGGATGCAAGATGACGACGCCCTGGTAGCCGTCGATGATCGCGGTTTCGCCGCCGGAAACGCTCGTAAGAAATGGCCCGATGCCGACCACGGCCGGAATGCCCAGCGCCTCGGCGACGATCGCCGTATGGCTGCCGGCGCCGCCGGTTTCAGTAACGAAGCCTTTGACGAACTTCGGGTTGAGATTCGATGTTTCACTAGGCGTGAGCGTGTGGGCCAAGACGAGCACTTCGGCGTTGACGTGCGCCAGCTCTTCGCGGCGTTTGCCGAATAGGTGCCGCAGCAGCCGCTTTTCGATATCGAAGATATCGGTCGCCCGCTGCTGCATGTAATCGCCGTCGAGCGATTGAATGACCTTGGCGTAGTGCCGCAGCGCGCGGCTGACCGAATACTCGGGCGAGTAGTGCCGCTGGCGGATCATCTCCTCCAGCTTTTGCCACAGGCCCGGATCGTTCAGCATTTGAACGTGGGCCGAGAAGATCGACGCGGAGTCCTTACCCAATTGCTCGGCCACGCGGTCGCGATGACGCGTCATTTCCGCGGTGGCCGCGGCGATCGCGCCACGAAGTCGCTTCAGCTCGTCTTCAACGGCATCACGGGGCAAGAACCGCCGAGGGATGCGAAATCCCTCGTTGTCCATGACCAGCACTTCGCCGATCGCCACGCCGGGCGAGACGGCAATCCCTTGAAGGCGTTCCATGTCGTTTCGGTCGCGCGACCGGCTACTCGCGCCAACTATGCGGCGAGTGCTTCCCGTCCGACATGCTCGCTCGCGGGCGAGACTAGCTTCGTCGGATCGCTGGCAATTAAACCCGACATGCGCCCCGCCGCCGATCAAGAAACGTCCGCGTCCATCCAGAAGAGAGCTGCGGAGCAATATCAGCTAGGGTTACGCCATCGTCGTGTTGAGTACCGATCACAAAAATAAGTTGTTAAATATGCGATAAAAAATTCGTCGGATCGCCGGCCTACGCTCGAATCGATCCCTTGGTGGCGAGGGCCGAGGACATTTTCCTTCGTCCTGAACCAAGTCGCCACCCGCAGTTGCCGGCCTCGGGCCGGCTCTCAATTTCTATTCTCGACTTTGTTTTCGTTGGTGTTCGTGCTTGTGTAGTACGTTAGCTGCTGCGGCGTTGCCCAGTCACTGGGCGGTAGAGCAGGAGCGCTAGCTCTCGTCGTCTACTTCTAAAAATTCTTTTTCTACCACCTCGGCCAGGGTATCGACCGCTGCTTGAGCGTCTTCGCCCTCGGCCTCCAGGGTCAGCTCGGTTCCCTGAGTTGCCCCCAGCATCAACAAGTTCATAATGCTCTTCGCTTCGATGCGATAACCATCACGAACAATTTCGATCTTCGCCTGAAACTGCTGTGCCCGCCGTACGAATAGCTCCGCCGGACGCGCGTGCATTCCCTGCTTATTCGGCACGACGACAACACGTTGGACCGGTGAGTTACTCATCGCAGCAAGCCGCGGAGAGTATCAAGCTGGGCCTCAGAATCTTACTCCCTGCTGCCTGCTCCTAGCTCCCCGCTCGATAAGGCCGACGACCGGCCCAATGTTTTCCTTACTCTTACTAATGTGTAAATTGATTGCTATCCGCTTCTTCCAACAATTGCCAAACGTCTTCCGGCTGCTTGCTCTGCTTGAGAAAGCGACAGAACGTATCGTTGCGCAATTGGCGCGAAATGTTTTCGAGTGCCCGCAAGTGGTCGCCCGGCCGATCAGGCGGCGACACCAACAGGAACAACAGGTGGACCTTCTCGCCGTCGAGGCTGTCGAAGTTCACCCCAGCCTCGCTGATGGCCACGGTGCCGATCAACTTGTCGATCGATGGGTGCTTCGTGTGCGGCACGGCCACGCCGCGGCCGATGCCCGTGCTACCCAGCTCTTCGCGCTTCAGAATCGCTTCAACGATGCTCTCGTAATCTTTCTCGTTGATCTTGCCCGCTTCCAAGAGCGACGTGGCCATGGCCTGGATCACGGCCTTCTTCTCGATCACTTCCAGGTTCGTGCGGATCGCGTCGCGACAAATAAAATCAGAAAACTTCATCGACTCTTCGCCTCATCAACCGACTTATGGATATTCGCCTGTGAATAATATATTCGTTTAGTTATCCGCATCGCGGCAATGCGACGCGGGTTGCTGTTAAACTATTGCTCGCCTTGTCAAAGATCGGTTCGTCGAAACCACTGCCCATTCATGTCAGCGCAATAGATCGCTCCGCCAAGCGACCATCGTGCATCAGACTTTATTCGGCATCTATCTCGGGCTGGACCTTCTCGACCCGCCGAGCCTCCCCCGTGCGATGCCGCTCTTGAACCTTCTCCTTATACTTCCGCAACTGCTGCTCCATCTTCTCAATCGATTCGTCCAGCGAGCCCATCAGGCTTTCGGACTGATCGTGGGCCACGAAGTCGTGCTTGTGCTCGGCGGAAACCTTCAAATCGACCCGAGGCTTGGTCTCGTCCGACAGGTCGACGACCACGTCAATCGAGGTAAGCCGATCGAAAATCCGCGTCAGCTTCTCGACCTTGGCCGAGATCTTTGCTTGCGACGCCTCGCTCAACTGACCATGCCGCGTGGATACCTGAATCTTCACAATCTAGCCTCATCGCCTCGTTTATCAGGCAAACGGCCCGGGCGCAGAGCCCGACCGATCGCTACAAACCGCTCATTCTAGCCCTTTTCGCCTTGGCAGACAAACGGGGTTCTTTCCCGGAAGAAATTAGAGGGGGAGACAGGGAGAGGAGCAGGATGGGAGTAGCGATTTGGTTTACGAGACGCCCGCGATAGGCATACGCGCGAGCAGGCACAAAGCCACCGGAAGGGTCTACTTTCGAGCCTCCCCTTCTCCCAACCTCCCACTCTCTCCTACTGCGGCGCAGCCACCGGCTTCAAATCCCCCTTCTCCAAGCGAAGCCGCCAACTACGAACGCCTTGCATGCGCTCCGTGGGGCTGGCAGCCGGGTTCGCCATCAGCCGCTTTCCAGTTATCTCGGCCAGATCCTGCACCGCGAGCACGCGATAGTCGAGGCTGTTGTCTTCCAGCCGATCGATCAGGAGTGCGATCGCGCCGGTTTTCAACTGTTCCGGAGTCGTCCCGATTGCGTCTGCGCTGTAGCCACAGAGCATCTCGAACAAATCCGCCGCCGCTGGCCTCCCACGCTGATCCACGAGCGTCTGCCAAACCTTGTTGGCCGACTCGGGGCTCAAGGCCATCGCCGAGCGCAGCGTGTCGATGTGCGTTTTCCAATTCGACTTCTGGTCAGGGTCGCCAAGCGCCTTGATAAACGGCTCGAACATCCCCACGTGGATGCTGCTCTTCGCCACGAGCGACTTCGCTTCCCTCTGCTTGCTACTCTGAAATATCTCGAGAAGCTGCGTATCCACCGGGGCGTTGGATACTAAAGCGCTCTCTAGCTTGGGTGCGTAGCGCTGTTCGCTCGCCTGAACCAACGGCTCATTATAGATCCAGTCGGGCGGCGCGGTGTCTGCAACCGGCTCGGTCGCGCCCGTCGCTCCGACAGTCCAGCGCGAAGCCCTTTCGATCGTCTTCGTGCCAGCCTCGTTTTTCCAAACCACGCCGCCATCGGGCGCGTACAACCGGCACTCGACCGGCGCCGGCTCTTTGCGGGGATCGGCGCCAGGCACGTATTTTCGTTCTACCTCAATGGCCAGCATCGCGTTGCGACCAAGCTGCGCTTCGCTCGTCTTCGAGCCCAGCCGCAGCCGCACGTGCTTTTCACTCTCGGTCGGATTGGCCAGCATCATGCGGCCATAGACCAACTCGACCGTCGGCGTCGCTACAGCGGCAGCCGCGGATTCTCGATCGACTTTCTGATCCTGCTCTTGATCGACGAGAACTTGCGTGCCGCCCGACAGATCAAGATGAAGCCCAGAAGCCAGCGCGACTTTCGGCCGAAACTCGGGCAACGACAGAATCCGTTCGCCAGCCGTGATCGCCGCGCGCGGCTCGACGCGGAACCACGCGCCCGTCTGCGCATCCTGACGCAAGAGCACCGTCTTGCCGCCTAGGTAGGTGCCAAGCTCGGGAGGCCCCGCGGGTACAGGCGGCTTGCCATCTATCTTTCCATCCGCATCCAGGGCCGGCGGCAAGTCGAGCGGCGGCCCGGCCGCTCCCGCGTCTCGGGCCGCTGCCGCAAGGGACGCGCCGGCATCGGCTATTGCTTCGGCCGGTGGAGCGTTCTCTGGCGCTTGCGGCAGCACCGTATTCGTTGCTGCTTCGGCCGATGGCAAAGCGGCAGGAGGCACGGGTGTATTGGCAGCGGCGGCGGCCAGGGGCAAAGACACATCGCCCGCCGATGAGCCAGCGCTCGGCGACGTGGCCGGCAAACCCTCCGACGCGCTCGTATCATTCGCAGGGACTGATTCACCAGCCGGAGATGCCGCGGCCGTATTGGCCGGCGGTATTGCCGCTGTATTCGCAGGCAACATGGCGGGATCGGTCGCTGGAACTAACGCGGGCTGAGTTGGCGGCGCGGCCGGCGCCTCTGGTCCACTCGCGATTGACGCGTCCGCTACCGCGTAAGGATCGGTTTGGCCCGGCGGCGACGCACCAAGCGAAGTTGTCGCTGGCGCCGTGATGCCCGGCGTCACCGGTTGCGGCGGCCCGGCCAACGGCGCTGTCGTAGTCGTCCGCGCATGGACGTCCTCGGTCGCCGCGGAAGGCATCGCACCAGGCGCGCCCGGCTCCGAAATGACGCTATCGTTCGTCGCGGGGCCATCGGCAGGTTGTGCCGAATCCGGGGTAAGCGCCACCATCGACGGTGTCTTTTTGCCAAACCAGCCACGCAGTCCGCTGGCAAATAGAATCGCGGCGCCGAGCAATACCATCGCCGCCAACACCGCCGCCGCCCTGCCCGATTGCGACCATGAGCCGGCTCGCAGGTACTCGGGAATTTCCACTTTGTGTGGCGTGGGCAACGCATCGGCGCCGCGCACTGGTTGCGGCGCCGCAACTGCGCTGGCCACGGCCGGTTGTATCGGCACATGAGCCGATTCGATCCGCAGCTTCTTCTGCTCGGCCACTTCGTTGGGCAGCGTGTACATCCGCTGCCGCGCGATCGGGTCCACCTCCGCCGGCTGACCGAGCACCATCGTCAGCACATGATGACACGCGGCCGCCTCGGCCAAGTGAACGTCCGACTCCAAGCAAATCCGCTCGAAGTCGCCCACCGCGTCGGGCGGCATCACGTTGTCCAGATACTCGGCGACCGAATTGGGGTCGAGCCCCATGCCCGTGCCGACGAGTTGCGGCGCGCTAAGCCGCAAGCGGCGCATGGTGTCGCGCGTGCGATGAACCAGATCTTCAGCAAACTCGCTCGACTGAATCTTTTTGGAAAGCTCTTCCTTGTCGGACGGATCCAACACGTCATCCAGGTAGGCCAACAAGGTTCGCAATGTTAATCTCATACAAGCCTCAGGGGCGGATTCGCTTTTTCAAAAAGGTGGGCGATCGTAACGACCATTGCCCGCCAAAGCTAATAGTGCGGGTTCGCCTGCCGATCCGTGCAGAAAAATCCGTAGAAGGCGCACTTTCGCCAAAAATGCCCAGAATCAGGCCAGAAACCGCTCGCGGCTTAGCGCTGCTAGCCCCGCCGACGCATCCGGTCGTCGCTAGCACAGACCACCAGCCCGAACACCGAGAAAAGCCCCTGCCCGGCCGCCACGACAAATGGGTGCAGACGTGGCGCGTGGAGTTCGGTTCTCTTCCAGCGGTCTGGGCGCTCCCAGCCATGCGCCGTGCGGACCCACTGCACGGCAGGCGTTACAACCGGCCCCTCGCCGACGGAGCCCTCCATCTGGCACGACAGATTGCCGAGCCCGAGCAGCAACAATATTATCCCGATGATTAAACGCAAATTCGGCAGAGCCGCGGCAAGTAGCCTCCGATGCCACGCGGCCGGTTGTGCGGTGCGAACCACCGCGAGAGAAGATGGGGGGAGAACTAGGAGCGCCGTCGATCGCCGCGCACCGACTGGGCGCCGCGATCAACCACACGGCCGCACGTAGAAGCAACGCCGATGCCCGAGCGCCGACATGACTCGCGAGAGAATGCGCCAAGCCCTTGCTTGGCTTCACCTTGCGGTGGAAAACGCGTTTTTGGCGCCAAAGAAAAGCGTGTTCCGATGATGCCAAAACGCCACACACGGGCAGGCGGCACGTGGCGTCGCGGCAACAAAATGCTGTGCATCCCGCTTGCAGCTTAGCGCGGTCTTCTGGGCAAAGCCGGTGTGCTTTCCAAAAATTCCCTGGCAACGGACTCTCGCCCTCTAACAAAACCGGGCGCTAGCGCCCGCCGGCTAATCAAATCAGCCGGAACGCGCTAGCGTCCGGTTCCCTCGTTTCGGTTTTGTTAGAGTTCCTTAGTCTCACGCAGAGACGCAGGGGACACGCAGAAAAGGAGTGTGCTGGGAACACATATCGCTTAAAAGAAGGCATGGATTCTCGGAGAGTAGCGCCAGACGTTTCTCTACTTTGAATCGCACCCGCCATCGCAGGGAAGCAGCAACCACGAAAAGCACGAAAACACAAAAAGATCCCAGGCTTTTCGTGCCTTTTTGTGTTTTCGTGGCCAATTTAACGGCGTTGCCTATACCCGGCCCGCATAGCTTCCGCCGTCGGCCTACACGGCTTTTGTGGCGAGGCTTTCCCGATGCACGTGACCGGAGAAATGGAGCCCACTTTCCGCCGCCAATTTGCGCCATTTGATTTGGCGTTGCAAAACTGGTGGTTACAATTCAGATAGCACGCGACGAACAACTCTGAACTCTTCCAAATCGTAGCAACGGACGACTTTTCTCGTGACTCAGAATCGCATCTTACTGACGCGGGCCGTTGAAGAGGCCGAAGGTTACATCGAGCTCGGCATGCGGGAACACGCCCTCCGCGCCCTCCAACGTCGGGGCTCGTTGGTGCATAGCAACGGCCGCGCTTGCTATCTCCTGGGAGAAGCGCTTCGCGAACTGTCGCGCTACGAAGAAGCCCTGGCGCCGCTCCAGCGCAGCGCCGACCTCATCCCCGACGACATCCATGTCTGGCTCGCTCTGGGGTGGTGCTACAAGCGAACAGGCCAGCTCGCCAAGGCGATCGAGTCGCTCGAGCGAGCCTTGGCATTCGATTCCAGCGAGGCAATTCTGCACTACAACCTGGCGTGTTATTGGAGCTTGGCCCGCAATCGTACGGCCGCCCTTCAGCACCTTTCTCGGGCTCTCGAAATAGATGGCAACTTCCGCGACATCGTTGGCGACGAGCCCGACTTCGACCCCATCCGCGACGACGCCGAGTTCGTCGCGCTCACCAGCGTGATCGTCTAAAAGGTCGTAACGCAGCATAACCGCGAGCGGCGGGGTTTATCCCCGCCGGGATGAACCCGGCGGCTCGTTGTAAGGCAGGCTTCAGCACTTTGGTCTACGCCGGAATGTAGTTGAATTCGCCGAAGTTCGGCCGCTAAAAAAGGGTTCTTCAGGGATTTTAATGGCTTCCGTTTGGCCGAAGGCCTGTCGCCACCGTAGCCTGGGGCAAGCCGCGCGCCGCCCCAGGAAGCCATCCGCCGTCCCATCGTTTGTCCGAAGGACATATTCACCTCCCATGACATCAACACACGCGAAGGAGGTGAATATGGCCTTCGGCCAAACCGCGGACACGGCCGACGCCGACCTAGGGCGTTGCTCTAGGCTAGGGTGAACGATGGCCTTCGGCCAAAGACCCGTGCAGCGCCATCCACGTCCGCTGGTACCCACTAAAACTCCTGAAGAACCAAAAAAGAAAACCGAATTCTTACGAATCCAGCTACACCCGATTCCTGGGTAACGCAGCGCTACTCCTGCTCGGCCTCTGCTTCCGCTTCTTCGCCCGCGGGCGTGGCGTTGCTCGGCGCCAATACCGTATCGAGCGGTCCGAGCCCGGCAGCTACCTTGCCCAGGTTGTTGTGATATAGATCGTCGTTGAGACCCGGCAGCTTAGCCGAGGTCAAAAGCTGCATGCTGCCGTCGGCGAATTGCACCTGCAGCACTCGGCCGCCATGGTTCGGGCTCATCGGATCGACATGCTCGTCGCCCGAGGCATCTGACAACACCGGCGACAATCGACGGTTTTTACTAGGAACCACGAAGTACTTGCCCGCGACGACATAAGGCAGGCAATAGTTGTAGCAAGGCGAAGCATTGGCCGAGACCTCGGCCAACTGGGCTCGAGACATGCGACGAATTTCCTCGGAGCCAGGGAGGCGAATTCGATACACGCCAGACCGCACCTTGGCCGCCACGGGCGAGCCAGGGCAAACCAACAACTTGGCCAGATCATCCGGCAGAATGTAGCCTTCGCGAATCAGCTCGATCGCAAACATGCCGGCCCGCTCGTGCGGCCCCAGCTTGGGAATCGACCCGCCATGGTCCTGGGCATAACTGGCCATCAACATGCCCACCTGACGCAAGTTGTCTTGGCAAACCGTCCGGCGAGTTCCATCCCGGCTGCTGCCCAGCGCCGGAAAGATCAGCATGCTCACCGCCAACATCACGCCGCCGGCCACGGTCAAATCGGCCAGGCTCCAACCCAAAAAACCGGTCGGCCCGTCTGACGTCTGCGATAGCGATCCGCCCCGCCTGCGGACAGGGCCAACCTCGCCGTCGTTGGTCACCACGAGCCCAGCGGTCCGCTCGGCCAGGCCGCTCGGCGCATCGGGCGCGAATAGATCCTCATCACTACTAGATGCCAAGCAAGACCGCAGATGCTCCAGCTCGGCCCGCAGCTCCGGGTCGCTTCGAAGCTGCGCCTGCAGATCGCGCCGTTCATCGGCGTCGAGTTCGCCCAACAGATAGCGAAGCAATAACTCGCGCATAGCGCCTGTACTAATCGAGGAGTAATCAAAAAGAGAGCCCGCTAAAAAGCGAGCTCTCCGGTGTTTATCAATTGTTTAGCAATAATGTCGAGGGCAACTTGCCAGCCGCTTAATTGCTCATCGGTGGCTGGGAGTCTTCCCATGCTTTGCCCAATCGTTTCACCGCCGAATGAAGCCGGCTTTTGACCGTGCCGACCGGAACGTCCAGCTCATCGGCCGCTTCCCGGTATTTCATTCCGCGAAAATAAACCAACTTCACCGCCGATCGCAGTTGCTCCGGCAAAGCCGCCACTGCCTGGCGGATCCATTCCTTCCGTTCGCCCTGCTCGAGCCCAGTAACAGGCTCGCCTTCCTTACCACTAAGTACGTCGATTAACGTCCCCAGTTCGTTATTTTGCACCCGATTCGGCCGATCCAGGCTTACCAGCCGGTGCCGCCGATTGCGACGCTGGATATCGATCGCCTGGTTCGTCGCTACCGTGTACAACCAAGGCCGCACCTTTCGGCTGTCATCGAACAGATGACTCTTCAGGTGGACCTGCATGAACGTCGCTTGAAACGCATCCTCCGCCAATACCTGATTATTCAGGAACCGGCGCAGGTAGTTGTAGAGCTCCCGCTCGTATCGCTTCACCAACGCTTCGAAAACATCCGAACCGCCGGTCATGCGGTACTCAAGCAACAACTCCTCATCGGTCATCGCTGCCAAATTGGCCCGGACGCCCTGAGTGCTGCTGCTTACAACGCGATCTTCCGTGTTATGCTCTGTCATCGTTACGAACCTCTATGTAAGAGGGTTCGACGCCTCTTGGGAAAGTTGTCCCTCTTCCCCGTCGTCTAGAATAGTGACCAACAACCCTGCATTCTAACGTCTGCAATTCCTTGGGTCGCTGGTTTGGGATGAGATTTCGCGAACTCACGGCCCTACTTGACCAGAATTCGTTACCACCGTCCCATGCCCTACGAAAAGCACTTGACGTGCCAAACTGTCCAATACCCCGCCGCTAGCAATCGAGAAAAGTAGCCATAAGTTACATGGTAGGCAAGCCTTACGCACTTCCAGGTATTTTTGTTCGCGTTAATTTGCGTAACCTGGAGGAGCAAACCTTCCTGCCAATATTGCATTCGCTGACAAACCTATTTACTTGCCTTACTTGCTGGCGACGCGAAATGAACCATGCTTGCGATCAAATTTGCGACAATTTTGGCAGTCTGCCGCCATCTGGCCCGACTTCTATAGCCAAAGTACTAGGTAGATGCCCAATCTGGCCAAATTCTTGCGGAAAAAATCCATCTTTATCGATTTCCGCCTCCCGCCCGCTCCGAAATAGAACTGCCAAAGCATGCTATAATTCAAGTCGTTATGACCTATCGCGGACAGGTAAAAAACGGCGTTGTGGTGATCGAAGGCCCCATTCGGCCTGAAGACGGGACTGTTGTTACCGTACAAACGGTCGAGCCATCCACGCCACTCCCCAAGCGCGGAACAGCGAAGGCAATTCTGAGTTGCGAAGCCCATTGGCATGGTCCTTCTGAAGAAGTCGATCGTTTGCTAGACGAACTGCGCCGAGACAAATGGACGGAAGTTCACGCGCAACTCCAATCAGGCGCTGACACTGCCCTCTAATGCTCTACTTGCTCGACACCAACCACGCCAGCGGGCTGTTTCGGAAGTTGCCCAAGCTGCAAGCCCGGGTTGGAACAGCAACGGAAGACACGCTCTTGCTCTGCCAACCATCGATTGGCGAATTGTGGTTCATGGTCTTTAACAGCTCTCGTGTGGCAGACAATGAGCGCGACTTGCTTCGATTTCTCGAAACATTCGACAAATATCAATACGATGCAGTCGCCGCGATCGAGTTCGGTCGAATTAAAAGCGAGTTGCGGCGAATGGGGCGACCGATTCCTGATGTAGACGTTCAAATCGCGGCCCTCGCCAGAGCCCACGATCTGACGCTCCTCACGGCAGACACCCACTTCGCATTTGTCGAAGGTCTCAAAATCGAAAACTGGCTACAATAGCTAACCCACTCGTAGGACGGACAATCCTGTCCGTCGCTCTCGGAAGCTCGCTTTTTAGATGAGAAAAGACGGACAGAATTGTCCGTCCTACAAGATCGCCAATCTCTTCGCCTGTCACAACCTACAATCACCACTAAAACCGTGACCACCACCGAAAACCAGCCCGCCGACGACCTCTCCTCGGAAGAACAAACCCCGGCACAGCGGGCCGAGGCCCGCCGCTATAGTCACATTTCCCTAGCCTGCACCCTGACCGACATGGCCGTCGACCTTGTCTACCTGGGGCTCATGGCCTTCGTCTTTGCCCGCCCGCTGGACAGTTGGTTGTCGTCGTTCAAACTGCTGGCCGGCGACCAATCAATCCCTCGTCTCATCGTGCTGTTCCTCGTCGTGATGCTCCTCCACATTCTGGTCTCGCTTCCCCTTTCGTTTTACTCACACTTCGTCGTCGAACATCAATTCGGTCTCAGCAACCAGAGCTTCCGCCGCTGGCTCCGCAATTATTCGCTCAGCAACGTCCTCACGATCCTCCTCGGCATCGTCCTGAACGTCGGCCTATTCTGGATCATCTGGCACACGGGCCAATACTGGTGGCTGATCGCCGCCGCCGCGTTCTTTGTCGTCAGCATTGTCCTCGGCCAACTCGCGCCGGTCGTCATCATGCCCCTCTTCTACAAAGTCGAGCCGATCGAAAACGCCGAACTCGACGCCCGGATGAAGCGCCTCGCCGAAGGGACCGGCATCACGATCGAAGGCGTCTACCGCCTCGGCCTCAGCGCCGATACGCAGAAGGCCAACGCCATGCTCGCCGGCATCGGCCGCACCCGCCGCGTCCTGATGGGCGACACGCTCCTCGAAAAATTCACGCCCGAGGAAATCGACGTCATCTTCGCCCACGAACTGGGCCACCACGTCCACCGGCACATTCCCAAGATGATCGCGACCGGCGTCCTCGTGAGCCTCGCCGGCTTTTACCTCATCGACCGCGTGCTGATTTGGTGGGCAGACATCCCGACCGCCGCCGATACTCCCACCAGCGCGCTGCCCCTCGTCATGTTCACCCTCACCGCGTTCTCGCTCCTGATCGCCCCGCTACAAAACGTGATCAGCCGCTTCTACGAACGGCAGTGCGATCGATATGCACTAGTACGAACCAAGAACCCCGCCTCGTATCGCACTGCGTTTCTGAAACTCGCGAAGCTCAACAAAGCCGACATGGAGCCAAACCCCATTGAAGTCTTCCTGCTCCACAGCCACCCACCGATCGCCGAGCGACTGGCAATGGCGGAGAACTAATCCATCGTCGTATGCGCCCGCTTCGCGTCCGCCATCTTTTTCATTGCCTCAAGAGTACCTATCGCCGCGCCGGCGATAATGCATCCGGCAAGAAGCATGATCGTTGCCCTTCGCCACAACTTCTGAAAGTAACGTCGAGCAGCAACCACAAAGAAAACGGTTCCCGCGGCAAATCCGATCAGGGTGCTAATCGCTACGACACCATATTTACTTGCGAGCCATCCTGGAGCTCCCAACTCAAAGAGAGCCGCGATACCCGACGCCAACGCCGTGAGGCAAATAAGGGCTCCAATAATGCAAATAATACCCAGCGCTTTCGCGATCACCGATTTTATGTCCACGCTCCACCACCCACCTCGTCCATGAGTTGTTTCACAGTCGTAGGCTGAGTGCTCCCCTTGGCAAACTCCTTACGAGCCTCGGCCACGTCGCGAACCAATTGCTCGCGCTCGCGTTCCGCCAGCCGACGACGCAAAATTTCGAGCAGCGTCAATTGCTCATCGGCACTCAATCGATCGGCTGCGTCCACAATATCCGCAAAGGTCATTTTCGCACCGAATCTGAACAGCCTTACTCATGCGACCGCCTATTAATGAGTATACCATAAAAGAGAGATTTTTCGACCACAAACCACCGACCCAAAATGGGTCGGCTATATATCATATCCCGCCAAGCAAGCCCCCCTTATTTCAACCAGACATCCTCGATATTATCCTACGGCATGACGTCAACTGGTGCCGCGGCAGACAACCGGCCTCTCCAAGCATGTCGCCATTGCGGCGCGATCCAGCAATTGCCGCCAACCCGTCGCGGAATGCAGGCGATTTGCTATCGCTGCGAAGCCCCATTCGTAGTCGAACGGTCGAGCCGGAACAGCCGCGAGCGAACACTCGCCGCCGCCCTCGCCGCCTTCGTGTTGTACATCCCGGCAGTCACGCTGCCGCTCCTTCGCATTCGCCAACTTGGCCATTACCATTCATCAAGCATCCTCTCCGGTGCATGGGAACTACTCCGACACGGCTCCTGGTTCGTCGGCGCGGTGGTGCTGATCTTTTCGGTGGTGCTCCCCCTACTCAAAATCGGCCTGCTGCTAGACCTTTGTCTTTTCAAGCACACGCCCCAACATCATCGCGCCGCTACGTATCGGCTCATGGAGCACCTGGGCCGCTGGAGCATGATGGACGTGCTGCTTGTGGCGCTGCTGGTGATGTTCGTCAAGCTCGGCAACATCGTTGAGTTTCAAGTCGGGCCCGCCGTGTGGGCCTTCGCGTTGTGCGTGGCAATGACGATGGTCGCGGCCATGAGTTTTGATCCACATTCGATTTGGGACGAATCATGACACCAACCGACGCAGACAACGATCTCCCCACTCCCGATGGCACGCCTGCCGAGCACGATTCGTTTCCCACCGCAGCCGAGCGGCCAATCCGCCAAGGACTGCCGGCGTGGCTCAACCATTTGGGCTTGCGCCAAACTCGCATGTGGTGGCTGACCGCCGCCTCGGCCGTCGTGGCACTGGTCTTGATTGCAACGGCGTGGCATTCCTCCGGACCAAGAATCACGATCGAGTTCGTCGAAGGCCACGGCCTGCGTCCCGGCGACGCCGTCCGTCTGCGCGGAATCGACGTCGGCACCATCGAACGCGTCGTGCTGAATCCGGCGCTCGATCGTGTCGAGGTCACGGCCCAATTGATGCAGGAAGTGAGCGCCATCGCGCGCGAAGGAACGCTGTTTTGGATCGAACGTCCCCAGGTCGGGCTCTCATCTGTCCGCGGCCTCGACACGGTCGTCGGCCCCAAGTACATCGCGGTGCAGCCAGGCCCCGCCGACGGACCGCGGCAACGACGCTTCCTCGGCGTCGAGTCGCCGCGGGAAATCATTGACTCTGGCAAGCACTCCCTCGAAGTCACTTTGGAAAGCGATGCGCGGCACAGTTTGCAAACCGGCTCGCCGGTCATCTATCGGGGCGTGCCGATCGGGCGGGTCACGCATGTCGGACTCGCCAGCGACGCGGCCAGCGTCGAAACGCGGCTCTACATCGAGCCCGAGTATCGCGACCTCGTGCGCGACAACTCCAAGTTCTGGCCAGTCAGCGGCGTCGACGTGCGGCTCGGATTCACTGGAATCAAGCTCGATACGGAATCGCTCAACACGCTCACCGCCGGCGGCGTCGCAATGGCAACGCCCGACGAGCCCGGCGCTCGCGTCGCTGCGGGCCACCGCTTTCCACTGGAAGCCGCTGTCAATCAAAGCTGGCTCAACTGGCGGCCGCATCTACCGGTCGGAGCCCGAATCCGTCCCGACCTCCAGCCCCTATCCGTCAAACTACGCGGAACCTTTTCCTGGCCGACAAAACGGTGGGGCATGACTCGAACACAACAGCAACGCACGTGGGTCCACGTGCTTCCCGACCAAAAGCTGCTATGCGGGCTCAACCTAGGCGAGGGCGAGTCGCTCCCCGACGGCACGACCTTCGAGATCGAAGGCCAATCCGTGCCACTTACCAAACAAAACTTCCAGCAGCGCGGTTCGCTTGCCGTGATCTCCGGCGTAAAACTCCCCAACCCGCCCGCCGCTTGGAAAGCGAACGAATTGCGACATCCCCAGGTACCCGAAGACTGCGTGGTCGTCTCCGGCACCGAGAGCCTCCCCGTCGCCGCCTCTCGACTGCAACCCGGCAACCTCTGGGCCATCGATCCCTCCGTGCCTCTAACGACAGACTGGCATGGCGCCGGCGTGATCTCCCGGGCCGACGGCGCGTTGATCGGTTTAGTAATCTGGCACAACGGCACCGCTTTCATCGCCCCGTGGTCGCCTCTCTGATAAAAAGTCAGGAACCGCCAATGAACACTGATTGACCGCTCATAAAGATCAACTTTCTTCACAGCCACCTCCTACCCTGCCGACTGGAACCGCAGTTGCCGATCCAAAGGAGAAGAAGGCTCACGCAGAGGCGCAGAGGACAGAGGACGCGGAGAGGCTGAAACTCTCCGCGCTCCCTGCGCCTGTGCGTGAGCCTTCTTGCCAGCCAATTGTTAAGTTGTAATTTGCCACACCGAAGTTTTCGGCACTTTGCTTATTGCCGTGGAAGTTCGCCCCCAAACAAAATCATTAACTTTATCTGCGTTCATCTACTGACCTCCTGTCGCAGGCTCAGCCGATTCCAGACTCACTCCAGCACCTACATCGCGACGCACCAATCGATACCCGCAGGAGCGAACGACCAGCAGAGACACCAAGACAATTACGGTCGGCACGATCATGAACAGCATGCTACCCAGGAAGAACCACCACTCTGATAGGTCAGAGAACATGGCAATGGCCGTAACGATTCCCAATAAAATGGTCACAACTAACACGAGTGCGACGTTTCGTTTGACTTGACCGGATTCAAGTGTGGCAAACGCGGCACAGACAGTGTTAACAAGATAAGTTACGAACAAGAACGAATAAATCGTTATCGTCTCCCAATTAGAAGGCTCATGACCGGAAGCTGCGCGTACCTCTCGCAGTAAGCTCAATATGATGGCGACTGTCGACATTGCCACCATGATTTGCAGCATCGAGAATTGCAATCGTCCGCTATGTGTCAATGTATGGGATTTCAATTGCAGGAGCGCGAACCGACGTCCGATCAGCATGAACATGCCAACAAGCAGTAGCAACAGGGCAGTAAGTTCCGCTGTCTTCTGCAGATACTCCGTCATCCAATCGCCGATCGGTAAACGCGCGGGCGCGAACGAGAGATCCACGACAAGCGAAAAACCCGACAGATAGAAAATGGCCACAAGACCGAGCGTCAACCGCCACCACCAGCGCGACTGCCCCATGCCAATCCAGACACTCAGTGTCATGAGGCTACCAAGAGGCAGTGAGCTGAGTATCAAAAAGAGAGGAAGCGTCCCCTCGTTGAATTGGAAGCACATGACGAGGAGTGATAACGCGGCAAGTATGGCATGGGCCACGACGAGCCAGCGAATTCGCGGGTGGATTGTGCCGAGTGAAATCGTTGGCTTGTTCATCACCATGCGATCCATGCTGAATTAAGCCCGCGCCACTTGTGTTCCGCTCACGCGCCGCACGAGACGGCGCATTTCCAGCACGCTGATTGTCGAGAGGACGCGATGGATCGGCAGGCCGCTGGCTTGAGCGACGGCGTCGACCGAGGTCGGCGAGCCGTTGATCGCCGCGAGAACTTGTTGCTCGATTTCGTTGAGCAATAGCTCGGCCGGACTCGACAGCGTTGTGCCGTCGTCACGTTTGATATGCTCAGCGAGTGGCCCCAACTCAGCAAGTATATCGTCGATCGATTCGACGAGTTTCGCGCCGTCCTTGATGAGTGCATGACAACCGCGCGAGAGCCGGCTGTCGATGGGCCCGGGCACGGCGAACACTTCCCTGCCCTGCTCGTAGGCATGCCGCGCGGTGATGAGCGCCCCGGACCGGTCGGCCGCCTCGACGACGATCGTCCCCACCGACAATCCGCTGATGATTCGGTTGCGCTGCGGAAACGCGCCACTCAGCGGCTTCATCCGCGGCGGCGATTCGCTGAGCAAGTAGCCGCTGGCCGCGACTTCGTCGGCGAGCTTCTCATGTTCGGGCGGATAGATTTCCAGCAGCCCGCTGCCTAGGACCGCGATCGTTCGCCCACCGGCCGCCATCGCGCCGCGATGCGCGGCCGCGTCGATCCCACGGGCGAGGCCGCTCACCACCGTGAAGCCCGTCCGTGCCAGGCTGGCAGCCAATCGCTCGGCCTGCGCGATTCCGTAGCGTGTGGCGTGGCGGGTACCAACGATGGCGACCGCCATCTCGTCCTGCGGCAGCGGCTTGCCCCGGCGAAACAGCACGCCGGGCGGGTCGTGGATCTGTCGAAGCGGGCGCGGATAGTTGGGGCTCGCTTCGGTGAGCACGTCGATCCCATGCTCGGCTGCGAGTTGCAACTCGAACTCCGCGTCGATCTCATCGCCAGCAGCGAGAATGCGTTCGGAGATTTTTGGGCCGATGCCTTCGACGCCTTGCAGCTCACCCTTCGTCGCGGC
>CAZJWY010000043.1:18216-32053 GCA_964549545.1 uncultured Planctomycetaceae bacterium | reverse complement strand
CTGGCCACTACCGCCGCTTCCACTACCGTTGCCCGAACCGGTACCGCTCCCCGAACCGCCCGACTTGGCAATGCGGGTCTTCGCGCCGACGAGGTCGAGGATGGTAGAGAGCTTCTCGTTGCCCTTCTGGGTGAGATCAAGCGTCTGGCTGGAGATCGGGCTGGCCGAGTCGTTGCCGGTGTACGCGCCGCCCTGTCGATAGGCGATGATGAAGTCGGCTTGATCTTTGTCGAGCACTTCGAGGAGTTGCTTGTGGAGTTCGGCGAGGTCGTCCATATTGACGTCGATTTTGGGAGAGCCGTCGGCGCGGAGATTCGCCTCGGCGCTGTCGACCGTCAGGTAGGCGGCCCAGCCGCGATTGAGCACGCCCGTGGAGTTGTCGACGTTTTCGATGTTGGCCAGATTTTGCTCATTACCATCGATGACGCCGTTGCGATTGAGATCGGCGCCGAACAACAGCGCGGGCGTGACACCGCGCACCAGCAGCAACTCCTCGATCGAGGCGAGCGGGCCGTTACGCGGAGCATAAGGCGGGTCGAGCGAACTGTAGTAATCGCGCTCGGCGCCCGAGTCGCGTGGCTCTTCATCGGGATCGATCCAATCAAGAATTGCCTCGGCGATCTGGTCGGTCATGCCGGGAAGGCCCATCAGGATATTCTTGGCGTTGCCGGCCTTCGCGCTGTCGGCCAGGAGGATCGTATTGAGATTCAAGCGGGCCGATTCGTTTTCCAGGCCATAGCGAATGCCGCCGAAATAGCCGTCGTTGGACATTTCGGGAGCGAACATCGTGAACCGCCCGCGATAATCGGCGATCGGATCGTCATTCACGATGACGCCCTGGAACAAATTTGGATTGGAATACAGACCACCAGAGTCCTGGACTTGTTGCGGATCACGACCAAGGATCGCTTTGATGTACTCGATACCCGAGTCGGCGATCTCGCGGGCTTGCAACTGCTGGCCATGCACCCGCTCGGCCTGATGCTCGGCGAACATCCGTTCGAAAAACGCGGCAGCGCCGAGCGTGAGCATCACGACGACGATCAGCGTCAAAACCAGGACGCTTCCGCGGCGTTGAGGTCGTGTTTGAGTTGATGTCAGCATGGCTAGAGGAAGTCGTGGGGCAGACATTCTTGCCTGCCATATGTGTTTGTGAGTTGTTGCAATAGTGGCAAGTGGATCGTATTGGGCAGACAGGAATGTCTGGCTCACGGGGAGTATTATTGATTGCCGAAAGCGGAGCCGTCGCCGGACGGTGATCCGCTGTCGGTCGAGGAGGAGTCGGTTGAGGTGCTTGAATCGGTGGTGGACGAACTGGTCGAGCCGGCGGCGCTACCAGCGCTGGCGAGTTGTGCCATTGGCAGGTAAACCACCTGGCGGTATTCGTGGGTTGTGTTGGCGAGGGCCATGGAATCCATGTTGATGTCGACTGGCTCGCTCGACGCATTCGGCGACCGCAACCAGATCCGAACTTCGACCGCCAGCGGGAGTTTTTTGAGCGTTTTCATATCCCACGAGTCGGTGATTTGCGAGCCATCGAAGTAGCGGATCTGCATCTGAACGACTTCCGGCGCGAGAAGCACCGCGTTCGAGTCGAGCACCGTGGAACCGCCGTTCTTCTCGGCGAAGTTGCGCATGACGCGGGGAATCTCTTGCCGCACGAGGCCTCCCGCGCGGGCTTGCGAGGCGGGGTCGAGCGACGTGACGCTTGCGCTCCCTGCTTCGACCGCTTCGCCGGGGCGAATGAAATAGTGGATCGTTTTCAGGTCGGTGGCCGGGGCGCCGCTCGAGCTCATGGCCGCCTGCAGACTGCCGACGACTCCGCCGGAATTGGGTGATTGAGCATTGGAGTAGCCGGTGATTGGGCTTGAAAACAATTCCTCTTGCTTGGGCAATCGCGTGGCATCGACATACAGCTCGGTTAGCGAGCCCGACAGGCCGAGGGGGAGCGTTGGATCGGTATCCGATTCCTCGGTCGAGCCTGCCGACCCGCCGGATGTCGACGAGGTGATGCCGGAAGTTCCTGTTGCCGCTCCAGAAGCGCCCAGTTGAGATAGTCCATCGGCGGCACCACTGGCCGAGGCCTGGTCGATGGAGTCGACATCGAACGAGGCCGTCTTGGCCATCAGTTGGGCGATGCTCGACGTGTCTTGCGGCTGGTAGACGCTGGTGGCGCGGATATCGTCGGCGATCATCGACAAGATGCTGCGGGCGAGCTGGGCCTCTTCCACCCGCGTGCGGCCTGCGTCGACCTGCACGAGGTACAAGTTGATCGCGGTGCCGATAAGCGTCAGCAGCACGGATGCCAGTGCGATGGACAGGATTACCTCGAAGAGCGTAAAGCCGTGGCGATGAATCGTGCGATGCCTCATTGCTGGCCTCCGGCGCCGGAGGTGGTCGAGGAGCTGTTCGTGTCGCCGGTCGTAGAGGCCACGTAGTCGGGATTCGGCATCCAGCGGACCAGCTCGAAGCGGGCCGGCTGAAGACGGGCTTCAAGCTGTTGTTCGACGCGCACGCGTACCGATACGAGCTCGGTTAGTTGGGTTTGGCCGATCTCGATCGAGTAAACCCAAGGTGGATCGTCCGGTGTATCGAGTGGCGACTGCTGGGCGGCCGTGAGCTGGCGTGATCCGGCGGAGAGCTCCTCCATGATCGACGTGGCGAGAATTTGAGCGCGGGTTTCGTCTTCGGCGACCGTTGCGCTGCGGTCGGCCATCCGCATGACTTCGCCGAGCGTGGCGAGCGCCCCGGCCAGGATGGCCAGCGAGAGGATAACTTCCAAAAGCGTGAAGGCGCGGCCTAGTGCCGCGTGCCGAGGCTTGGCTCGATGGTGGAGCGTGTTCATTGAACATTCTCCTTGCTGACCTCGCCGGCGAGCGCGGTGCCCGTGAGGCCGCGAAGGGTCACCCGGACGGTTTGGCCCGGTTCGTTGACCAAAAGAATGGTGGCATCCGAGGCGGTTCCATCGGGGCGAAAAAGAATCGGCGACGACCATGCTCCGCCGCTCGTATCGCCGACCGTGGCGGCGAGTTGGTTCGAATTGGCGATGTCGGCCCGACCGAAGATCACTCCCTCCGGCAGCCGGTTCTTGAAGAGGCGAAGGATGTCGTAAGCAGAGTTCTCCGCGTCCGGATTGTCGGGTTGCAGCACCTGGCTTTCCGGCAAGGAGAGTTGATCGAGGCTGAGGATCTGGTAGCGGCTTCCCTTGGGCTCCACGCGGACAACGTACGTTTGGCCCGACTGCATTGCCGCCAGCCGGGCGCGCGTCAAACCTGCTTGCAATAGTCCGGCGCCGCTCACCAGCGAGCGGCGCTCGATCGCGCCATTGAGCACGGGGATCGCAAACGAAGCGATGATGACCAATAACGCCATCACGAGGCTGACTTCGATGAGCGTCAGGCCGCTTCGGCGCGGTAGTCGGGTTGCCTCGTGAGCCATGAGACGAACGTGCTAACTGTTTTCCCAGTTGCCGATGTCGTCGGCGGTGCCGTCCTGGCCATCTGGGCCAGAGGACCACATGTCGAACGAATCGGCGTTATGCTTGCCCGGCGAGACGTACTTATACTCGCGATCCCAAGGGTCCTTGGCGATCTTGCTCATGTAGGGCCCGCTCCAGCGGTTGGCCGCGGCCGCGTCGCTCGGCTTGTCCATGAGCTCTTGCAAGTTCGACGGGTACTTCTTCATGTCTAGCCGGTACTGATCCATGGCGCGTGCATAGAGACCGACCTGCGTTCTGGCCGCGTTTTTGTCGGCTTTGTCTTGCGCGCCCCAGAAGACATTGACGGCCATCGAGGCCAGCACGACGAGGATCACGAGCACCAGCAGCACTTCCATGAGGGTGAAGCCGGAAGCCTGGCGGTGGCGGATGTTTTGTCGTCCTTTATCGAATGTGGTCATTTTGAAGGCTCCTTCAGTTCTAGGTTTATTTCAATTGTATACAGTTTAAACCGCGCTGCTCATCTTGAGGACCGGCACCAGCAGGGCAATTACCACGAGGAGGACGACACCTGCCAGGATGAGCAACATCAGCGGCTCCAATAGCCGGACGAATAGGTCGAGCCGCCGCCAGGTATCGCGCTCCAGCGATTCCGCGATGTGGGGCAGCACCTTTTCCAGATTGTTGGACTGTTCGCCGACGGCGATCATTTCCACGACATCGGCCGGAAAGTGGCCGCTCGCTTGTAGCGGAGCAGCCAGCGACTGGCCAGCCGAGATGTTCTCGGCAGCATCGCGAACCGCGGCGGACAAGATCCGATTCCCTGTGGAATCTGCACTGATATCAAGAGACTTCACAATCGGAACGCCGCCGCCGAGTAGCGTACCCAACACCCGACAAAATCGCGATACCGCCAGGCTCAGATAAATACTACTGGCAACCGGCACCTTCAGTCGAATGCGATCGAGCCACGTGCGACCTTCATCTGTCTGCAAGCGATTCTTTATAAACCAGCCCAAGCCGAACAGGCCAATCAAGATGAAAATGCCGTAGCTTTGCATCGTATGGCTGAGCCAGAGGAGCCAGTCAGTAAGAACCGGTAGTTCGCCCCGCTTACGCAAGGTGGCGAAAATATCCTCGAACTTGGGCACGAAGAAGATGATCAGCACGTTGACGACCAGCGTTCCCAATATGAACAGAATCGCGGGGTAAGCGAGCGCGCCGACGACCTTGCCTTTGAGTTCGTCTTGTTGTTCGACGAACTTCGCCAGCCGGTCGAGCGCTTCTTCCAGGAAACCACCTTCGCCGCCAGCTCGGACGATGCTCGTCGCCAACTCGCCGAACGCCCGCGGGTGCCTGGCCATTGCATCGGCTAGCGGCGTGCCTTCTTGCACGCGGGTGTGAACGTCTTCGAGGACCGTGGCGAGGTTCTTGTTTGGCGTTTGCTCACGCAGCACCTCAATCGAGCGCAATAGCGGCACGCCGCTGCCCAAGAGAGCCGAGAGCTGCGCGTACATCGAGGCCATCACGCGCGCGCTGACCTTCGGTGACCGCTTGGCGGCCGTTGACCGGCCATCGGCCGAGGCGACCTTCAGCGGAAACAGATTGCGGCCCGACAAAGCCGCGAGCACTTCGCGCTCGTTCCCCGCCGCCAACGTGCCTTCCACGCGGTTGCCAGTCATATCACGAGCGATGTAGGCGAATTCGGGCATGGGGTAGCAGTGGGGAATTGGGAGTGCGGAGTGAGGAGTGAAATTGGGAGGGCCTTATTCCCCACTCCCCACTCCCAATTCCCCACTAAATCCGATCTCCCTTGGTAGCGCGGAGCACTTCATCAATGGTGGTTACGCCGCTGAGGACTTTCAACCAGGCGTCTTCGCGAAGCGACCGCATTCCGGCGGCCCGGGCTGCCTTGCGGATTTCCCAGCTACTCGCTCGGTCGTGGGCCATCTGGCGAACGGCTTCGTTTGTAAGACACAACTCGAAAATGCCTTGTCGGCCTTGGAAACCAAGCTGCCGGCACGATCGGCAACCTACCGGCCGATAGAGCGGTTTGCCTAACTTGGCGTAGTCATCCCACGGGAAGTCCTTGGGAAGGTCTTCCTGTTTGGGCTCGAACGACTCCTTGCACTTGATGCAGAGCGACCGGACAAGCCGCTGCGCCATGACGCCCTCGATCGTGCTGGCGACGAGGAACGGCTCGATTCCCATGTCAACCAGCCGCGTATAGGCACTCGGTGCGTCGTTCGTGTGGAGCGTGCTGAACACCAAGTGGCCGGTGAGCGACGCCTGGATTGCGTTCTCGGCCGTCTCCATATCGCGAATTTCACCGACGAGGACGATATCCGGGTCGTGACGCAAAATCGAGCGGAGCGAGGCGGCAAACGTCAGACCGATTTTCGGATGAACTTGGATCTGATTGATGCCTTCGAGTTGGTATTCGACCGGGTCTTCGGTCGTGATGATTTTGGTCGCCTCGTCGCGGATTTCCATCAACGAGCTATAAAGCGTAGTGGTTTTACCGGAACCGGTCGGACCTGTGACGAGGATGATGCCGTGCGGCAAGCGGATCAGCTCGTCGAATTGACTACGCAAGTCCGACGCCATGCCGATGCTCTCCAGCGAGAGCTTCATCCGCCCTTTGTCCAAGAGACGCATGACGATGCCTTCGCCGTGGAGCATCGGAATCACCGAGACGCGCACGTCGATCTCGCGGCCCGAAACGCGGAGCTTGATGCGGCCATCTTGCGGCAAACGCTTTTCGGCGATGTTGAGCCGGGCCATGATCTTCAAACGGCTGATGATCGCGGCTTGGAAGCGGTTGATCTCTGGCGGCACTGGTTGGGCGTGCAAAATGCCGTCGATGCGGTAACGAATCCTAATGCCTGCGGCTTGCGATTCGACGTGGACGTCGCTCGCCCGCGATTCGATCGCTTCGACGAGAATTTCATTCACGAGCCGAATGACGGATGCTTCCTGGGCCTCGTCCGAAGCTTCGCCATCGATGTCGCCGTCGTCGAGAAGTTGGATGTCCTCTTCATCTTGTTGCGACATCAGGTCGCCGATCGTTTCGCTACCGACGCCGAGATGGGCTTTGATTTTCCGAGCGATCTGCTCGCGCTGTGCCAGCACGGGCTCGATCGTGAGACCGGTCGTGGCGCTCAGCTCATCGAGCGGGTAGAGGTCGAACGGGTCGCTTGTCGCCACGCGCAGCGTGCCGTTTACGCGCTCGATCGGGAAAACCGAGTGGCGATGGATTAGCTTGAGCGGGAAGCCGTTGAGCAGGTTTAGGTCGATCTTTTGTGCTTCCAGGTCGACAAATGGGATGCCAACCTCGTCGCCGAGCGCCTGAAGCGCGTCCTCTTCGCTGACCAGTCCAAGATCGACCGCCGCGACATCCAGCCGCATCGCGTCCGGACGATCGAGCCGAATCTGATCGAGCTGCTGCGATGATAGTAAACCTCGCTTTACGAGGATCGAACCTGCTTCCATTGCATATCCGGCGTGGGTGAATTCAAGGTGACATCGAAAACTGTTTCTATGACCATTCCACTATGCTGACGCTGCCGAGCAGCCACAAGCGGCGGGCAAAGTAGCCGTTACGCTCCAGGAGACGAATTTCTTCTCGCGTCGCACGGAGATTCCGCACCACCACCGACGATTTGGTGGTGGGGCGAATTTGAAGCCCATCTACTTACGTTCCGAGCGAATTCTACGTTCGCTTTGCGTAGCTAAATCGCTTCCTTTTCAGCGCCCTTCGACTGATCGCCGCGGGGACGGCCCTCTCTGCCTTCTCGGCCTTCGCGCCCACCACGTCCCCGAAACCGATCACGGAGGTTCTGTTCTGGCATATCGAATTGTTGCCCCATCAATTTTTCGAGCTGTGCTTGTTGCTCGGGCGTCAGTACATCGAGCATTTTTTTCCGGGCATCTGCCTGGAGCTCACGAATTTTCGTCTGCAGTTCTTCCTGCACCTCGGCGGCTCGCTTTTCGAGCTTTTCGCGTTGTTCGTCGGTCAGATTGAGTGCTTTGGCCACATCGCTGCCAGTAAGGGCGGAGCTGCCGCGGTAGCGTAGCTTCGTTTGTAAATCGATTTGCTTAAGCCGCTCCAATTGGTGAGGCAGCAGCACTTTCTCCAGTTGCTTTTCCGTGTCGGCGTTGAGCGCTTCCATCTTGGTTCGGATTTCACCGAACTTCTCTCGACGTTCGTCGTCGCTCAGGTCTCGCATCTGGGAGAAGATGTCGCGCATCTCGTCGCGAACTTTGTCTCGCATTTCCTCGGTGATGGTGCGAAGCTTGTCCTTCTGTTCGTCGACAAGCTGTAGTTCTTGTTGAATTTCTTCGCGCACAACGAGTCCCGAAATTCCCCCGCCGCCGAAGAACCCGCCAGGACCACCTGGTCCTCCTGGACCGCCCGGGCCACCGAATCCCGGTCCTCCCGGAGGGCCGAAGCCGCCCGGCGGCTGGCCGAACAACGGCGAAGCGCTGCCGAGCATCATGCAAAACACGATCACCAATAAATCGCGGTGGCGGATGAGTTTCATGCGTACGGACTCCACTAATTAGTTAGATGGTTCAGGTCGCTGAATTTGTGCGATTGAGAGCGATGGGCTTGGTCATAGCTGGTTCTAATTGACTTAACCTCAACGCCAGTAAAAAGTTTCTCTCATTCGTTCGCATTTGGCGAGAGGAGGAACGCCGGCCGCGCAAAAAAGAAATTCAACGAGGCTCAGGCTCTCCTGTCTATGATTTTATCAGTCAAGACGAAGCCGTCTTGTAGCATGCCAGCGTTCAGCGTAAGGTAATAGGCTAAGCGGGGTTACGTCCAAAAAAGCGGGCGCGGAAAATGTTATGGATCCATCCGAATTGATGCGGCTGGCGATCGATAAGTGCCGCCAGGGCTTAGCTTTAGGGCAAAGCCCCTTTGGCTGTGCGATCGCCCGCGGCGACGAGATTCTCTCGTGTTCCCACAACACGGTCGTGTTGACGACCGACATCACAGCCCACGCCGAAGTAAACGCCATTCGGGAGGCCTGCCGCCATACGGGCAACATTTTCCTGGAGGGGGCAATTGTTGCCACGACCTGCGAACCCTGCCCAATGTGCATGGCTGCCCTCCATTGGTCTCGGGTCGACACTGTCTACTTCGGGGCCACGATCGCCGACGCCGACGTTGCCGGCTTCAACGAACTGCAATTACCGGCCGCCGAACTCTTGCGCATGGGTGGTAGTAAGCTGAAGTTGATACCGGCTTTGTTGCCTGAAGAATGCAAAGAGCTGTTCGCAGAGTGGAAAGCGAATCCGAAACGGAAGGCTTACTAGGGGCTGGGGGCTAGGGATTGGGGGCTGGCCAATGCAAGTTGCTAGTTATCAAGACCTGAGGGTTTGGCAGGAAGGAATTGAGATTACGACGCAAGTCTACAAACTCACGGGCGGCTTTCCCGATGTGGAGCGATATGGGCTCATCAGCCAGATGCGTCGATGCGCAGTTTCAATTCCGTCCAACATCGCCGAGGGACACGCCAGACTGTCTACGCGAGAATACCTTCGCCACCTTTCAATATCGCTCGGTTCTCTTGCGGAGCTAGAAACCCAACTTTGCATCGCGGATAAATTAGGCTATGCACGACGAGAAATCGCCACCGAGTTACTGATAAAAACAGACCGCTTGGGCAAACAAATCCGTAGCCTAATGAAGTCGCTACGAGCCAGACTTAACCGCAGCGGCGGGACAAATCCCACCAGCCCCTAGCCTCAAGTCCCCAGCCCCTTCCTCCCCATGGTCACCAAAATCGAAATTGCCGCCGACTGGCTTACCCGTTACACGGGCATGCCCCTCGACCGCTTCGGCAACTATGTGCTGCTGACGAATTTTCGCGATTACGTGCAGCGTTTTGCGGCCCGCTTCGCTTGCGATATCTACGGCGACAATCGGCCGATGCAGGCGTCGACCAACGACGCAGGACTGACGATCATCAATTTCGGCATCGGTTCGCCGAACGCAGCAACGGTCATGGATCTCCTTACGGCGTATCATCCGCAGGCCGTGTTGTTTTTGGGCAAATGCGGTGGCTTAAAGCATGCGACCGAGATTGGCCACTTTATCCTGCCGATCGGCGCAATCCGAGGCGAAGGTACTTCGGATGATTACCTGCCGCCGCTAGTGCCCGCTCTCCCCTCGTTCAAGCTGCACAAATTCGTATCGCAAAAGATGGTCGAGCGCGGCCTGGACTACCGCACGGGCGTCATCTACACCACCAATCGCCGCGTCTGGGAACACGACCTCAAGTTCCGGGAACAACTCCAGGAAATGACGCCGATCGGCATCGACATGGAAACGGCGACGATCTTCGTCGTCGGCCATAAGAACCAGATCGCTCGCGGTGCATTGCTGCTTGTTTCAGATAAACCCCTTACTCCAGAGGGGGTGAAAACCAGCGAGAGCGACGCCCGCGTTAGCCGCGACTGGTCGGACATGCACCTTTCGATCGGGATCGATTCGCTGACCGAAATCGGCGAAAAGGGGGAGATGATTAAGCACTTTCAGTATTAGGCGGCCAATACGGCACCGCTTCAGTTCGTCCATGTCGAGTGAGAACGCAGCATTATTCATGAAGGTCAGTGAACCGATTTTAACGCAATTTTAACCGCAAAATCGTTGCATCTTCAAAGTATGGCGGGTATTATGAGCCCAGTTGTTCAATAGTTTTGTAATGTTTGCATTACATCTAAACAACGAGATGCAGTTGGTAGCAAACAGGTGATTCGCACTAGGCGGGTAGAAAGGTTGTCTAATGAAGTTGAAAATTAGAAAGTTTTTAGGTTTTGCCGCGGCGCTCGCGGTTACGACTGTTGCGCCTAGCGCGATGGCTGCAACGATCGCTTTGTGGACATTTGAAAGCATCACGACTCCGGGCGCCGGCCCATTCGCAGCGGAAAGCGGCGTCGGAGCTGCGGCAAGTCAGGCGGACGGTGGTACAGGTGGCGCTTGGACAACGCCTGCCGGAAATGGCTCTCCAAAATCGTGGAGTTCGACTGCCTGGGATGTTGGCGACTATTTCCAATTCAAGTTGCCCACGACGGGCTACACTGACCTTAATTTGAGCTTCGATCAGACTGGCAGTAATACCGGTCCGCGGGATTTTGCGGTTTACACAAGCACCGATGGCTCGACTTTCTCTCCTTTACTCGGCGCGACGTATTCCCTGATCAACGGCGCGTGGAGTATGGGTACCCCAGTCGGGACGACATCGTATTCGTTCGCGCTGCCTGCTTCACTTGAAGGTTTGCCTGCAGCCTATATCCGCCTTGTTGACTCGAGTACAACGTCGATTAATGGCGGGACTGTTGCCGCCGCTGGAACGGGTCGCGTCGACAACGTGCTGATCACCGGCACCGAAGTGCCTGAACCTGCAATGTTCGCACTCGTGAGCCTTGCCGGTTTGGCATCGGTTGGCTTCGTTCGCCGACGTTAATGCTCGGTCTACGGGTACAAATTGCATTCTGAAGTTGAGCCGCCGCGGCCCACAGGGAAGCGGCGGTTTTTCATTGAAACAAGGAATCAGCGGCTGCAGACGCATTGGTTTGCAGCAACCAATCATCACAAATCATCCAGCTTCGATCTTGTTTGGCGCACGCTAAAGAAGCCGGCAATCACAGGCCTCAATCCATCGGCCTCGGCGACCGTAATCTATGCAGGTCGTTGGGAAGAGGGAGGCCTGACCGATAAACCGGTGACGTGCCCCGCTTCTCGTGCAAAATTTTCAGCCAAGAAATGGACTTTCCCTTGTTCTCGACGGTATGATACGGCATTCCGTCAATATGGCCGTTCTGAGCCGGCAGCCCGTCGAAAAGCTACAAATACTGGGGTGAAACGGCAGGATGCGTTTACAAAAGTCGAGAGTTGAAGCGCTTCGGCGCATGTGGTGCGGAATTGTTTTCGCGTTTCTCGTCGCTATGGCGGGTTGTGGTGATGGGAAGATTGCCCGCTATCCGGTCCATGGCTCAGTGAATGTCGACGGCCAGCCTGCCGAAGGGGTGATGCTTATCTTCTGTCCGGTGGCCGGGTCGGAAGAGCTACAAAAAACTCGACCAACCGGTGCCACGGGGCCTGATGGTAAGTTCGAGTTGACCACGTTGGGCGACAACGATGGCGCGCCGGCGGGTGAATACAAGGTGATCGCTCAGTGGCTTGGCAAGCTTGGGAAGGACAAGTTCGGGCGAACCATTGTCGAGGGAGACGTCGACAAGTTGAAGGGCCGGTATATGAACCTGGAAAAGTCGGAGTTGAAGGCTACAGTGAACAAGGGCGCGACCGACCTGCCTCCTTTCGAGTTGAAATCCAAGTAGTGCAATCGCTGCCCGGTGTCGCCGGCAGCTTGTTATATCTTTTCGGTTATTACTTTTTCTGAACAGTTGGGCGGTGTGGAGGATCGAATTTATGGGCTTCCGACGTGCTGCATCGCGTGGTTTCACGCTCGTAGAACTCTTGGTCGTCATTGCCATCATTGGCATTCTGGTCGCGCTGCTCTTGCCGGCGATTCAAGCTGCCCGCGAAGCGGCCCGCCGCACACAATGCACCAACAAGATGAAACAAATCGGTCTGGCAATGCTCAACTACGAGAGTGCCAGAAAGGTGTTTCCTTTAGCCTTCACTCCGAATTTTACAGGTAGTCAACTGTATGGGATGTGTTCCGGTTCCAGCAATCCGAGCACTTCCAAGTCGAATACAACCAATGGTTTGAAAAAGCATTTCGTCCTCACTTTTGTCCTGCCCTATTTGGAAGAACAGGCGATTTATGACCAGATCGATCAGAAGTTCGATTGGTTCAGCACAGCGGTGAATAGCTCTGGCGCGAGAAACTTTCAGGCAACTTCCAAAGATCTTGATGCTTTTCTCTGTCCTTCAACCGAAGCACGGCCGAACACCTACACAACCGACTACTACCCTATCGTTGACATTAGCGACAACGCGGCACGAGGTTACTGCCCACTTGTCGAAGGACCTGGCTTGACTAAACAGAGGCGTGATATAGGCAAATTAGTTGGCTTATTGACGGACGAACCTGTTAAGGCAAGCAGAGTTTCGGACGGTTTATCGAAGACATTCATGTTTTTCGAGTCGGCGGGCCGTCCCAATCTTTACGATCGGAATAGACGATTGACAGGAGTTATGTATCCGCCCAACCCGTCTCCGGGCGCAGGTGTCGAATACAGTGAGTACCAATGGGCCGATCCAACTGTTTACGCGCTATTTGGAAATAGCCAGAACACGGCTTGCCCCATGACGACGATCATGAACTGCGACAATTACCAAGGTATTTATAGCTTTCATGCCGGCGGCGCGCAGTTTCTCTTTGGAGATGGGGCCGTGTCATTTATCACCGATAGCTTGGACGTCGACACATTCATCTCTCTTTACACACGCGCAGCGGATGACATTGCCGGCACGTATTGATCAAGTCGATGTTTTCTGGAATGTTGACTACCCGTGTCGATTTCAACCGTGTTGAGCGGATTGTTAAATGGCATTGAGAGGAGAGTTCCATGGTAGCCTATTTCCGTTAACCCGATTCAATCCAACCGCCATATGAGGCACAGGGCCGCTCAATTGTTCAATCTGGGTGGCAACGTCCTGAGTCTCCAAAGGGCGTGGTAGCTCCGAAATTGTCCAAGAATGCCACGCCCATCGCCGAGCCTCTGGTTACCGTGTAGAACACCTACGGTGTTCTTTGCAGCAGCATAATCCTGTGAAAGGATGGGTTAGCGATAATTAGCGGAGGTTAGCGTTCTTAAAAGCTTGCTTCACTCTGTGTTCGCCGCCAAAACCGGTGGATCACCGTACTCTTTGGGGTCGAGGCGGGTTTACCCTCCCTGGTGGCTGGATCGGTTGCGGGCCGCATCCAACAGGCTCCCACTGTGTCATTTTCTTTTCTTGTCATCCAGGTCGTCCTGTGGTTTTGGTGCAAAAACTGTTACAGGTAAATAGACAAGCTCCCTCTGCCGCCGGTATGATGCTCTACGAGAGAGGCGGTTTGATTACGAGTGCAATGGTTTGCATTCGTCCACAGAGAAAATGAGGAACGGAGAGAGGATGCGTCTTTGCAAGACGACCGGAGCGGTCTGCGCAGCAGCACGTGCCTGGCCGAGGTTTGAATCCCGCCGGGTGTCTTACCAGCGCGACAATTTCCCCATTGTTCGTTTTCGATTGAAAGCGAATCCACGCGCTTAAAGACTCCCCCTGACCTACCAACCTTGCGAAATCACTGCGCCCCGTGGGGGCACATCGAGTTTTTCGTTTCATTCATTTCATTCCCGTCATAGTGATTAGGATCACGGAACTTTAAAGAGGATGTAACCATGAATGTGTCTCGGTCTACGAAGCGTGGCTTCACGCTTGTC
>CAZJWY010000043.1:4997-18206 GCA_964549545.1 uncultured Planctomycetaceae bacterium | reverse complement strand
GAACTGTTGGTCGTTATCGCGATCATCGGCATCTTGGTCGCCCTGTTGTTGCCGGCCATTCAAGCGGCGCGCGAAGCGGCTCGCCGGTCGCAGTGTGTGAATAAGATGAAGCAGCTTGGGCTTGCGGTGTTGAACTACGAATCGGGCAAGAAGCTATTGCCGTATGCGAATACGCCGAATTACACCCAATCGTGGAAGACCGGTACTTGTCCTGGCGTTGCCGGTGCGGTAGGCACGTCCAACGGCATGAGGCATCACTCGGTGTTCAGCTTCATTCTTCCTTACGTGGAAGAGCAGGCTGTCTATGACCGAATCAAATTCGATGTTGATTGGTTCAACACCACGAATAACCCTGCTACGGGCGAAGCTTATTCCAAGGCGTTTGCAAAGGATATTGATACATTTATCTGCCCCTCCACTGAAAATCGGCCTAATACCTATACGACCGACTACAACGTCATTTCGCGCATCGATCAGGCTGAGTACTGTGGCAAGATTGATGGCAGTCTTGCCGCCGGCTCGAAACGCCCTGTCGAGAAGCTATTGGGTATGCTAACCGACACGCCCAATTCGATCCGCAAAGTGAGTGACGGCATGTCCAAGACGATTATGTTCGTCGAATCGGCTGGGCGGCCGAATCACTATGTGAATGGCAAGGTACTCAAGGGTGTGATGTACGAAACAGACCCAAACCTGCAATCCTTGAACCTCAAAGCGCCTGGAGCGGGCGGTGGTTTAACGGATTACCAATGGGGTGACGGCGGTACGCTGGCGGATGGCAGCGACGGTCTTTACCTTGTCTGGAATCGGACAACCACGCCTGTGGTGCCGGCCCCGATCGTGAGCGCTTGTCCGATGGGCACCACCGTGATGAACTGTGACAACTACAAAGGCGTCTACAGCTTCCATTCCGGTGGTTGCAATACAGCTTTCGGCGATGGCAGCGTGCAGTTCATCAAAGAAGATGTTTCGCCGGATGTTTTCGTGTCGCTCATTACCCGCGCAGCGGCTGATCAAACAGGTACCGACTACTAACCGGTTGCTATTCTTGCTATTACTCCCATCAAGGTTGCCCATGCGCCTTGATGGGATTTTTTTTTGCGCTCTCTATATTGTTCGCAACTCTTGGCCCGCCATAGATATGCGTTCTCGCTTCGTTTGACAGTCCGGCCTTAGCCATTTACGATTGACCCGTATTTTCACGAGCTTTTTTGTGGTTGTACGGCGCTTGTCGCAGCATTATCAATCTGGAGGGCGAGCGAATCATGTCACAGGATAGCGAAGCGATGGTACCGAAGGACATCGCCCAGTTCATCGACCACACGTTGCTCAAGCCCGAGGCAACGTTCGATCAGGTCACAAAGCTTTGCAACGAGGCGCTGACATACGGCTTTGCGTCGGTTTGCGTGAATCCGTGCTTTGTGCGCCACTGCGCGGAGTTGCTGCGGGGCTCTGCCGTAAAAGTTTGCACCGTGATCGGTTTTCCGTTGGGGGCCAATGCGACGGAAACCAAAGCCTTCGAAGCCCGCCAGGCAATTCGCGACGGGGCGAACGAGATCGACATGGTCATCAACATCGGCGCGCTCAAGAGCGGCCGCGACGAGCTGGTCTACGAAGACATCCGTGCCGTTGTCGAAGCGGCCGAGGAGGGCGGAGCAATCTGCAAAGTCATCCTCGAAACGTCGCTCCTCAACGATGATGAGAAAGTTCGCGCTTGCCAGGCTTCGCGACGTGCCAAAGCCCACTTCGTCAAAACAGCCACTGGCTTCGGCCCCGGCGGCGCGACCGTGGAAGACGTGACTCTGATGAGCCGCGAGGTCTCTGGCGCCAATATGCGCGTGAAGGCGTCGGGCGGCATTCGCAACCTGCAAGACGCACAGAAAATGATCAGCGCCGGCGCCGCACGCATTGGCGCCAGCGCGGGGGTACGCATCGTGCAAGAGTCGCAGGGCGTAGCAGTATCCGAAGCCTCGTCTGGTAAATACTGAGAATAACCGCGAAGGACACAAAGAGCACGAAGATCAGGCGTGAAAGGCTTGGATACATCTTCAAGCTTCTACCAGTTTCCTATCGGCTTATATGCTGGTTCTTGCTTCCCCTTCATGATCTTCGTGCCCTTGGTGGTTAATTCTCACCAATAGTTGCATCAGCACTGGCGAGGTCGTTGCTACTCGTGCTGGCAATCGTTAAGTTACAAGTCGATCACTAAGCGAAAGTGGAAGACTCCCGATGCTCGAACTTTACGACCAAATCGAAGCCGCCGCGGCCGCTATTCAAGATAAATTCAAGGAAACACCCCACGCCGGGATCATCCTCGGCACCGGGCTCGGCGGCCTCGTCGAAAAAATCGACATCACGGCTACGCTCGACTATGGCACGATCCCTCATTTTCCGGTTTCGACCGCCACGAGCCACCGTGGCCGCTTGGTCTGTGGGCGACTCGAAGGCGTGCCGGTCATCGTGATGGAAGGCCGCTTTCATCAGTACGAAGGCTATCCGCTCAAGAAGATCACGCTGCCCGTACGTGTGTTTAAGCGACTCGGCGCCAAGCTGATGATCGTGTCGCAGGCCGTCGGCGGACTCAACACGATGTACCGCGCCGGCGACGTGATGATCATCGACGATCAAATCAACCTGATGGGCGACAATCCGCTCGTAGGTGTGAACGACGACCGCCTCGGTCCGCGTTTCCCCGATATGTCGCAGCCGTACGATCGAGAGCTGATCGACGTTGGCCTCGAAATCGCCCGCAAGGAAAACTTCGTCGCCCATCGCGGCGTGACGGTGGCCGTCACTGGCCCCAATCTCGAAACCCGAGCCGAGTACCGCTTTCTGCGCCGCATCGGCGCCGACGTGGTTGGCATGTCAACAATCCCCGAAGCAATCGTCGCCGTCCACTGCGGCCTCCGCACGTTCGGCCTCTCGGTCATCACCGACATGTGCTACCCCGACCACGCCGAGCCCGTAAACGTCGAACAAATCATCGCCACGGCTAACTCGGCCGGGCCAAAGCTGCGGGCCATTGTAACTGGTGTACTAAAATACGACGCAGCCAAGGCGAAGAATTAACCACGGAGGCACGGAGGGCACGGAGAAGAAATACGGAGTGAGGTAAAGAATGGTAACCCGCAATAAAAAATGGAGAAGAAGCTATTCGATCTGTTCATAAGGCCTGCTAGTGGTTGTTGTGTTCTCCTTGTCTTATCTTCTCAGTGCCCTCTGTGTCTCCGTGGTAAATAAATAATTCATGCAGCACCTTGCCGCCCAAATTGATGAATCGTGTGCGTGCGTCCGAAGTCGGTGGGACGTTCGTCCGCGTTGCGGCATCATTCTTGGTTCTGGGCTCGGTTCCGTGGGCGAAGCGATCGAGCTCGATGCGGCGATCGAATACGGCGAAATCCCCAACTTCTTGAAGTCGACCGCCGTGGGGCACAAAGGGCGATTGCTCTGCGGTAAGCTGAGCGGTGTTCCCGTGGTTGCCATGCAGGGCCGGTTCCACTGCTACGAGGGTTACTCCGCCGAGCGGGCAACCTTTCCCGTCCGCGTAATGAATGCTTTGGGAATCGAACTTTTAATCGTGTCGAATGCCGCCGGTGGGCTGAATCCGAACTTTGCTTGCGGTGACGTGATGGTTATTGACGACCACATCAACCTGCTGAACCGCAACCCGCTCGTCGGCGTGAACGACGACAGCCTCGGCCCACGCTTCCCCGACATGGGCGCGCCGTACGACCGACAGCTCGGCGACCGGGCGCTCGCAATCGCTCGCAAGAACGATTTCGTTTGCCACCGCGGTGTCTACGCTGCCATGCTCGGCCCCACCTACGAAACACGGGCCGAGATTCGCATGTTGCGGTACTTCGACGCCGACGCCGTCGGCATGTCGACCGTGCCCGAAGCGATCGTTGCCGTCCACGCGGGACTAAAAGTACTCGGCCTCTCGACGATCACGAATATTTGCTCGCCAGACATTCAGGTTACCACCAGCGGCCACGAAGTTATTGCCACGGCCGAGACCGCGCGCGATAAACTATTGGCGATCGTGAGCGGAATTGTCTCCGAAGAATTTTCGAACTAGCCACGAAAAACACGAAAATACACAAGAAAGATAGTAGAAGATTCTCTGATTTTTGTGCCTTTTTGTGTTTTTCGTGGCCAATCTATCCCGTCGTTAAAATCGATCTGCGTTTTACTAAGTTATGAACGTCGTTTCCCTCATTTCGAAAAAACGCGACGGTGGCGAGCTGACCGAAGACGAAATCGGCTCGCTCATCAACGGCTATGTCCGCGGCGACGTGCCCGATTACCAAATGGCTTCCTGGGCAATGGCGGTCTACCTGCGCGGTATGACGGTCGCCGAGATTGCCGCCCTTACCGAGCACATGCTCCACTCGGGTCTTACGTTCGAGTGGCCTGCCGGCGAGTCGCCCAAGGTTGATAAACACTCGACCGGCGGCATCGGAGACAAGGTTTCGTTGCCTCTTGCGCCGCTGCTCGCTTGTTGCGATTTGCAAGTTCCCATGATCTCCGGCCGCGGCCTGGGGGCGACGGGCGGCACGCTCGACAAGCTCGAAGCCATTCCAGGCTTCCGCACGAACTTAAGTACTGCTGAGTTTCAGCAGGTCTGCCGCGACGTCGGCTGCGTGATCAGCGGCGCGACGGCCGATTTGGTGCCAGCCGATCGTAAGCTTTACGCCTTGCGTGACGTGACCGGCACCGTGCCGTCGATCCCGCTCATCACGGCCAGCATCATGAGCAAGAAGCTGGCCGAGGGGCTCGACGCGCTCGTTCTTGACGTAAAGCATGGCACCGGCGCGTTTATGAAAACGCTCGACGACGCTCGGGCTTTGGCGCGATCGATGGTCGATACTGGCAAACGCATGGGCGTGCCGACCGTAGCACTCCTCACCGACATGAATCAGCCCCTCGGCCGGATGGCGGGGAATGCAAATGAAGTGAATGAGTCCGTCGACGCGCTTGTCGGCAAAGGCCCAGCCGATTTGATGGAAGTGACTTTGCAATTGGGGGCCGAACTCCTGGTCCTCGCGAAGCGTGAATCGACGACTGTCGCCGCCCGGAAGCGTTTAGAGAAGGCGATTTCGTCGGGTGCCGGTTTGGAAAAATTCCGGGAAATGGTCGCGGCCCAAGGCGGCGACCTCGACGCACCCCGCCCGGTGGCGCCGGCTCATGACGTCGGCAGTCCCTGGGCCGGTTACGTTACCAAGATCGATACCGAACGATTGGGCTACGTCGTGATCAACCTCGGCGGCGGCCGCCGGCAACTGGGCGACAAGCTCGACCTCTCCGTCGGCTTTGAAATGCTCGTTCGCTTAGGAGATAAAGTCGATGCCGGCCAACCGCTGGCTCGCATTTTTGCCCAGGCCGATGCCTTCGCCCACATCAAGCGTGATCTGCTCGCGGCAATCACCGTCGGCGATGATCCTATTGAACCGCCGCCGCTGATTGTCGAGCGAATTGGCTGACTTCCATTTAACCACGGATGGCACGGATAACGCGGATCTGCGTCATCCGTGGTCAACACAATATGAACGATTCTGAACGTCACGAACTAATCCAAGCCGCGCTCGACGCTCAGCAGCGCGCTTACTGTCCGTTCTCGAATTTTCCTGTGGGCGCCGCACTGCGATCGGCTAGCGGACGCATCTACCAAGGCGTCAATGTTGAGAATATTTCTTTTGGGCTGACGAATTGCGCGGAACGAGTGGCGATTGGTACCGCGGTCGCTGCGGGCGAACGCGAGTTCACCGCCGTTGCTATTGCGAGCCGCGGTGGCGTTTCGCCTTGCGGCGCGTGCCGTCAGGTGCTGGCCGAGTTCAGCCCGGATCTCGCGATCATCATGATCGACTCGGCGAAGCCCGACCAAATCCACAAGGCCACGCTCGGCCAGCTTCTACCGGGGCGTTTCGAGAGTTTGGGATAGCAGACGCCATGCGTCGTTCCGAGCGCAGCGAAGAATCTATGCTAAAGAGCTTATGAGCTTAGCGTCGGCGGCAACACCGAATACGCTCAATGGCTACAAAAGAGTAATCCGCTGTAGCCCCGCGCGTTTTACCCAGCGTGAGTAGCTGTCCCCGCTTCTTTGTGCTTGGCAATATCCTCCGGCTCCAGCGCGGCCAGATATGGCAGGTTGCGATACATGTCCTCGTAATCGAGGCCGTAACCTACGACGAACTCGTCCGGGATATCAAACGCCACGAAATCGGGCTGGTAGTTCACCTCTTGTCGTCCATGCTTTCGCAGCAGCACGGCCGAGCGGATGGACGTCGGATTAAAGTCACGCATTTTTTCGATGGTTTGCGCTAATGTGTGCCCGGTGTCGAAAATATCATCGACCAGCAGCACATCGCGTTCCGAGATATCGAGCATCAACTCCGAGTTGATCACGAGCTCGCCGCGAGTCGTCGTCGCGCCGCGGTAACTGCTCGCTTGGAGGACGCCCACGCGCATTGGCAAGTCGAGTACGCGAATCAAGTCGGCCAGCAGCACGACACTACCAGTCAGCACGCCGACGATCGTCAACTGCCTGTCTTCATAGCAAGCCGCGATCTTGTCCGCCATCCGCGATACGCCGTCGTGCAATTCTTCCTTGCTGAGCAGAGTCTTCATAGGGGCCGCTTCTTCCTGTTCCTAGCAATAAGAGAGAATATGAACCACCACGACACAACGAGCACGACGTTCGAGTCGTAGTGTCCGTTGTGTCGTCGTGGTAAAAATTATGGGTTTTATTCGCCGATCGTGTTGAAGATACGATCGCCCGCGTCGCCCAGGCCGGGCACGATAAACTTGCGATCGTTTAAATCGGGATCGATCTGGCAGACGTAGATTTGGGCACTGGGGAACTCGACCTCCACTCGCTTCACGCCTTCTTCCGAAGCGATCAGCGACAGCAGCTTGACTTGTGGCACGCCCCATTCTCGTAGCGTGGTCAGGGCATCGACAGCCGAGCCGCCGGTAGCGAGCATCGGGTCAAGAATCAGCGCGACATCCACCGGCCGCCCGGGCGGCAACTTCGAATAATACTTGATCGGCTTGGCGGTCTCTTCATCTCGGTACAGGCCCAGGTGCCAAACCTCCGCGGTGGGAATCAACTCCAGCACGGGGTCAACCATGCCCAAGCCCGCGCGAAGAATCGGAATCAGCCCCACCCGTTGCGAAAGCTGCCGACCTTCGGTCGTCGTGAGTGGCGTCTCGACCTCGACTGCCTCGGCCTTCAAGTCCTTAGTCGCCTCGTAGGCCAGAAGCGACGCCAGCCGATGAACTAGTTGCCGAAACTCGGGAGGCAGCGTGGTTTTATCACGCAGCCGCGTCAGGTGGCAAGCGATCAACGGATGTCGAACTTCAAACACGCCACTCATAAACGCCTCGGAGTCTTCAGAGGTCCGCCAGGCAGGCGGAGCCATCGCAGCCAAAGTAGCAGACATGGGTTCATCCTCTTTCCATGGAACGTGCCGGTCGCCGCGGCAACATCTTTACGTGAAGCGGCGCGCACCCGCTCCCGTGCCGATGAGGTCTATTCTAGCCGGCGGGCGCAGCGGTGAAAAGAATCCGCAACGCGCCGGTCGGGCAATCGGCCGGCGCGCGGTGTGGATTTCGATTGCGGGACCGTAAAACTCGCCTAATCCGCGCGTCTTAATAGCCGGACTCGGCCCCCTGCGTGTCCTGCGTGGAGCAATCTAACGCCGTGGTTGTCGGCGAAGGAGCGCGATGAACCCGGTCAGTCCCAGCAACGTCACCGACGCAGGTTCAGGAATGCTTACCACCGAGAACCATGTATCGCCAATGCGGATTTCGTCGACCTCACCTGGTGTCGCGGCTGCGTTGGCCGAATCAATTCGGATTCGTATCCGATCAAGGATCGCTCCTGTGTTTTGCGTCAAAGAAGCATCCCATGTTGTCGGTTCGTCAAATGGAACTAGTGTTCCGTAGCCGGTCCCAAACACTTTCAGGAAAGCCTGATCCATGCCGCTGGCACTGGATACAATTTTCGCGACCATGAGATAAGTGTCGCCCACGGTGACCGCGGGACCTGCCGTCGGCGTTGTGCTGCCGTTGGCGTTGAGCCATGGTTTGTCGGTGGTGCCTTCAATGCCGACGCCCCAACGACGGTTCGCGGAAGAATCCACAAACTCGAGCAGAATGTTGTCGTTGGCGGTTGCGCCGTTCGCCGTGTTTTTTCGAAAGAGCGCACTGACGAAGCGGACTGTACCATCGACGTTCAAAGGAATCGTTTGCGAGAGCAGTCGAGACGAACTCGCGTTGCCGGTGGTTCCACCGGTCCGAACATGCGAGCCCGTCGGCGTGGGGGCGATCAGTGGCGCTTCGAACGACGTGGGATACTGCAAGCTAACGCCGTCGTTCGTGAGAGAATTGTCGGTAGTCGCCGTGTTGAACCAAGCTCCGGACCACCCGGTTCCGCCGCTTTGCCCGTTCAGGGCCGTGCCGCTGTAGTCGAAGGCGTCCAAATCGATCAGTCCCGCGTGCAACGCTGTGGGAACCGATGCAAAAAATAGAAGGAACACAAATGTGCCGCACGGCACAACTGCTCGAAATCTCGTCATCTTCATTAGCTCATCCCCAAAAAGCAGAGTCCGCCCCGACGATTCACAATCGAACTCAGCGGGCTTTGGTGCCGAGTTCGAGATAACTCCAGCCGATCACGACGCTAAAAGCAGCCAAAATCCATAAATTCTTCTGACGCGCAAATTGCCCGGGAGAATCGACAATTTGGCTACTTTTTAAGTAAACGCCACCCAGCCACCGACTTTTGCAGAAAAAAATGAAAAAAACCAAAAATTGTGCGGCTATCGACATAGTCATTGCCTGTATGTTGGATACTCGGACTCTCTGGACCCTGAGTATTTTGTGCATGACCGCCCGCTTAAACACGTGTTTAACCACCATTCTCGTATTCTCATTCGCCGGTTTTGCCGCCCCGGTCGGCTCCTTCGCTGCGGGGGGTACCACGATCCGGGTAGCCACCTATAACAGCTCGCTATTTCGCGACAAAGACGGGCAACTGATCACAGACCTCCAAAGCGGCGATAACGAACAGGCGCGTAAGATCGCGGAAGTTATCCAGCGGGTGCGACCGGATATTCTGCTCGTCAACGAGTTTGACTACGACGCCTTGCACCAGGCTGCAGAACTATTTCGTACAAAGTATCTTGCCGTCGGCCAGAACGGCTGCGAACCGATCCAGTTCGACCACTTCTTTACCGCGCCCGTCAATACAGGCCGCCCAAGCGGTCGCGATCTGAACCACGATGGCAAGCAGGGCGGGCCCAACGATGCCATCGGCTACGGCAAGCACGAGGGTGAGTATGGCATGCTCGTATTGTCAAAGTTTCCGATCGATCATAACCATGTGCGAACGTTCCAAAAGTTTCTCTGGCGCGACATGCCCGGCGCGCTAATTCCCGTCAATCCGAAGACACAGAAGCCCTACTACGATGCCGACGATCTCGCGGTCTTGCGCCTTTCCTCGAAAAGTCATTGGGACGTGCCGATCCAAGTGCCTGCCGCCGATGGCCGGCGGCCATTCGTGTTGCACCTATTGGCCTCGCATCCTACTCCGCCCGTTTTCGATGGGCCGGAAGATCGCAACGGCCGTCGCAATCACGATGAAATTCGAATGCTTGCCGATTACATCGACCCCGCGAAGAGCGGCTATCTCTCGGACGATGCCGGCCAACACGGCGGTCTTGCGGGCGAGGCTCATTTCGTGATTGTTGGTGACCTGAATTGCGATCCGGTCGATGGCGAGGGAATGCGCGGCGCGATGGACCAGTTGCTCAAAAGCCCGCGCGTGAACGCCACCTTCACGCCCACCAGCGAAGGCGGACCGCTCGTCGTGAAGCAGCATGCCGAGCAGTTTACCAAGCATCGCGGCGATCCCAGTCACGTGACCGCGGACTTCACGCCCGAAAAGCACGCCGCCTTGCGCATCGACTACGCTTTGCCGTCGCGGGAGCTAGAAGTGGTGCGCGGAGGCGTCTTCTGGCCTATCCCCGGCCAACCAGGCGCGGAAGCGATCAACGCCACCGATCATCATTCCGTCTGGATCGACGTGCGGCCCAAGTAATTAAAAGTCACACGGTATCGATGTAAAATATTTGTGCTCAATAGCCGGACCGCCCCGCGTTCCGGAATGCGCGCCACGCACTCCCACTGTCCTATTGCACAAACTTAAACTCGCCACCCGAATGACGCGCGATCTGCCGCATCAGTCCTGCCGCAAAACGATCGTAAAACGCGATCGTGTGGATGGGAATTTGCTTGATCTCCAAACGCTTATTTGCCCGATTCTTCAGGCGAATCTCTTGGATCGTATTCGGGTCGAACTGACCATCGGAGAGAAAATAAATCTGGTCAGGGTGCAGCGATAAGGCGAGCAATAGGGCTGGAAGCGGATTCGTGCCACCTTCGGCGCCAAAATTATTGATCCACCGAGTGGTGTCGGAGATGTGGGCCGGCGTTGCCAGCACGAGCCGATCACTGTCCATCGGATAAGCTTCGTGGCTATAGAAGATCACGAAGTAGCTTTGATTTTTGTTTAATTGCTCGATCGATTTGAGCAACTCATACCGGGCTCGTTCGAATTTGCCATTCTGGTTCATGCTGCCGGAGCAATCGACGACGTACACGAACGACTTCCCATAGCCCTCGATTCCGAAGAAGTCGGTGGCTGCCGTGCCTCCCGAGCCTTCGCCCTTACGCCCGCCGCCCAGCCCTGTGCCTCCGGTCCCGCCCGGTTTGCCAAATTCACCCGAGGATGCCAGATCACCGAGCGAGCCAGCGCCGATCGCGGGAGAGGTCGGCAGGGCCAATGATCCGACATCGAGTGTCGTGTTGATCGCGAGAGCATCGGTGCTGAATAGCGAGGCGGAATTGATTGCCGTTGTCGGAGCGAGAGCTGCCTCCAACTCTTGATCTGCGGGCAGCGGCGAGTGATCCACGTCGCTGCCACCTCCTCCGAGTGGAGCGGGATCAGGGGGCCCCGGGCTACCATCTCCCTGCTGTCCCATGCTGACAACCAATTTGTCGCCAATGCCGCCCCCTACGCTGGCCACCGAAATGAGGGCGATCATGATCAACATCGCAAAATGGCAAGACGCTGAGACCAGCATCGCGTTCGTATCGCGAAGCCATTCGCCGTGGCCAGAGACAAGCGTTTTCCAAGCCATGCAATGTTCCGTAGGCTCGAGGCAGTGATTCCCACGAGCCCACATTCATCCTACCGATTTCTACTCCCAGGGCAACAAAGTCCGAAAGCCTCTGCCCTCTCAGCCAAGTCTTTCTGCGTCTTTCTGCGTCGAGAGGGCTCGCCCGGTTGTGGTTGCTTCTGGGGATAGTTCACTCAATGCCGCTTGAAATATTGCACCTCTCGCTCATGTTTCTCGGCCGCGGCACGGGTTTTGAACGTGCCCAGGTTTCGCCGTCGACCGGTTTGCGGGCTCTTCTTGCGCGAATAAAGGCGATACTCGCCAGAAGCAAGCTTACGAATCATGGCATCACCTCGCTTGAACTCTTGAATTTCCTAAAGCCATTCCTCATCCCCGAAGAAGAAAACCACACTTACGCTCATGCAGTGTGGTGCATTTCTTATTCCTCACTCCCATTCCCCATTCCAAATTCGGGTGCCTTGAGAGGAATTAGCCTCTCCATTTCTCGGCGGCGCGGTTTTTGCATAACTATCTGTTCATGTCATTCAGTGGCATACAATAGACATAGAAAAATGGTAAGCACCGCAGCCGACTTTTTGCCGGTGCGATCTGCCAAGACATTCCTCGGGAGCCCACGATGAAAAGATTGAAACAGACGGACCTTGCTCGCTATCGCCGGGTGCTGGAGGAATTGTCATCTCGTGTGCGCTCGGATGCCGACGAGTTGGTTCAGCAGATACGCTCAAGTAGCGGAGGCAATGGCGGCAGTGACTTGTCCAATGCCCCCTTTCATCTGGGCGACATGGGCACCGACGAGTTTCTCTACGACATGAACGCCACGCTGCTCGTGAACGAACAGTACATTGTGACCGAGGCCCGTGAGGCGCTACAGCGACTTAAGAATGGCCACTTTGGCATCTGCGAGGCTTGCAATCAGCCGATCGTTTCCGCGCGATTGGAAGCCATTCCCTACGCCCGCTTCTGCGTGAAGTGTGCCGAAACGCACAACCACACGCCGCAAGTGAGCTTAAACGATGGCCGTCCCCATTCGCCCAAAGACACGCTCGCTCCGGAAGGCCAAATGGACGAGGATGGCATCACGCGCGCGAACAACCTGGATTTCCCCTCGCGACGCATCCAACGAGGCGACGTTCATGCAGCGGGAACCGCCGGTGGCGGCACCGCAGTCGGCGGCCTCGCCGGCGGCAATCAAGGCAACGGTGCCCCGATCGTCGCCGAAGTCGACGAAGCAACCGCCAACGGCACGTTCGACGTGGAAGACGACCGGCTAGACGATCGTACGCCTCTTTCCGGACGGTCAGGCGGCGCCGTAGGCGGCACGCCTGCCCGCAAACGGGCTAAGTAACTGAGGGTATCCGGGAATTCCGGGTGGCACGCCCTGACGCTTTGGGAAGGGCGTGGTTCTTCGAGCCGCACAACTCCACGCCCTTCGAAGACTCAGGGCGTGCCACGCATTCAATTTCCGGACGGCCTCAAGTAACTCTGCGGCGAATGCCGCTGGCCAACGCGAACAGCCCAAATCCGAGTAGAACGGCTGTGCTAGGCTCGGGCACGGCGCTATTATCTGAGGAAGAGTTGACTGCCGCTCCACCGCCGGTCGATTCTCCGAAGTGGGCCCGCCAGACGTCGTGGTCTAAATCGTCGATGACGCCATCGCGGTTGCCATCGGCCGCCAAGTTGATCCCGCCGACGGCCTTCCGCCACACGACATAATCCGCTGCATCGACATTTCCGTCGCCGTTGTAGTCGCCGTCGATGAGCGGCGTGATCGCGACGGCCTGGAGTACCGACGTAGATGTGCCCGTAGAAAGCGACCAATCCACGAGCCAACCCCCGGCGATCGATTTCAGCGCAACAGCATTTTGGAATGCCGCGCTAACGCCGTCTGTCGCGCTCAACAGCGTGAACTGGTCGCCCACGCCAGGCAGTTGAAATCCGCCGCCCGAATTAACGATCGCCAGATCCAAAATGCCGTTCGCCGTGATTGAGCCCGTTGCCACAAGTT
>CAZJWY010000043.1:0-4987 GCA_964549545.1 uncultured Planctomycetaceae bacterium | reverse complement strand
ACAAGTTGATCGTGCTGCGTGCCGGGCGTGAGGCCGCCGATTTCCATTTCGAGAATCGTGTCCTCTTCGAGCACGACGTCACCTTCGACCGTGAGAATGCCGGGCGAAGTGCCAAGTTGGACCAGGGGTTTGCGCTGGCCGGTCACGTGTGGAAACTTCTTCGGGTCGAGCGCATATAAATCGCCCTGGATGGCACCGCTTCCCTTGAGGATTCCACTTGGAAGAACGGTCACCGCGCCGAGTGGCGGTTGCGGACCGTCCTGGGGAGTGACACCGACGGCCATCGTGCCGCCGCGAACGTCAACTACGCCGTTGATCGTCGCCGAGCGATGTGCCTGAATATTTCCACCTCCGGCCGCCGTTAGCACCGCGGCCGGGTTTACGGTCACGTCGACTGCGTTGATGATCGAGTTGCTTCCCGTAACTGTTGCCGTCGACTGGTTCGTCCCGTCCGCAGCGCCCAGCGTGAACGTCTTGGCATGGATGCTGCCGCCTGTGTTTACATTAACCACGGCCTTCCCCTGTGTGCCCGCCGACACGACGGCGCTGACATTTTGGAGATTATTGTCCGTCAACGTGCCGCCGGTCAGGATGTCGAGCGTCGCCGGGTTCGCCGCTGTGCCGCTAAGCGATGCGAGCTCGCCGATCGTTAGTTCGCCGGATGAAGCAATCGTTGTGGTCGTCGATGCATGTGCAACAAACTGGCTGGTCCAGGCCGCGCCGTCAGTGACGCTGAAAATCGCACTGCCCGTTGAACCCGTCGAGCCGAGCGTAATTCTTTCCTCTACCAACATTTGTCCATATGAAGCGACCGTAACTTCGGCAAAACCGCCGGCGCCGGCCTCGAGGTTTTTACATACGAAAGCCCCCAAGTTGTTAATGGCCAGACGTCCTCGGCTGTTTTGTTCGCTAGCTACACGTGCCTCCATAGCCAGGTTACCGACGACAGCATTGTCATTCACGAATAGCGAACCATAGCCATCCTTTGCGATTCGGAGGTAGAACAAGAAGAGTCCCGAGTGATTAGAGTCACCGCCATCCCCCCCGGTGACGGTTACGGTGGCGCCGTCCGCAACTCGCGAATCAATGGTCATGCCAAACAGGCCTGCAACATGAAGTTGTCCGCGATCGGAGATCGTTATGTCTCCCGTTCCGAATCCGCCCACATCAATGTCTCCCTCGACAGACAGCTTTGAGTGCTGGCCCGAGATGCTGATTGTTCCGGACGAATTATTTTCGATTCCCAGCGAAGCGTATTTGGCCCTTACGACCACGCCGCCGCCGATAAGTAACTTACCCGTTCCGCGAACGCCAATACGTAAGTCACCTGTAATGTTGGCTGCCTCGTTGAGTTGCTGGCTTGTTCCGCTGACTTCCAAGATTCCAGTCGAATTTGCGCCTTCGCCAAGTGTGAAAAATGTCCCCGTGGCGCTGAGCGCACCATCATTTTCGAGCTTGACGCGCGCGTACGAGTTTGCCCCCATTCCGATGGTCACGTTGCCGTGAGTCGCCCACACCGACTTATCGCCCTTGATGGTGGCGGTATTTGGCTCCGCTTCTGTGCCAGAGTTCTGCCCTTCGCCGAAGACCGCATCGCCCTCAACTGTCAACTTGCCGCCTGCGTCGACGGTAATTAGCCCGCGACCATCCTTACCAACCTTGAGATTGCCCTGAGCTACAAACGTGGTGTCGCTGCTGCCGCGGACTTCCAACGTCCCTTTTCCGCCCGCCGATTTACCCAGTGTCAGATCCCCGGTCGTGTAGTCCGCGCCTCCTTGCAGCGTGACCGTTCCCTCACCTTGATCGCCCACAGTTAGTTCACCGGAGAAGTCGAACTCCGATCCGTCACCGTCGATGAGCAACGTACCCTTGCCGTCATCGAACGCGCCCAAGACGATCGAATCTCCGCTCGACGAAACCTGGGCCTGATTACGAATCTCGACATGTCCTGTGCCGTGTTCGCCGATCTTGAGGCCGCCCGTCGCCGTCCATTTGGTGTTCGGACCATCGACCGTCAGGGTTCCCGTGCCGCCGTCAATGTTCCCTAGTTGCGTCATTGCTTGCGAGGTGTAGGTCGCACCCTCAGACAGATTCACCTCGCCAATTCCCTTGTCGCCGATCGTCAGCGAGCCGCCGGCGCCAAGCTCGAGCACGGCCGTGGAACCGATCAGATTGAGCACGCCCCGGCTTCCCGTCTCTTTGCCGAGCACTGCCTCGCCATTGATTTTGAGCGTGCCGCCGTTGCGAACAAAAATGTAGCCGGTGCCATGCACGCCGACGTTCAAATCGCCGGTTTCCCACTCGCCGTCATCTTCGAGGTTCACCGTGCCCTCGAAGCCGGCCACGTCGCCGATTCTGCCCTGCTCGCTCTTGATGCGACCGCCCGTGTCGACCGCCACATAGCCCTGGGCTCGCACGCCCACCTGCAGATCGTTTACGTGGACCTCCGAGTGATCGGCGACGTACATGTCCCCTTGACCATCGAGGCCCACGATTTCATACGCATCCGGCGAGAGAACCTGCGCGCTGCCCGAAAGATGGAGCTCACCGCGGCCCGTATTGCCAACAATAATGAACTGCGCAAACTCGGCGGTCGAGTCGCTTTTGAGTTGCACGTCGGCCACGCTATTTGGTCCGAAGTCATCGAAGCCGATGTTCAATCCCAACCCTTGCAGCTTCGAAGCGTCCTCGACGTTGAACAGAAAGGGGCTGTAGCTGGACTGCCTTACATTGAGCACCCCGGCATGAATCTCAGAAACCAATCGAAGCTGGACTTTCGCCACCTGGCCGTCGTCGAGCCGATAGGGCGGATCGGAACCGGCTTCGCCGCCCGAGATGTTGACGGTCTCTCCACTCAGAATCGTACCGCTGTCCAGATTGATGTAGTTGCGTGTGTTGACGACGACCTCGGGCGCGGACCAGTTCACGCCGACCGCGTCGAACGGCAAGAAGCGATGTTCGTCGGGATAAACGAGAAAATTCTCCTGATCGCCAACAAAGATAGAGTAATCCGACTCAATCGTGCCGCCTGTAAACGTAGCGTAGATTCTGATACTAACCGGGCCCATGCCAGTGTGCGTCGCGCCGAATATACTCCTCTTCGTTGCTTCTTTCCCGTTAAGAAGGGAATCGACCCAAAAGCCGAGGAATGACAAGCTGTCCCCCGGCATCGGACCTTGCGTCTCCACGATGCCCGGAAATTCGCTGTCCGGACCGAGGCCCCAAATCGGCCGCCCAATCCAATGCGAGCGCGGCCCGGTCCAGCCCGACCAGCCGTCCGTAAATCCATCCGTCGAGCCACTCCCGGTCACCCACGGGATGACGGGCGGGCCCGGTTCGATCTTGTGCTCGCCTTCCCAGATCATGTCATGCGGTTGGGCGTGGGCCGCGCCTGCGACGAGCAAGCACGCAAACGCGGCTAAAAGAAGAAACCGCAGTAGAAGGCCAACTCGGGATAGCATGTCACCGACCTCGCAGCATCAAGTTCAGACGCGCCAGTCTTGACGTAAGGCGGCCTGATGTCCCTTCTGGCCAGTGTGGATTCTGGCCGCAACTCCTTCTCCTGTCAATGTTTTGTCGGGCGCGGGATGGTGCTCGCCGCGGCGCGTGCAACGGGGCGACATGCATGCAGCCGGAACCGCCGGAGGAGGCACCGCAGTCGGCGGCCTCGCCGGCGGCAATCAAGGCAACGGCGCCCCGATCGTCGCCGAAGTCGACGAAGCAACCGCCAACGGCACGTTCGACGTGGAAGACGACCGCCTGGATGACCGCACGCCCCTCTCCGGGCGCTCCGGCGGCGCTGTTGGCGGCACGCCTGCGCGCAAGCGGGCGAAATAACCCACTCGAAAGTTGCTGGCAAATGGAAAACGGCGGTAATAACGCTGGGACCTTCCGAGTTTCGATTTCTCAACTTCCTGGCGCTCGGCTCGAGGCTGTAACGATTTGAAGTGGCCACATAGCGTCTCTTATCAATAGGTTGTGGTTGCGCCACCAGATTCCTACAAGTTACGGCTGGAATACGAATGTCTCTTGTATCTGGCGATTGACATCCGTATAGTACTCATGCGTACACCAACGCACTTGCACTCCTCCCATTTTTCGGAGGGGGCCGAGGCTGGCCGGATTCGTCGCATGTCACTCGGCGTTTGCCCCATCGCCCGGCCCCTTCCGAAGGGAGCCGCTTTTCAGGTACTTGCCCGTTCGCTCAATTCGCTGCATAAAAGGACACTGTTTCATGGTCACCGCAACGACTAACAACCGCCCAACCGCCCCAGCTACCCCAAACGCAAATAATCGTATGGCCAAAGTCGACAAAGAAAAAGCAGCGAAGAAGCCCGCCAAGAAAAGCGAAAAGCCTCATGGCATTTTGGAAACCAGTCCCGAGCTGCGAAACGCGGTCGCCGCGATTGAAAAGCAGTTTGGCGAAGGCTCGATCATGCCGCTGGCCGGCGATCAGCTTCTGCCGATTGAAGGCATCTCGACCGGCAGCCTGTCGCTCGACATCGCCCTCGGCGGCCGAGGTTTGCCTCGCGGCCGCATCATCGAGGTCTTCGGCCCCGAATCCAGCGGTAAGACGACTTTGGCCCTGCATGTGGCTGCCCAGGCCCAAAAGGCCGGTGGCATCGCCGCCATGATCGACGCCGAGCATGCGTTCGACCCGAGCTGGGGCAAGAAGCTCGGCGTCGACCTGGAGATGCTGCTCGTCAGCCAACCCAGCAGCGGCGAAGAAGCCATGCAAATCACGGAAATGCTCGTTAAGTCCAATGCGGTCGATGTGATTGTCGTCGACTCTGTGGCTGCCCTGGTTCCCAAGAAGGAACTCGATGGCGAAATCGGCGATTCCCACGTCGGCCTCCAGGCCCGGCTCATGAGCCAGGCGCTCCGCAAGCTCACGGCCGCGATTGCCCGCAGCCGCACCGTGGTCATTTTCATCAATCAAATTCGCGAGAAGATCGGCGTCATGTACGGCAACCCCGAAACCACGCCG
>CAZJWY010000042.1:14182-32073 GCA_964549545.1 uncultured Planctomycetaceae bacterium | reverse complement strand
CAACTGCGAATCCAACTGACCGTGCCAATTTGGCGGGAGGAGAATGATATCGGTTCTACTGATCTTGCCGGTCACCGTTTGGCGGCTCCATGCCTAAACTGAATCGCCGTCTTACTTTATGGCTCCCAGCGACATATGTCCCGAGCTGCCATAACTATAATTGTATCAGGCAGGTGATTGCCATGGCGATGTTCGGTCGAAAAATAGGAATTAACCACGCGATGCGAGGGGGGCCTGTTTAAGCCCCGGCTGCTAGCTCTATAATTTCCAGCTAGCATAGCTTCCGCTGACTACACAAACTGCCTAAAGAACCATTGAAACCATGATGCGTACATCAGTTTGTGGGGACGGTCTTCTGGATACTGGTGAGAGGAACTCTGTTAACGCTTAACGCTCGCCAGTTAAAAAATATGACGCGAAGGTTGGTGCGTCATTCTTCCCGTCCGTTACAAGAAAGAGGCAACGGGCATTTTTTATGCAAATTCTAAAGGTTCACAAATTACGTGGTCCTAACATCTGGGCCAACTTTCCGGTTCTCGAAGCCTGGGTCGACCTCGAGGAGCTGAAAGACACTTCATCCGAAATGATCGAGGGCTTTAACGAGCGCTTGATGAGCTGGCTGCCAACGATGATCGAGCACCGCTGCAGCGAAGGCGTGCGCGGTGGATTCTTCGAGCGGCTGCGGCGTGGCACGTGGATGGGACACATCCTCGAGCACACGACGCTCGAACTGCAAACGCTCGCGGGCAACGAAGTCGGCTTCGGCCGCGCGCGAGAAAGCAGCGTCGAGGGAATTTACAAGGTCGCGATCGAGTATCTTGACGAAACAGTTGCGATGGCGGCGCTCAACACGGCGTTCGAATTGCTGCAGGCGGCAATTCACAATCGGCCGTTCGATGTGAAGGCCGAAGTCGAGAAGCTGCGCGAGCTGGTACAGGAAGTGTGCCTAGGCCCGAGCACCGCGGCAATCGTCGACGCGGCCAAGGAACGAGGCATTCCGTGCATCCGGCTGAATCAGGACAGCCTTGTGCAATTGGGCTACGGCTCGCGGATGCGCCGCATCTGTGCAGCCGAGACCGATCGCACGAGCGCGATTGCTGAGTCGATCGCTTCGAACAAGGATTTGACTCGTAAGCTGTTGAAGTCGGCGGGCGTGCCGGTGCCGCAAGGGTATATCGTGAACGACGTGGAAGATGCCGTGAGCACGGCCGAGCATCTCGGCTGGCCGGTCGTGGTGAAGCCGCTCGACGGCAATCATGGCCGCGGAGTGGCCACGAACTTGACCACAAAAGAGCAAGTGATCGCCGCTTACGAGGTAGCCATTCAGGAAGGCTCCAGCGTGGTGGTGGAAAGCTATATCGAGGGGGTCGACTATCGCTTGTTGGTTGTTGGCAACAAGCTGGTGGCGGCTGCTCTGCGGGAGCCGGCCCACGTGATTGGCAACGGCCATTCGACGATTCATGAGCTGGTCGACGAAGTCAATCGCGACCCACGTCGCAGTGACGGCCATAGCTCTGTTTTGAGCCACATCAAGATTGACGCGACAGCGCTCGCTGTGCTTGCCGAACAGGGTTACAAGCCGGAGTCGATCCCTGCTGCCGGCACGAAGGTGCTCATTCGCCGCAATGCGAACTTGAGCACGGGCGGCACGGCGACCGACGTCACCGATTTGGTTCATCCGGAAGTTGCCCGCCGGGCGGTCGATGCAGTGCGGATGGTTGGACTCGATATCGCCGGTATCGATATCGTGGCCAAGGATATCAGCCGGCCGCTGCGCGAGCAGAACGGCGCGGTGATCGAAGTGAACGCTGGCCCTGGCCTGCGGATGCACCTGGCCCCTTCGCAAGGCGAGCCGCGCCCGGTCGGCCACGCGATCGTCGACATGATGTTCCCCGAATCGCAGAGCAGCCGAATTCCGATCATCGCGGTGACGGGCGTCAACGGCAAGACAACGACGACCCGCCTGCTCTCGCACATCGTGGCCTCGACCGGCAAGAAGATCGGCATGGCCTGCACCGATGGCGTGTACGTCGGCGGCGAGCGCATCGATGAAGGCGACTGCAGCGGTCCGCAGAGCGCCCGTTCGATCCTGATGAATCCGCAGGTGGAATGCGCGGTGCTGGAAACGGCCCGCGGCGGCATTCTACGCGAGGGCCTGGGCTTCGATCTTTGCGACATCGCCGTCGTCACTAATATTGGCGAAGGCGATCACCTGGGTCAAAATGATATTCAAACGCCTGAGCAGTTGTCGAAGGTCAAGCGGGCGATCGTCGAAGCGATGGTGCCAACCGGCGCGGCCGTGCTCAACGCCGAAGATCCGCTGGTGGTCGACATGGCCAAGTGCTGCCCGGGCCGAGTGGTCTTCTTCGCGAAAAGCGGCAGCCACCCGTTGATCGCTCAGCGTCGTAGCGAAGGTGCCCGCGTGGCGTTCATTCGTGACAACGCGGTTTGCTTGGCCGAAGGTGAATACGAATTCACGCTGCTTTCGTTGGAGCGCATTCCACTGACGTTTGGCGGCCGGATCAGCTTCCAAGTAGAAAACGTGCTAGCCGCTGCCGCCGCCTGCTGGGCGTTGGGGCTGCCGGCCGAGCAAATCCGCCTGGGATTAGAGTCTTTTTCGGCCCAGATGGATAAGGTGCCCGCGCGGTTCAATGTGTTCGAGATTGCCGGCGCCACAGTGATCGTGGACTATGGCCACAACCCATCGTCGCTCACGGCGATCCTGTCGGCCATCGAATCGTTCCCAGCCCAAATGCGAACGGCCGTATACTCGGTTGCCGGCGACCGTCGCGATTGCGACATTACTCGCCAAGGCGAGCTGTTGGGCAATGCGTTCGACCGGGTGCTGCTCTATGAAGACCACTACCTGCGTGGCCGCCCGCCGGGAGAAATCATCGGCCTCTTGCGAGCCGGCCTAGCCAACGCTCGGCGGATCAAGGAAATGACCGCCTACAATGCCTGGACGAGTGCCGCCGACGCGGCCTTGCGGCTAGTACGACCGGGCGAGCTATTGCTGGTCCAAGCCGACGTGGTCGATCAGGCAGTTGATTATCTGCGAGCCTTCCTCGCCAACGACCTGTCGCTGAGTGGCAACAATGCGTTGTCGGCTGCGGGCATCAAGACCAGCGTCCTGAACGTCGCCGGCTGAACTTGAAGCAAAATCTGAATTCGACGCCGCTTGCCCGGTACTTCAAATACTGGGTAGCGGCGTTTTTTATTGGCGTGGATCACGACGAACGCCAAGGACCGCCGGGGCATAGGAACGAACGTCCCAGGCTTGGTACTCGCCTCCCGAAGGATCGCCCCGCAACAGGTCGAAATCGAAGGGGTCTTCGGCCTCGACCAGCAAGATGCTTCCCACGGGAGCATGATCGCGGATGCGGTTGATCAGGTCCAACATTTCCGCCTCCCGATCGCGGAAAAACACGTAAGGCGGGCTGCAAAACACCAGCCATGGCACGCCGTCGGCCGCCGCGGCTTCCAAATCTCGCTTGGCCCACACAAATGCACTGGTCACCTGCAATGTGGTGCGATCCTCAACCCCCAACAACCGCATATTGGCCTCGACCACGCGCGACGAGGGGACATGCTTCTCGATGAACGTCGCGCGGGCCGCTCCGCGGCTTAGCGCTTCTAACCCCAACGCCCCCGTACCGGCGAACAGATCAATCGCATGCCGCCCGCCACACTCGGTGCCAATCAAGTTGAAAAGGGACTCGCGTGTGCGGTGCTTCATGGGCCGCACGGTGGGATCGCCGTGGTACTCCAGCCGGCGGCCACGAAACGTGCCACCGATGATATGGACCTCGGCGTCGCGGGGGTCCCGCCCGTCGGCGGCCCCCTTCCCTGCACCTTTGTTCTTGTTCTTAGGAGCCACCGAAGCGATTGGCCTTCCCGATTGAAGCAATTAAAGACCGTAACACACTCAAAACCAGCGAGCCGCCGGGTTTATCCCGACGGTATCCAAACAGGATTATGCATATGCGAGCATCGGAGGGTCCCGTAGGGGCTCATTGAAAATAGCCCGCACTTCAGATCTGCCCCAGGATTAAAATCCTGGGCTATTTTCAAACGTCCCTCCGGGACAACCCCTCTTCTGACACAACTATCACTTGCATAATCCTATACACGAACAGCGGGGATAAACCCCGCCGCTCGCACTTCTGCGTAAAACCACCCCGGCCCTTCGCCACGTAGTACAAGCATACCTGCTGGCCGTACTGATCGGCCTTGTGTTATCGTGTGTTTCCGCAATCCCGTCTAGCAGCGTCGCGTCTGAAGGATAGAACATGACCAGCAAACTTGGGTTCCTGTGCGTTTTCGTCGTCTTGTTGAGTTGTGCCTTGCCTTTTGCAACCGCTGAGGAAAAGGGGGCTGAAGTCAAAGCCGAAGCTCCCCCGGCAGAAAAGGACACCGCGCAGCCTAATCTCGAGGCTCAAGCGGCGAAAGTCGCCTTTGCCGCTAAATTTGCCGAGTATAAGACCGCGATTGCCGAAATCGAAAAGCTACAAGCCGAGTTCCAAACGGCCGACGACGCCAAGCGTGCCAAGCTGAACACCACGATGGCGGCCCAGGTTGCCCATGCCCAGTCGCTCGTCAACGCCATGATCGAAGCCGGCGAAGCCGCCTACCGCGCCGCTCCTAACCAAGACCCCGAAATTGCCAAATTCCTGTTCACTGTCGCCGAGTACTACACCATCGGCCGACAGGTAGGCCCCGGCGCCCCGTCGCCTCGTAACCCGGACGACCTCTTCTTCCCGATCGATGGCGGCAGCCAGTACGAGCGGGCGCTGCCGATTATCAAGCTGCTGATCGAGGGCGGCGCTCCGCAAAAAGAACTGTACGTCTATGGCTTCCTGAGCGCGTTCATGACCAATGACTACGATTTGGCCCAAACCTACCTGACGAAAGTCAAGGAAACCAACGCCCTTCAAAGCATCACCGACATCGCCCAACGTGGTGACAAGGCCGAGCAGCAAGCTGGTCTGATGAAAGATGTCATTCACCTGATGTCTGCTTGCGTCAGCAAGTTCGACGAGTATCGCGATCTCTGGGCCAAGGAAGCGAAAATCCGTGATGCTGAAGCCAAGGCAGACGATCTTCCCCGAGTAAAACTAACTACTACCAAGGGCGAAATCACGATCGAGCTCTTCGAGAACGAAGCCCCGCAATCGGTGGCCAACTTCCTCTCGCTCGTAAAACAAGGCTTTTACACGAACAGCCCGTTCCACCGCGTGCTACCCGGCTTCATGGCCCAGGGGGGCGCCAAGACCGACGAGGGCCAGGGCGGCCCCGGCTACACGATCAAGTGCGAGTGCTACCGCCCAGATTACCGCCGCCACTTCCGCGGGACGCTCAGCATGGCCCACGCCGGCCGCGACACAGGTAACTCCCAATTTTTCCTCACGTTCGTGCCAACGCCCCACCTCAACGGCATGCACACGGCCTTCGGCCGAGTGATCGACGGAATGGAAGTCCTCGGCGACCTCCAGCGCCGCTCGCCGGAACACCAGCGCGACGCCCCCAAGGCCGACCGCATTCTCAAGGCGGAAGTCATCCGCGACCGGGGGCATGAGTATAAGTTCGATAAAAGGGCCGAATAGGTAATCGTGGCGGCCTCGATCCATTCTGCTTATACCTCCCTTCTTGGCAGCGCGAACACTGTCTATTGACACATTGCGCCTATTTTCTTTCTTTGTGCAAGAGATGCCCTGAGAAGCGACGTTTTCACAGTTTTTTCCGGCGTTTTCGTTGAGAGTTCCTTTTTCGAATTTTATTTATAGAGCTTCTTGCGAAAGCTGCGGCAGCCCAGTAAACTCATGCTATTGACTTTGAATCTCAATAGCAACTAGCGGCGGTTGGTATTGGGAACTTACCCACCTTTCTTGCACCAGGAGTCGTCCTAATGAAGTTTCGAATGTTCCTCCCCACTGTTGTCGCCGCAGCACTTACGAATGCGTTCGCCTGCATTGCAACCGCCGCACCTGTCACGCCGTACACCGAAGAATTCGCTTCGGACGCACAAGATTGGATCGACGGCAAGTCCTTGCTTCTGGCGACATGGGAATCGAGCGGGGGTCCCGATAGCAGCAGTTACGTATCCACAACAATGAACACGTCGACGAACGCAACAGGCACTTCTCGGATTGTTTTCCGCGGCAATACCACGGAAACACCGGAACTTCATGCCAGCGATGACAAGTTCTACGGCGACTGGACCGCCGGTGGAATTAACCACTTCAGTTTTTGGACCTACCACGAGGCGCCGGTTGCTCTGCCCTACTTTGTTCGCATCGCGACAGCGGGCAACAGTCCGGCCGTAGCACTCGTCGACGGCACAATGGTTCAACCTAACACATGGACCAAGCTCGACTACGTCATTGATCCAAGTTTCCTTGGCAGCACGATTACGGCCGAGTCCGGCCCAGGACAGGAACTCGCAACGTATACCCAAGTTTTCGACCTCGTAGAGCGCATTCAAATCGGCTTCAACGTGCCGGCTGCCATTTCAACGGCAAATCCGACCGCTGCCGCCATTTCGTACAAGTACGCCCTCGATAAAGTTTCAGTTTACACTGGCTCTATCCCAGAACCGTCGACCGTGTGCTTGTTGTTGGGCTCGGTCGGATTGACCCTGGTACGGCGTCGCCGCTCTGCGTAACTACGACAGGAATTGATTAGCATCATGGAATGGACCAAGAAAAGCAAAAGGAACGCCCAACGGGCCGCCGTGTCACTGGTGTGCAGCTTAGCCGCATTTTGCTACACCGTGCCGGCGGCCCATGCTTTAACAGCTAATTGGGGTCAATCGGATCTCGACCTGTGGTTTTACACCAATACCGATGATCCTGGCCAGCGCTTCCTGGTCCCAACGTTTGCCAATCTGTACTCGGTCGATCCAGAAACGCAACAATTCGAGCCTTCGACGGTTAGCGATACATCACGATTGGGCAGCGCGTTATTTGCCTTTAATACCAGCAACAATATTACTCCGAACCTGGCAGCTCAGCGCTACCAAATCAATTCTGTCACCTTCACTGCCACGATGACGTACGATGGCAGTCCAAAGAGGGTCCAGTACGACAACCAGCCCATCAGCCAGTCAGCGTTGCTGTCGCAATATTTACCGGGCGGCTCTGTTACGTCGCAACGGCCGATGGAACTTTACGGCGCAGGCCTTCGTGCCGGCTACACGGGATACGAGTTTGGCAGTAACGTTTCTGGACCGCCCCTCGTCGACGAAGTTACTCACCCGTACCCGGAACCCGAGTTTGGATACATTGCCTATCCGATTGTCCGAAATGAAACTGCTCCCGGAGTGTTTGACAACGTTGACGTAATGAACAGCGTCACTGGTGGCTACAGCGAAACGGCAGAGAACAACTGGACGACTCCATTCACGCCAGACCCTTGGGCTATCGGTACGGCCAATGTGCCCGTGGGTGAAGATATCCCAAGCCTCACCACGTTTACATTCTCGCTCGATCTTACTAAGCCCGGAGTTCGATCCTATGTTCAGGAGTCCTTGGCAGCTGGCGGACTAGGTCTGTTTCTGTCGTCGTTGCACAGCACGGGCGTTATGGGTACAAGCGGCGGCGGCTATCCACGTTGGTTTACTAAAGAGGCTAGCCCCTTCGTGACACCTGCGAGACTACCCCAACTTGCAATTGATTATCAAATCTTGCCCGATGGCCTGCCGGGCGATTACAACGGTAATGGCGTGGTAGACGCTGCCGATTACGTGCTTTGGCGCAAAGGTGGCCCCCTGCTAAATCAAGTCGACGATCCAGACCACGTTACGGTACAGGATTATGTCGAGTGGCGTGTCCGCTTTGGCAACACCGCTGGAAGTGGCTCGGGCAGCGGACTGTTTGACAGCAATGCAGTACCAGAACCCATTGCAATCCTATTAGTTGCGCTAGCCGCTCCATTTTTCGCGCAGTTTAGACACGGACGGAAGCGTCGATGAAAACGAACCGACATGCGTGCAGTTTTCGACCGAGCGGCTTCACGCTTGTCGAACTGCTCGTCGTAATTGCGATTATCGGTATCCTCGTGGCGCTGTTGCTTCCTGCCATTCAGGCTGCCCGTGAGTGTGCGCGCCGCCTCACCTGCCAAAACCATCTCAAGCAGATCGGTTTGGCGGTGCAAAACTATTCCAGCGCCAACCAGCACTTGCCGCCGCCGAATTTGGGAACGGATGTGTACAACAACATGGGCAGCACATTGGTCGCTTTGTTGCCCTATCTCGAAGAAGCAAATCGTTTCAGCCAGTACGACTTGACCAAGCCGGCCGACGATCCGGTCAACTTGCCTTTTACAAGCCAGCCGATCGATATATACACCTGCCCTTCTATGAGAATGCCGCGATCAATGCCAGAGCCGATGAGTTCGGATGAGAGGATGGGGCCCGGGAGCTACATCATTTCCACACGCACCGAGTATAGCAATTACGAGGAGGCGGACGGCGCATTCAAACCCGTCCCGAAAGATGGGCACTACTCGCTGAGCTTCCGAAACATCACGGACGGTGCATCCAAGACGTTATTGATTGGGGAGACTAATTTTGGTCATGCCAAATGGCTATGGTCAAAGGCCCCGGGACTGAATGGCACGCCGATGTGGGGCGATCAGACTTGGGCCCAGGGGTATTGGGCCTTGGCGTGGGGACACATGGGGGTGTCTTATCCAAACTTATACAACAATTCGAACGACTTCGCGTCTCCAATCAGCAAACGGCTTTTCCGCAGCGATCATTCGGGCGGTGTATATTTCGCCCTGCTTGACGGTTCAGTCCGCTTCCTGGCAACGGACTCTGATCCACTTGTCCGCAAGGCGCTTGTGACTCGCGCCGGCGGGGAAACTGACATTAGCATCGAATAGTATCAAACCAACGAAACGGGAGGGCGGCCATCGCACCGTGACGAACGCCAAGTTATAGTCGCCCTCCCTTTTATTTTATTGATTTTAGCTACCGATCATCCTTACCTCCAGTAGATTAGGCTTAGCCTGACGCTTGGGCGTTTTGGGGCGTGTCTGGCTGAAACCCAACCTATGGTTGTTTGCTCCGCTGAGAATGACAATCACTCTTCAAGCACTGAGAAACTCATGCATCTCGAAACTCCCCAACCGATCCGCATGCTCGCCTCCCTTATTTGCGGCTTGACCATTACTGCCGTGGCAGCAACCTCGCACGCACACTTTCTCTGGGTCAAAACCGTCGAAGTCGATGGCAAGCCGCAGGGCTTTTTGTTCTTTGGCGAAAGCCCGGCTGAGGAAACGTATCACTTCCCCGACAAGCTCGCGAAGGTGAAGCTCTGGAGCCGTTCGGCCGATGGCAAGCGCAGCGAAGTCGCGACCAAGAGCATCGAGACCGACGATCGCGTGGGGCTCATCGGTCCGCTCGCTGACGCCAAAGCTCCTGTCCTCGAAACGAGCCAGCAATACGGCATCTATGGCAATGCGCTGCTCGTCTACCATGCAAAGCATGTAAACGGCACAAACGGCGAGGCGATCAATCACGCCGGTACGTCCAAAGACCTGCGGCTGGAAATTGTCCCTCAGGTCAAAGGCAACGAAGTCGAACTGACCGTTCTTTGGGATGGCAAGCCACTCAAAGACGCCGCTGTCACCCTGATGGTCGACGACGCCGATCCCGACGAAAAGAAGGCCGACGACAAGGGCCAAGTTTCGTTCAAATCAGAAAAGGGCGGCCCCATCGGCGCGCTCGCGAACACGATGGAGAAAGGCAAAGCCGGCGAGCTCGACAAGAAGCCCTACAAGGGCGTCATGCACTACGCGTCGCTGACGTTCTCGTTGCCGTCGAAGGAGAATGACGCACCGAAAAAGGCGACCTCGGCATCGGCGGACTCGAAGGCCGAGTCGCATAAGGCGACGACCTCCGCACTGCCGCCGCTTCCCGAGGCTGTCTCCAGCTTCGGCGCCGTGGTATCCGACGGCTGGCTGTATGTTTACAGCGGTCATATCGGCGAGGAGCACCAGCACTCGGCCGCCAATCTGTCGTCCCACTTCCGTCGCATTAAGCTCGACGGGGGCGAGGAATGGGAAGAGCTGCCGATGCAGACGCACCTGCAAGGCATGCCGCTGGTTGCCCATGGCGGCAAAGTCTATCGCGTCGGCGGGCTGAATCACCGCAATGCCACGACCGACGATAAGGAAAACCTGCAATCGACCGACGAATTCGCCCAGTTCGACCCGGCCACTAAGAAGTGGACGGCCCTTGCGCCGCTACCTGCGGCCCGTTCATCGCACAACGCGGCGGTCATCAGCGATAAGTTGTACGTCGTCGGCGGTTGGAAGCTCGATGGCAAATCACCCGGCACCTGGCAGCCAGACGCGCTTGTTTACGATTTCAACGACCCGCAGTCCGGCTGGCAAAAGTTGCCTGTCCCCGAGTTCAAGCGCCGCGCGCTGGCCGCCGGTGTATGGGACGGCAAGGTCTTCGCGCTCGGCGGCATGGACGAAAAGGCTAAACCGTCGCTTCGCGTCGACTTCTTCGATCCTCAAACTGGCAAATGGTCGAAGGGGCCGAAGCTGCCAGGTGTCGGCATGGCCGGCTTCGGCGTTTCGGCTTGGAACCTGGACGGCAAATTGTATGTGTGTGGAATGCGTGGCGTCTTGTATCGTTTGGCGAAAAACGGGGCCGAATGGGAAGAGGCAGGCAAGCTCGAGACGCCACGATTCTTTCATCAACTGGTGCCCGGACCGCAAGGCAGCTTGCTCGTCGTCGGCGGCGCGTCGATGAACGGCCACCTCGACAGCATCGAGCAGATCAGCCCCAATCTCCACAAGTCGACTGCCAAGACGGATTCGGATAAAAAGGCGCTGTAAGCGGCGCGTGGCACGGACTTTAGAGCAACTTACCATTTCCATGGCGAGCCGCCGGGTTCATCCCGGCGGGGATAAACCCCGCCACTCGCTCCGTAATAATCCGTGCCATGGTCGCTGCGCAGATCACTTCGCGTTGGCCGCGCGGCGTTCCAACCGTGACAGGATGTAGCCCCAGAGGATAGGCAGCAGCGAAATGAAGACGATGGCGATGACCACGACTTCAAAGTTGTTTTTGACAAAGGGCTGGCTGCCGAAGACATAGCCGGCAAAAACGCACAAGCCGACCCAGAGGAAGCCCCCCAGGACGTTGTACAAAGCGAACTGCGGGTAAGACATCGCCCCGCAGCCCGCGACAAATGGCACAAATGTGCGAATGATGGGCACAAAACGGCCTAGAACAATGGCCTTGCCGCCATGCCGCTCGAAAAAGGCGTGAGCCCTCATTAAGTGCTTGCGATTGAGCAATCGGTGCCAAAAGCTCGCTCGATCCTCCGCTCGAAATATGCGGGGACCGATGAAATGGCCGACGGCGTAGTTCACGGCGTCTCCCAGGGTGGCAGCCGTTACCAGCACCAAAAACAGTACCCAAACGCTGAGGGTGCTCTCATTCGAGGCAGCGAATGCACCTGCCGTGAATAGCAACGAATCCCCGGGCAAAAACGGGGTCACGATCAGGCCCGTTTCCGCAAACACAATGAGAAACAGGATCGCGTAAACCCAAGCCCCATACTGGCTAACCAAGGCCGCCAAATGAGTGTCTAAGTGGAGAAAAAAGTCCAGAAGAGCGTCCATCAAAATCATCCGGCGGAACTAAGGAACTCTAACAAAACCGATTCCTAAGCCATCCCAGCACTCTTCCAATGGAAGAGGGGGGTTTGTTAGAGAGCCTAAAAAAGGTTGTCTATGGATTGTAGCATTTCCCCGCGCTTCTACTGAGCCTCGATAGGTTCTTCCTCTCTCAGGCATAAAAAGCGACTAATCCAAGCGATTTAGCAGCGGAAAGCCTCACAAACCGGCCATTCGCGTAGCTTGACAGCATGGCCGGAGCTAGCTAACCTACTATTCTTGTTTTTAATTTTGTCTCGGCTTGGTATTCATATAACTAATTTTCAGGGCGGAATCTTCGGCAAATAACCGATAACACGCACGGCTGATAGGACCAGAACGGTCCGAGCAGTTATGCGTGTCCGCTCGTGTTACCTCGCCTCCCCTACCCCTGGTTGTCGTCGGCAATTGGGCGGGATGGCAGACTCGGTTGGGTGCCTGTCCTTAAATATATATGCACTTGCGCTTCCTCAAAACATTCTGCGACATCGTTGATCTTGGCAGTTTTTCGCGGGCTGCCAAGGCCAACGGTGTTTCTCAGTCCAATGCCAGCCAGATTGTTCACCATCTGGAAGAGAACCTGGGAGTGCAGTTGATCGATCGATCCAAGCGGCCGTTTCTGGTTACACCCGAGGGAAAGCGGTTTCACGAGGGCGCGCGAGTCATCGTTCAACGATACGACGATTTGGAGCGAGAGGTTCGCTCGCTGCACGAGGCGACGGCCGCCCGGCTGACGGTGGCATCGATCTACTCGGTAGGCCTGGCCCACATGAGCGGCCTGCTCCGACAATTCCTCGCCGCTCATCCGCGGGCCGATGTCCGCTTCGAGTATTTGCATCCCCATCGGGTGTATGAAGTGGTCGATCAAGGCCAGGCCGACCTGGGCTTGGTGAGCTATCCCGAAGAATCGGCCAGCATGGCTACGATCCCCTGGCGATCCGAACCACTCGTGCTCGTCTGTTACCCACAACATCCGCTCGCCAAACGGCGTAGCGTCGGCCTGAGCCTGTTGCGCAACGAACCATTCGTGGCCTTTCAGGAAGGTCTCAAGATTCGTGAGGAGATCGATGCGGCGCTCGCTGCCAACAAAGTGTTGGTCCGCGTGGCGCTCGCGTTCGACAACATCGAAACGATCAAGCGGGCCATCGAGATTAGCTCCGGGGTCAGCTTGTTGCCCGAGCCGACGGTCGCGCGCGAGATCAGCGCGGGCACGCTCGTTCAAATCCCCATCGAAGACATCAACCTCGTGCGACCGCTTGGCATTATTTATCGCCGAGATCGCAAGCTGAGTGAGACCGCTCGACAATTCATCGAGTTGCTGCAGTCGCAAGCGGCGCCCATCACGGAGCCCGATGTGCCGGCTCTAATAGCCGCCGAACCAGACAGTCATCGGACCGAAGAAGAATTTGCGACCTCCCATGCCGCATCCTAACCGCTTCACTATTTGCCTTGTTTGTTGCCATGGATAACTCATTACAAAACAAAATGGAACAAACTCCTCAATTCGGCCTGCCGCCGAAGCAAGGGCTGTACGATCCTGCGTTCGAGCACGATTCGTGCGGCGTGGGGTTTGTTGCCCACATCAAAGGCAAGCGCAGTCACCAGATTCTCATTGATGCCGAGGAAGTGCTGCGCAATATGGATCACCGGGGCGCTTGCGGTTGCGAACCCAACACGGGCGACGGCGCCGGCGTTCTCACGGCACTACCCCTCGAGTTTCTGCAGCGTGTCGTGAAAAAAGAACTCGGCAAAGACCTCCCCAAGTCGGGCCAGTTTGCCGCCGGCAATGTCTTTCTGCCCAAGGACTCGGCCGAGCGGGCGCGTTGCAAGCAAACTGTCGAGGAATTCATCGCCGCTCAAGGGCAATCGCTCGTTGGTTGGCGACAAGTTCCCACGCAAACCGACAAAGCCGACATCGGCCCCAGCGCGCGTGCGGGCGAGCCACACATCGAGCAACTCGTCATCGCTGCCGCCAACGGCCTGTCGGGCGACGCTTTCGAACGGCATTTGTATTACATCCGCAAGCAAGCCAGCCATAAGATTCGCAGCGACCAGGCGATGAAGCAGGCCAAGATGTTCTACGTCTGCTCGTTGTCGACAAAGGTCATCATTTACAAGGGCATGCTCACGACCGAGCAGCTTTTCAAGTATTACCCGGACCTCGCCGCACCCGATTACACCAGCCACTTGGCGATGGTCCACTCACGGTTCTCGACCAATACATTCCCCTCCTGGGACCGCGCTCAACCGCTGCGGTTCATGAGCCACAACGGCGAAATCAACACGCTCCGCGGCAATATTAATTGGATGCAAGCCCGCCAGGGCATGGCCGAGAGCAAATTGCTCGGCAAAGACATCGCTAAGCTGTTCCCGGTCGCCGAACCCGATTGCAGCGACTCCGGCACGTTCGACAACGTGCTCGAGTTCCTCCTCATGAGCGGCCGTACGCTGCAAGAATCGGTCATGATGATGGTTCCCGAAGCGTGGCAAAACCATGAAACGATGTCGGAAGAGAAGCAGGCCTTCTACGAATATCACTCCTGCATGATGGAGCCCTGGGACGGCCCTGCCTCGATCGTCTTCACCGACGGCAAGTACATCGGCGCCGTGCTCGATCGCAACGGTCTGCGGCCGTCGCGCTACTACATTACGCACGATGACCGCGTGATCATGGCCAGTGAAGTGGGCGTGCTGCACATTCAGCCACAGAACATCAAAGCCAAAGGCCGCCTCCAGCCAGGCCGGATGTTCCTCGTCGACTTTGAGCAAGGACGCCTGATTCCAGATGATGAACTGAAGCGCGATTTCGCCAGCCGCCGTCCCTATGGCGAATGGCTTGAACGGCAGCGCATCGATCTCAACGAGTTGGAAACCGACAAAGAGCCCCACGGCTTCGATCCCAAAACCTTGATCGAGCGGATGCAGGCGTTTGGCTACACCGTCGAAACGATGCAGTTCATGCTGCTGCCGCTCGTTCGCGAGCTGCGTGATCCGGTCGGCTCGATGGGCAACGACTCCGCCCTGGCCTGCCTCTCTGACAAGCCACGGATGTTGTACGACTACTTCAAGCAGCTATTCGCCCAGGTCACGAATCCGTCGATCGATTCGATCCGCGAAGAAGTGATCATGTCGCTCGAGTGCTACGTAGGCCCCGAGAAAAATCTGCTGGAAACGACGGAAGAGCACGCTCATCGGCTGCGAATTCCGCACCCCATCCTGTCGAACGAACAGCTCGCGGCCCTCAAGCACCTGAATCATCGCGGCTGGCGTTCCAAGGTAATCGACATTACCTTTGCCCGTAGCGAAGGCCGGCAAGGGCTTGTTTCGGCGCTCGATCGCATCTGTGCCGAGACAGAAGCCGCGATCGACGAAGGCCTTTCGCTTGTCATCCTTTCTGATCGAGCAATCAGTCGCGATCGCGTCCCGGTCAGCTCGCTGCTCGCCACCGGCGCGGTCCACCATCACCTGGTGCGCAAGGCAAAGCGGGCCCGCATCGGCATCATCGTCGAGTCTGGCGAAGCTCGTGAAGTGCATCATCATTGCCTGCTGGTGGGCTACGGCGCCGATGCGATCAACCCGTACCTCGCGTTCGAGTCACTCTGGCATTCCCGTCGCGAAGGCATTCTCCAGCGGCCCGAAGGGTCCGATAAATCCGATCAGGCCGGCGAGGGCAAGGAACATCCCGCGATCGAAGCTGTCGTCGACGGCGAAGTCTACGATCCGGTCACGAAGGAAGACCAGGACCTTGTCGCTTCCTATCGTAAAGGCGTTGCCAAGGGCATGCTCAAGGTCATGGCCAAGATGGGCATCTCGACGCTGCAAAGCTATAAGGGGGCGCAAATTTTCGAGGCAGTCGGTTTGAAGAGCGACGTGATCGATCGTTGTTTCTCGGGCACCGCGAGCCGCATTCAGGGCGTCGATTTCAACGTGCTGGCCGAGGAGGCCCTGCGCCGCCACGCGATTGGCTATCCCGAGCAACCGGGCGACCGCCTACCTGTATTGCCCAACCCGGGCGAGTTCCACTGGCGGGCCGACGGCGAACGCCATATGTGGGACCCGTCGGCCATCTCCGATCTGCAAGTCGCCGCTCGCAACAACAGCGTCGATGCCTATCGTCGCTTCGCCGATCATGCCAATAGCGATGCCCGCACGCGTTGTGCGCTCCGCGGCTTGCTGGCATTCAAACTTGGCGCCAACGGCGGCCCCATCCCGATCGACGAAGTGATTCCGGCCAAGGAAATCGTGAAGCGATTCTGCACGGGCGCAATGAGTTTCGGCTCAATTTCAGCCGAAGCGCACGAAACGCTGGCCATCGCGATGAATCGCCTCGGCGGTAAGAGCAACACGGGCGAAGGGGGCGAAGATCCCGAGCGCTTTAAGCCGCTGCCCAACGGCGACTCCAAGCGATCGGCTATCAAGCAGGTAGCCTCCGGCCGATTCGGTGTTACGATCTGGTACCTCGCCAACGCCGACGAACTGCAAATCAAGATTTCCCAGGGCGCTAAGCCTGGTGAAGGTGGCGAACTACCCGGCCGCAAGGTCGACGCGAACATCGCCCGCATTCGCTACTCCACGCCCGGCGTTGGCCTCATCAGCCCGCCGCCGCACCACGATATCTATTCGATCGAGGATCTCAAGCAATTGATCCACGACCTGAAGAACAGCAACCCATCGGCCCGCGTGAGCGTGAAGCTGGTCTCGGAAGTGGGCGTTGGCACGATCGCGGCCGGCGTGGCCAAAGGATATGCCGACCACATCCTGATCTCTGGCGACACCGGCGGCACCGGCGCGTCGCCCCTCACTAGCATCAAACACGCCGGCCTGCCCTGGGAACTCGGCATCGCCGAAACACACCAGACGCTCGTCCTCAACGACTTGCGTAGCCGTGTGGTGCTCCAAACCGACGGCGGCCTCAAAACGGGTCGTGATGTCGCAATCGCCGCGATTCTCGGCGCCGAAGAATTCGGCTTTGCCACCGCGCCGCTCATCACGCTCGGTTGCATCATGATGCGGAAGTGCCATCTGAACACTTGTCCCGTCGGCGTTGCCACGCAGGACCCCGTGTTGCGGAAGAAGTTCGCCGGCAAGCCCGAGCATGTGGTGAACTACCTGTTCATGGTGGCCGAAGATGCACGCCAGGTGATGGCACAGCTTGGCTTCCGCACGATCGAGGAGATGTGCGGCCGGGTCGATGTGCTCGACACCAACGCCGCGATCCAGCACTGGAAAGCCGATGGCCTCGACCTCACCGACCTGCTCACGCCAGTCAAGAAGCCACGTCCCGATGTCGGCACATATTGCACAAGAGCTCAGGACCACGGCCTCGAACTCTCGCTCGACCGCACGAAACTGCTCGACCTGGCCAAACCGGCCCTCGAGAAAGGCGACAAAGTTCGCGCCGAGGTGAACATCATCAACACGAATCGCACCGTCGGCACGATTCTCAGCCATGAAATCGCCAAGCGCTGGGGCGAAAGCTGTCTGCCCGATGGCACGATTCACTTCAAGCTCACCGGCTCCGCCGGCCAGAGCTTCGGCGCCTTCCTGGCGAGCGGTGTTACGCTGGAACTGATCGGCGACGCGAACGACTACGTCGGCAAAGGCCTCTCCGGCGGCCGCGTTATTATCTACCCACACGACCAGTCGAGCTTCGTAGCCGAAGACAACATCATCATCGGCAACGTGGCACTCTACGGCGCAACCAGCGGCGAAGCCTTCATCCGCGGTCGCGCGGCCGAACGGTTCGCCGTCCGCAACAGCGGCGCAAGCGCCGTGATCGAAGGCGTTGGCGACCACGGCTGCGAATACATGACCGGCGGCCGTGTCGTAATCCTGGGTCCGACCGGCCGCAACTTCGCAGCCGGCATGTCGGGCGGAATCGCCTACGTATGGGATCCACACGACTCGCTCCTTTTGAACTGCAACATGGGCATGGTCGAACACGAAAAAGTCGACATCAGCGAAGACGCTGCCGAGCTTCGCGCGCTCATCGAAAAGCACCGCGAGCTGACCGGCTCCGCCGTAGCGGCCGACATTCTCAACCGCTGGGACGAGGCCCTGCCGCAATTCATCAAAGTCATGCCGACGGACTACAAGCGCGTCTTGGAAGAAAGAAAAGCAGCACAAATCCGGCAAGCGGTGACCGTCGCATAAGAAATGGCAGCACTAGCGTAAGAACAAGATTACGGTCCCCAGCTCGTCCCGTAGGGATGACA
>CAZJWY010000042.1:0-14172 GCA_964549545.1 uncultured Planctomycetaceae bacterium | reverse complement strand
GACAGCGAAAATAGCCCAGCGATTCATCGCTGGGAAAAGGAACCAAGCCAAACCACGAAGTCCCGGAGGGACGATTGAAACTGACTGACCTGAAGGGCATAGAAAGCGTCCCATGTCGCACTCGTACATTAGCGCTCTATATCACTGCGTCTTCAGCACCAAAGAACGAAGAAAGTTAATCACAGAAGAATTGCAAGAGCGTCTCTGGCCCTACATGGGCGGAATCGCTCGCGAAAATCAAATGCGGATGCTCGCAATTGGCGGAATTGAAGACCATATCCATTTACTGCTTTCAATTCCTTCCACATTGAGCATTGCCAAAGCGATGCAGTTGATAAAGGGCGGTTCGTCCAAATGGATACACGAAACATTTGACAATTACCAGAACTTTGCCTGGCAAGAAGGCTACGGTGCGTTCTCCGTTGGAGTATCACAAGTATCCGACACGAAGCGGTACATTTCCAACCAACGTGAACATCATCGAACCAAATCATTCCAAGAAGAGTTCATCGCATTCTTGGAAAAACATGGAATCGAATATGATCCCCGATATGTTTGGGGTTAACAGTTAACAGTTGAAAATCAGGCGTCCCTCTGGGACGCATACAAATATTTCAAATCTCTACCCAGCGATGAATCGCTGGGCTATTTCCGGGCGTCCCTCCGGGACGAAAAGCGGCATGGGCAAACCCACAGGCTTCAAAGAATTCGATCGACAAGCGGTTCCTTACCGCGATCCGCTGGAACGGGTAGAAGATTTCCTGGAAATCTACACCGCCCCGAACGACGTCCACCTGCGCACGCAGGGGGCTCGTTGCATGGATTGCGGCGTCCCCTTCTGCCAAAGCGATTCGGGCTGCCCGATTGATAATCTTATTCCCGAGTGGAACGACCTCGTCTACCAAGGCCGCTGGAAAGACGCGCTCGATCGGTTGCACAAGACCAACAACTTCCCCGAGTTCACGGGCCGGGCCTGCCCTGCCCCGTGCGAAGGCGCCTGTGTGCTCGGCATCATCGAGCCGCCGGTCACAATCAAGAACATTGAGAACGCGATCATCGATCGTGGTTTCGCCGAAGGCTGGGTGACGCCACAACCGCCGTCCAGCCGAACCGGCAAACGAGTCGCGATCGTCGGCAGCGGACCAGCCGGTCTGGCCGCCGCAGCGCAGCTCAACAAAGCGGGCCACTCGGTTACCGTTTACGAGCGGGCCGACCGCATCGGCGGCCTCCTCATGTACGGCATCCCCAACATGAAGTTCGACAAGGGCGTCGTCCAGCGCCGCGTCGATCTCTTGGCAGCCGAAGGCGTGAAGTTCGTCACCTGCGCCCACGTCGGCCGTCAGGAAGATTTCCCCAGCGGCCACATGACGCAAATCATGCAAGAGCGCGGCTGCCAAATCCAATTCATCGATCCCGAACAACTGGTTGCCGAGAACGACGCCGTGCTGCTTGCCACGGGCGCAACGAAATCGTTCGATCCCACAGGCCGCTGCCCGGGCCGCGACTTGAAGGGCGTCTATCTCGCGATGGATTTTCTTACGCGAAACACCAAGAGCTTGCTCGATGGCGACTGCGGATTGCAGATCGGGGAAAGCGAAGTGCCTGAAAAAATCAGCAGGCTAAGCTCCACAACCAGAAATGGCGACGCGCTGCCATTCATTTCCGCCGCGGGCCTCAATGTCGTCGTCATCGGCGGCGGCGACACGGGGGGCGACTGCATCGGCACCTCGCTCCGCCACGGCTGCAAGAGCGTCGTCAACTTCGAGTTGCTCGACCGCTCGCCTGAAGGCCGCGCCGCCAACAATCCCTGGCCTGAGTGGCCGCGAATCTATCGCATCGATTACTCACACGCGGAGAACAAAGCCAAACATGGCAACGATCCGCGCGAGTATTGTGTGATGACCAAGGAGTTTGTCGGTAACGAGGAGGGACACGTCACTGGTGTGAAAACCGTGCTGGTGGATTGGTCGAAACCTGGTGAGAAAGCGCCGTTTACCGAAGTGCCCGGGAGCGAAAAAGTTTGGCCGGCTGACTTAGTTTTACTCGCCACGGGCTTTCTCGGCCCCGAGCTTACGATCGGCGAAATGCTGGGAGTAGAAAACCAGCGCCCTCGCGGCAACTGGGAAACGTTCAAAGCCGATCATGGCAAATTCGCCACGTCCACGCCGAAGGTCTTTGCCGCGGGCGACTGCCGTCGGGGCCAGTCGCTCGTCGTATGGGCCATCAACGAAGGCCGCGGCGCCGCCCGGGCGATCGATCAATTCTTGATGGGCGCCAGTACGCTGCCCGCACCTGGAATAACACAGGGGATGCTCGTCAGCGGCTAAGGCTGGCGAACATGCCCGTGCTTCAGGATGCGAGTAACGCCGAGACCTAACCTCACTAGATTATTTGCCCAGCATCTTCGCGACGATGAAAATCAAAAGTGCGCCGCCGAGCCCACCGCCAAGCAGCAGGTAGACCAACGAGTAGCCAGCGGCAGCCAGCATAATAGGTGCTACGACAGACATTGTTTCCTCCTCGGTATATGCGTCGGCTGGGCCGACTATGGAACGACGTTGTAGGGAACCTACACAGCGTCATCACTTCATCAACGACACCAACTCGTAACGCAAAGGCTGTGCCAGGGACAAAACCGCTGCAACGGTGGCGGCTTGGGCTCGCAAATGGCAGAGAAGCAACCGTAATGGATGTTGTTCGGTCAGTAACCTGCAAGCAGAAATGCAGTGCCGGTCAATCTTCTAATGCCAGCCGAACAGCCGGATAACCGGGCGCTAGCGCGTGCCGGCTGATTGATCAACCGCACAACAGCGCCGAGGGGCAGTGAGAATTCATCGTTGTGTCGAGATGCTCGCAACATTCGCCTTCGACTTGGAAAAGCCGGGCACCAGCGACTGCGTTGGCCGCTGCATCGTAATGTCGTGAGCCAGGACACCGGTTTCACCTACAAAGTAAGTATTGTTTTCCGCAAGCACTAGGTTATAAGCCTCGCCCTCGTTTCCCGGCACAATCGACTCCACGCGCACCGATCGCGTTATGCCGTGAATGACTTGCCCCTCTTTCAGTTCCTTGACCATTCGCCACCCCAGGCCAGAGGCCCAAAATGGATGCCCCGGCGTCGAGTTGAACTCTTCGCCGCCCATCGAAATCTTGAGCAGCTTGCTCGGCGGCCGTATGGTTCGTAAGAGGACGGTCGCGTACTTGAGTTCCCCGCTATCGACGTTTTGCGACAACACCAGGTCGCCCGGCTCGATCGTTTCGATCGGTCGCGTACCGGTCTTCGTCCAAACCAGCGTTCCCTGGGCGAAGCACGAGTGGGGGCGCCACGGTGGCGGCGGACAGTATGTGTAGTCGTCCTTGCCGAAGTCGTATCCTCGGCTGACAGGATGATCGTCCGTATAATACTCGTTTTTATCGCGCCACCAGTCCCACCAGGCTTTGGGATTATCACCAAAATTTTTTCCGGTTGTTTCCGACAGCGCGGGCAAGATGCGCGCGTTCAAGTTCTCAATCGCTTGATTCGTGTTGGCAATCTTCCTTTCTGTAGCCGCCGCATCGTTCTGGTAGCCGCTCTGATACTTCGAGGTCACCGCAGCTTTCTTGGCAGCAACAACCACAGTCGGCTCAGTCGGACGACTTGCCTCGACCCTACCCGTGGAAACATCGAACTCAAAACTACGTCCGGTCATATCAAGCAGCACGACCTGGCGCCGCGACTCCCAAGACCAATCCGCTTCAGGCCCCTCGCGATAGAGCGACCGATAGTAATGGACGCTCCCGTCCGGCCCCGTGGTCAGGCTGTACGTCGACTCGATCGGCATCCCCAGCCCGCCCAACAACATTGGCACGAAATCATGCTGGTCGCGCGGCTTCAATTGGGCGATCGCCAATGTGCGCACTTTTGCATCGGGTGAAAAAACCGCGTGGCGAGCTAGCGACTCGGTCGCCGGCTGTCCCTGCATCTTGCCAAGCGCCTCGATAAACGCGAGCGCGATCGCCTGGCACTCGTCAGCATGACGCGAATGATTCGCGTCGCGGCCCAGCGTCACTTCTTCCAGCAACGGAATCGCGTCTGCGATCGATATCGAGCGAATCTCCGCGAGCGCTCCCTCGCTCGCGGCCGCATCCGTCCCGGAAACAGCCCTTCGCCACTTCACCAACTTCGACTCCCATTGAGCCGCCGCCCGCTTCGCTTCCTTGAGTTGGTCCTTGTCTTGAGCGCTTTGCGTCCGCGATACGAGCCGCCCTTTCTGCCAACGTAAATCCAGAGCTCGCAACGCCTCTTCGTTTTTCGGTTCCATCGAAAGAACGTTCGACCAGTGGAACTGTGCTTCCTGGTTGAAATTGTTCTTGCGGCACCACCGGGCCAGCGCTAGTTGGGATTGAAGGTTTTTATCAGCCGTCTTCCGCCGCTCTCGATATTCTGCTTGCAGCGGATCGACCGCGGCTCGTCGCTGCGCCTCCTCAACGGTGATCCACTTACCGTCGACTTGGACTTCGCCAAGCTGAGCGCGGGCAACCAGGTGGTCGGGGTCGACACGCACCGCGTCGCGCAGATGCGCGAACGACCGGCCGGAGTCGCCTTGTATTTCGGCGTCGACCGCCGAGGCAACCAACCTATCCGCCGTTGCCTTAGCGGTTGCTTCCAAGCCAAACGCCGATTGGCACGGCAACGCGAAGCCCGCCACGACCAGGCAACAGACAAACGCTAAAGACGAGCCCGAATCACACCAGCTGGCACGATAGAAACGAGCCATGTGACACCCTTTCTCGGTTGCTTGAGCGATCTTATTCCGTCCGACAAGAGCTGTTCTGTATTCTGCCCCTTTTCTATTCCCGAAATCAAGAAGTTTTCTTGAGGGAGCAAACGCTGGGCCAGATTGCCCCGACCCAAGATGGGTCGGCTATATAAATAACAAGATGGGTCGGCTATATGAATAGCCCGGCCATCTTGGCCGGACTTGGGTCCAACTCTTATCTATCTCCACAATCTCTCTTGACTCTTCTCGGCAAAACGTAGTGCAATACGCTCAATACTTCACTTAACCAGGCCAGGAAGAAACCGCGCCACCCTTGTGAGCTCGGCGCATTGGAGGACATATGCTAACCGCTCAACTTCATATTCCCGAAGAAGAAATCGCCCGCCGCGCCTACGAGATTTGGCAATCGCGTGGTTGCCCCGCGAGCGATGGCCAAGAAGACTGGGAAGCCGCCAAGGCTGAATTGACGTCCAGCCGTATCGGTCGCAATGGCACTACCCAGCAGCGACTGCAAACCTGGTGGCACCGGGTGCGGCAAAAAATCACTGGCTAGTGGCACGGACTTCAGTCCGTAGCTTCTGAAAACGCCGGATTGCAATCTAGGCAGCGTACGCCCGCGCGGACTAAAGTTCGTGCCACAAGACGTTTACCGCAGCGACCGCGACCGCTCGGCAACCCGCGCGTCGGTCTCCGGCCCGACGGCCAATCCCATCCAGCCGTCTTCCAGCACGAGCTGCGTGATCATCAGCCCCTGGAAACGCTTGTCCTGCGGGGAGTCGATCGCCATGATCGGCAGGTGCCGCTCCGGCGGCAGCACGCGGTTGAAGATGTTGTGCAACCGCGCCCGTTCGCCCGAGCTGAAATGACCTTGAATGCCCAAGGTTCCCTCGCGCACGAGCTCCGCAGTGAGACCGTCCACCTTCGGAGCATAGTAGACGTGGACAACGACGTTCGACATCACATCGTCTTGCAATTCGATGCTGGCAAACGAAATCGCCAATTCCAGCTTGCCGTCGTTGACATGAACCTGCACCGCATCTTCCGCCGCGAATTGGAATATTGCGTCGTGCCGTGCTTCCGACGGGTCCTTCGCCGCCATTTGCGGAAATTTTTCACGAAGCATATCCCGCAGTTCGGGGGCCGTAAATCGTCTGCCGTCGAGCCCCAGCGTCACCGCCAGGTTCGTCAGCGCGCTTTCGTGAACCTGAGCACTCGCCAGGCTATCGGAAAGGGCCCGTGGCCGCGGCGTATGCGATCCCAACTGCTTGTCACCCGCCACGCGCACGCGCGCCACCAGCCGCTCCGTGGTCGTTTTCATTTCGACCGGCGTCAGCTTGATGTCAAACGCCGCGAGCTGCATCGCAAACCGATCGTAGGTCTGCTGCCGAATCTGGTCGACCGCCTCGCGAGTCTGTTGATCCAGCGTGTCGCCAGCCTCGGTCGCCACGCGCGACTCGACTTGCGCTTTCGCGCGACCCTGCCGCGCCCGGTATTCCCCAATCGCACGCTCCCGGGCATAGCTGCCGAATAGCGGCATCCAGTCGTAATCGGTCGTCACTCCCACGAGGCGGTTGCTCGTCGATGTCTGTACGCTGCTCGGCTTTAGATGCACGCCTCGGTCGTTGACGACAATCGTCTTGCGCGCCGTGAAATCCGTCGTCCCTCGGCTGCGGAAACGCACGGGACCGCTGTTGGCCGTCGTGTTCGAGTCGACTACGCCGTCTGCCTGCAATTCCAACTGCCATTCGGTCGCCGACGGATCGAGCAGCACGCGGCTTTCCGTGCGCACATTCGACTGGCCACGCACATAGCTCCCGGCAACCCGGCCACTCACGGGCTTCAATTCATTTCGCTCGACTCCCGCCAATCGGTTCAGCATCTCGGCCGTAATCGCCACGCGAAGATTAGCGTTCCGATAATGCTGCTCTACCGAATCGGCGACGTGCCGGTCGATCGCATCGTTCGACGCCATGAGCGACTGCTGCTGAAGCGCGATCGCGCGGGCCAACTTGGGGTCGCGATTCGTTTCGTACTTTTCCAGGTCTTTGCTGAGCGCGGCGACCTCGATCGGCATCGAGCTAGCGTCTGTTGTTCCCTGCAAATAGGGATTCAACGAGCCCCGTGCCGCCACGCGGCTATGGAAACGCAACGCCACTTGTTTCTCGTGCATTCCACCCCAGCAATCGAGCCGGCGAGCCAACGCCCAATGCGCCCGTAGCAACTCCACGCGCAACTGGTCATTGTCGAATTGCTCCGCCATCCGGGCAGCTTCCTGGGTGGCATCGCTCAAGTCGGCCAGGATGATCTGCACATCATCACCCTCCAATTGCTCGCGATCAGTCAAGGCATGCAATTGATTTCGCACCAGGCTGGCCCATTGAGCCGATTCCGGTTGGCCAGATAATCGATCGAGCGCGACAAACAGCGTCTCCGGCACGCACCAATAGCTCGGCGCCACCGGCCGCGGCGTGGGTATCATCGCCAGCCGATCTTCCGGCCCAGAAACTCGCACAAGTGCCGGCGCCACGTTCGGCCCAGGAAGTGCGACAAACAACGCATCTACCTGCTCGCCACAGTTCAACACCAAACTAGCCGCTCCATCGATCGCCTGCCCGGCCCGGTCCAAAAGAACACCGGCCGATGAATAGAAGTCTATAGCTTCACCCGTCGATTCAAACGGCAAGGCAAACTGCGGGCTGGCCCGCTCGCCGTCGGCCAACGACGGATCGGCTTCCGCGGGCGCAAGCGCCGAGCGCACTTCCAGCGGCCAATCAAAACCGTCTCGCCGAGAGTGGTCGAACGCCGACAATTGCGAAATCGCCGACTGCGTGGCGATCAACTCCTCGATCGAGGGTTGCGCCCCGATATTCAGCAAGTCGTTATTCGATCCTCTGGAAAGCCCCACAATACGAATGCCGCTCACATCGAACAGTCCGCTCGGATGCTCCTCGCTGACGACATTCGGCTGCTGCGCTTGATGATACCGGCCCAATGCCAAATCGCTGACCGAGGCGTCTCGCTCGACGCCCATCGCTGGATCCTCCACGACGATCGTGTGCTGCCAATAACGCGGTGCCATCAAACACAAAAAGAGCAATCCCGCGAGCATTGCCACGCAGGGCCAGGGGCTCGGCTGCCGATCAACTTGCATGATTCGTTCTCTGGCTGAGGCACGATGTCTCCGATCGGGCGCGCGGTTATATTCACTCATAGGAGTCGTCCTTGACCCGATTCGACCCAGCGGAACCCGCTGGGATTTCCCTAAAACTGCCAACAAAATGCTCCCCCCGCTGTCTCGCGCTAGATCGCCAAAGTGCGGCGGCGCAAGAAGTTGCGGCAATCGGTCCAGGGAAAACACAAAGTCCGGCTATCAGCTAAGATCGGTAATATACGCCACCCCAATAAAATGAGATTCGCCGGTTTAACCTGGTCGGTGCTAGCAGCGTTCCCGGTGACTTGGCCCCTTTTGACTACTTTGGAACGAATATGAGAACCGAAGGCCAGGCCCACCTGCTGCGAGTCTTTGTCAACGAAAGCGACCGCCACGAAGGCCGGGCCGTCTATGAGCAGGTGGTCCGCGCCGCCCGCGACCAGGGCCTGGCTGGCGCCACCGTCCTGCGTGCTATCGAGGGTTTTGGAATAGGCGGCAAGATCCACTCGGTGAAGGTGCTGCATCTGTCCGGAGACGTGCCGATCGTCGTGGAAATCATCGACACCCCCGAACGCATCGCCGCTTTCGTTCCGACGCTCGACAAGATCGTGGCCGAAGGCATGGTCACGGTCGAAAAGATCCACACGCTGACCTACCGCCGCAACAATACAGCGGCTGCCGACAGCCAATCCGACGACGAGCTCCAACTCGATACCACCGACGAACCCTCCGAGATCAACGAATCACCCATCTTCGAGGAAGAAACTCTATTCGCCATGGGAACCGACCGCACGCGGACCGTCATTCGCGTCGCTCAAAAATATGCTCGTGGTTCCCGCCGCGCGTTTATCGACAGCGTCGACCTCCTACTGGCGATGATCGGCGAGTCGAACGGCGTCACGACCAACGTGCTCCAACAGCTTGGCATCGATCCAAAAACGCTCGAGCGGTTGTTGCGCGAATCGGTCACGCGAGACGACCAGTCGAGCGCCTTCATGAGCGCGCTCGATGCCAAGAGCCTGGCCGCAGCCAAATGGCTCGAGCACGACTGCCCCGGCACCGAACATTTACTCCTGGCCCTCTGTCAAATTCGCCCCAGCGCCGCCACCGACATCCTCACACGGCTCGGCGCGATTCCGCGCGATGTTTGCAACAACGTCCTTATGAACCTAGGCCGTGGCGATGACTGGCAACGCTGGCTGGCCGATCATCCGGATATTTAAGCTTACAGCAAATTATTTTTGACGTACTCACAGCAATTACGCACTCACAACAATATAGCCGGAGAGCCACGCTCTCCGGGCCGACTGTAAAGCGAATCTACAGGTGTCCGAGGACTCACGTCCCCGGCTACATTCCTGGGCCGCTATGCGGCCGGATAGCACTTGCATCATCATCCTGAAAGCGCAGAGCGTACCACCCGAATCTTCCAATACCTATATCCGCGTCCATCCGCGTCCATCTGCGGTTAAAAACATCCCTCTTCGCGCAAAAGCAGGGACCGCGCTTTCGCGCGGCCCCTGCTAGAAGCTCATCTTGTTCCGAAACGCTTACGAAACCTTCACGTCGATCTTCTTCGGCTGCGCTTCGGGCAGCTTCGAGATCGTAACATGCAGCACGCCGTTCGTCAGTTCGGCTCCAATCGTGTTCGGGTCCACGGTATCGGGCAGCGAGAAGCTGCGCGACACCTTGCCGTAACCACGCTCATTGTGCCAATTCGTCCGCTCGCCCTCGGGCGCTTTGCGCTCCAGCGTAATCTGCAGCGTGCCCTTGTCGAACGTGATCTCCACGTCCTCCTTGGTTACGCCCGCGGCGTCTACTTCAACATGAAACATATTGTCGGCTTCCCAGATCGAAACCGGCGTATGCCACGTCGCGCCACCTTCCGAGCGGAAGAACTGGTTGAACAACGTGTCGAACTCCGGCAATCCAGCGGCCATCCGACGACCAAGACGATTGCGATGCAATGCATGACTCATGATAAGTCCTCCTTTTTTCTTTAACTCTAGCGCTGTATCGCGCCGTGTACGATTTCGAGATCGAGCGTCGATTCCGCTCGCGGATCGTTTACGATGCCAAGCCGGCGGCGGCCGGCGCCGCGTTGGCTCTTGCGTAAGCAATCAATGCACGACGCGTGCCAACACTCGGCCAGAGGCAACGCAAGGTGGCAAAAAAACGCAACTGATTTTCAATTCAGCAGTTGCGTTCAATCGACCAAAGGTCCGGTTATGCCGGTGCCAAATTGGCGGGCGCAGGAATGGCAAACAAGCGGCAACGCCAACCGGCATAGCTGCCAAATCGACATCCAAGAATCTCCTACATAGCCCATATATAGCCGACCCCTCCGGGGTCGATCGCCCCGCCTCAAAACAATCGGCGCAATTGAATTCCATTCAAAGAGGCAACCGGCCGAAACGGCCGGGCTATATATTCAAAGCCAAACGCGTCCTAAGAGCGCGAGCGCCGACGACTACTTTGCACCATTAGGAAGCACCACATAAGACCCGCCAAACAGCACCGCAGGCTGCTCCTTCCCGGCAATCTCGACCGATAGGTCCAGCTTCGCCTGCCCTTTGTCGTCGAGCATTTCAAGAAAATATTGCTTTGCATCCGGGTGGACCGGGTGGCACCGGGCGTAAATCTCCGGCGTGCTGACAGGCTCTTGGTACTTGATCGTGCTCCGGCGAATAACGATGTTCCCGACTCGCTCCAAATCCTTGAGCAATAAAAACACCGTGCTCCAGCCGGCGATCGTGCAAAGTGCGTTCAAGCTACCGGCAAAGGCCGTTTGTTGATGGTTCCGATTCGGGCTCAACGGAAACCGCACCACCAGCCCGTTCTCATCGGCCTGGCACACGCGAATGCCCATCTGGGCGCTCATCGGAATCTCGCGCTCCAGCGTCGCCTGCAGCTCTCTCAGCAGCGGCGATGAATCAGACATAGGCAGGGTCGTCGAGTCGAGCGTCATAGCAGCAGAAACCAGGGCATCAGTCAGCCGTCTATGGTATCCCAACAAAAAAACTTCCACTAGCCGAATACCGTCGCCCGCGTCCGCCCCATCGGGCTCTCGACTCTCCGCTCTTGACCGCCCCTTACAGCTTCATCAGCAACAACACCGAGTAATTCAACAAATGGGGGCTGACCCCATCCGGCGTGCTATCGTAGCGGTCGCTGACTGACAGTTTGAGGCTCAGCTTCGACGGTTGCGAGAGTTCGATTTCCCAACCCGCGTCGGCCGTAGCCCGAAACTCACCCACTTCGTCCCATTCGGGATAGTATTCGAGTTTGGTATAGACTTTCTGCGCCTTCGCAATTTGCTGTGTGTATTCGAGGCCGAGGAGCGATTCTGGCGTCCACTCATCGTCCTCACCGCCAAACTCGCGTTGGGCGCCGGCGCCCAAACGTGTAATCAAATCGAGCTGCGGCGTATGCACCCAACGATAGCCGATACCAGAGTTGACGTTGGTCTGAATGTCATACGTCGCAAATGCGTCGTAAAACACGTTGAGCTTCCCGAACAATGTCCATGGCGACTTTTCATCAATGAGCCAGTCGTTCGTTAAGTCCATCTTAGCGTTGTTTTGCGTCGTCTCGCCGTCGCCAGTCGTCAGGTTATAGCTGATGTCAAAATCCAGCTTGGAGAACCGCGATTCACGCTTGATATAACCGCCCGACCGAATGCTGAAAGAATCACTCGTGCCGGACGAACCATTGATGCCCAATTCAATCCCCGAGTCCCAGGGGGTCGGACCAAACCAACCGCTCGGCGAGTACCAGGTAGTCGTTCCCGATTCGATGAGCGCCTTGGTTTCCACATCCACCGGCGCGGCGGCCGCGTTCGCGTCCTTCACTTCGGGCGTAGGCAATTCGTCCACTACGCCGCCCGGCGGCGAAACCGCAGCCCCTGCCGGTGGCGTCCACGGCTCGGACGGCGGATCACCTGCAGGCGTTGCTGCCGGGGGGGCCGCCAAGGTAGGTCCAGCCTCCGATTGCGCAGCCGCCCAGGAAGCTGGTAGCAATAAGCATAACGCCAGGAGGCCGCGAATGATGTTATGCATCGCCAAAAACAGATAAGACCAAAGGATGCAGAGCAGAAGAGTGCGCAAATGGGCGAGCGTTTTAGCAATTGGTCGCGCTCCGCTCAAGTCCGCCTCACTCTAGACGACTCGATTGCTCGCAGCGCTAGCGTCAACCCAATCACCGCATACGACCCAAAGAGCTCACAAGACCACATAGCAATAAAAAACGGCCGGGCTTCCCTCAAGGAAAGCCCGGCCGTACGTTTTACATCCATCTAGCGAAGCCAGATTACTTGCAGCCACAGCCGCCGCAGCTATTGCCACAGCCGCTATTGCAGCCACCGCAATCGCTGCTGCCGCAACCACCGTTGCCGCCGCAAGCTGGAGCTTCAACCTGCTTCTCCACCATGTGGCAGACCTTCACTTCGATTTCTTTCGAAACCGTGTGAGGAACGCACACCGTGTAGGTTTCGGTCTTCTTCTCTTCTTGGCACTCGATCTTGCAGACCGTGTACTTGCGAACGCGCTCTTCTTTATGGCATTCGGTGTACTTCACCTCGCGAGTCTTCTCTTCGCTAACCATCTTGCAGACCTTGACGTCGCGGGTGCGCTCTTCTTGGCGGGTCTTGCAAACGTTCACTTTGCAGGTCCGCTCTTCGCTAACCATCTTGCAGACCTTGACGTCGCGGGTGCGCTCTTCCTGCCGGGTCTTGCAAACCTTGTAGGTGTAAGGAACTTCTTCCGTCACGCACTTGTAGGTCGTGCAGGTAACTTCCTTTTCGGTCTCTTCTGGAACCCAAACGCGATGGCAAACGGTCTTCGTGCTGCCGCAACCACCGTTGCCGCCACAGCTACCGCAACCGCTGTCACAGCCGCCGCAGCTCTTGCAGCCGCCGCAACCGTCGCCACAACCACCGCTGCCGCCACAGGCGACTTCTTCGGTCTTCGTTTCCCAGTGACCGCCGCAAACCTTGACCTTCTTAACGGTGGTCTCAGGAACGCGCTTGGTCACCTTGCGGGTGCCTTGTGCATCCTCGGTGTAAGGGACGTTAACCGTGTACTTCTCTTGCTTGGTTTCCCAGGTCGGGACCGACACGGTGTACTTCTTCTCAACCGTCTCGGTGTAAGGGACGTTGACCGTGTACTTCTCTTGCTTGGTTTCCCAACTTGGGACCGACACGGTGTACTTCTTCTCAACCGTCTCGGTGTAAGGGACGTTGACCGTGTACTTCTCTTGCTTGGTTTCCCAGGTCGGCTTGCAAACCGTGTACTTTTCTTCGCGGGTCTTGGTTTCTGGAACCAGGACCGTGTACTTCTCTTCCTTCTCAACCTTCACTGGCACGCGCTTGTAAACCGTCACTTCACGGGTGCGCTCTTCCTTCTTGTATTCGGTGCTCTGGACGGTGCGCTTCTCGGTGGTGTACTCCGGAACGCGGACCGTCTTCGTCGTCGTTCCGCAAGCGGAACCTTCACTCGCTCCACAAGCTCCACACTTCGGAGCATCACAACACTCGCCGGCCTTCGCAGGCGCGACGATCGAAGCCACCAGCATCACGACGGCTGGCAGTACGCTACAACAGCGGCGATTCATCTACTTGTCCTCCTCAACTCAAATAAGTTCGATCAAAGCCCGCCAGAAGCCGGCAAGACATCAGGGGAACCCTGAGCAGTCAACTACAACAACTGCGCAGTCTGGGCAATTAATGCTGCCGATTCTAATCCGAAACAACTGCCAGTCAAGCAAGCAACCGCGACCACGTATCGGCGGTCACGGTAATATAGGTTGCCAGTGGTGCTTTGTCAGAAAAGGCATCCTTTTGCGGCCGCCCCGAACAGCCGTCAAAGTTGCCCTAAAATATCCTGTTTAACGCTCCGTGAAAAGCGGCTGCACCGGAAAAATCGGTGAAAAGGCCTATTTTAGTCTGGCTATACGCTCTTTTGTCGCATTGTCTAACGCTCGCCAGCTAACTTTATTACCTGTTGCAAACAACCCCGCCGCAATGGGCTAGAAAAAACCCTCTGTCACAACCGGGGCATAGGTTTCCCAGCCCCGCTCGCCGCCGCGGGCTCTATTCACAAAAAAAGCCGCGACCCCATCGGTCGCGGCTTCGCTCAATACCCTATTTCAATTCGCGAGCAGGCATTTCGGCCCGCTTCCTTTTGAGAGCCGCAAACGCCCAACGATCTACTAAGGAACTCTAACAAAACCGAAATGGGGGAACCGGACGCTAGCGCGTTCCGG
>CAZJWY010000041.1:24587-32518 GCA_964549545.1 uncultured Planctomycetaceae bacterium | reverse complement strand
TGGGAGTTGAGGAACAGACATATGAAGAAGCGTGGGCGGTACTACTTCGAACTCGCAATAGCCCTTTCGTGCGCATTGCTGATGGCCCAGTCGACCGCAGCCACGGGCGTCCCGATTGGCGGCTTTCTTCCTCAGGTCGGCATTGCTCTGACCAACGAGTTTAAGGACGATTTCGACACGAACGCTATATATAGCGCTGTACCTAGCGGCACCCTCTTAGGACAGGGAGGCACTGCCCATTACGATATCGCCCTGATGGATACCGGTGCCGCTATCTCGCTGCTCACCCCACAAGCTCATTACGATTTCAAGCTGGATGGACCCTATCCGGGGCAGTCGGACGGTTACAAGGGCACCTATCCGGTCGAGCTCGAAGGAGCTAACGGATCTTTTTTTGCGACGATCGACGATCCCCTCGGTCTGTACGCGGGAGGTTTACAAGGCGTTGGTGGCACCGCTCCGCTTACGATCAACCACAGCGTTCTTCGAGGACAAACAAATACGTCGCTTGCCTCAATGGACGAAGACGTCGGGCTGCCAAATATTCTCGGCTTGTCGTTTATCAGTCGTTACGCCACGTACATTCGCAACGATCTACCGCAGTTTCACGAAATCAACGGCCGCACCGTCCGCTCGCCAGCCATCGAATTCAATCCGATCGGCGGCAGCAACCAGGGACTCACCCGTCGTGCCTTTATTTCCTTGGATCCCGGTGCCAGCTTCGCCCAACCGCCATTTTGGGTCTACGATTTCGCAAATCCCGACTTCCTCGATAGACCGTACGAAAACCCGTCCGTTCCCACGATCGTGCAGGGTGGGATTTTTTTGACGACAAATTTGGGCCACGATGGCACCAACATCAACAATAATCAAATGCTCTTCGATACGGGCGCCGATGTAACGGTGCTCTCTGAGCAAATTGCCTACTCACAACTCGGGCTCGATCCCGATCATCCGGATTTCACCGTCGCGGTTACCGGAGCAGGAGGAACTGCAGACGGCATTCCCGGCTACTTTCTCGATAGTTTTACGATTCAGGCGAGCGGGGGCGGAGGAAACCTGACGCTAACGAACGTGCCTATTGTCGTCCTCGACGTGCTCTCACCTGTCGATGGAACAAATACACTCCCAGGCATCGTCGGCATGAATGTGTTTAGCGGCCGCAATCTGGTCATCAATCCCAAAGCGGGCACCGTTGCAGCCGGAATCTATATTAGCGATCCGGTAACGACATCGAAAAACTGGACCTCAACCGCCGCTAGTGGAACTTGGAGCACCGACGGCAATTGGAACGGCAGCACAACACCGAACAATCTTGGCATCGCCAACGTGCGTCACGTGTCCGGTGGAAATCAGGTTGCCGAGCTCACAGCGAGCACCACGGTGTGGGAAGTGAATGTTTCCGGCTCGGCAACTCAAACGATGACGTTGAACGTACAAAACGGTGTGCGGCTAACCACGTTCTCCGGCATCAACGTTGAATCGAACGGCATCTTGCAGCTCAGCGGTGGCACACTCGACGCCCAATTTGTCGAGATTTTCGGTGGCACGTTGCGCGGCAGCGGTCTCATAACAACTGGAAGCGGATCGATCGCAGGACAGGTTGAAAGCCGCGGCGGCACCGTTTCGCCGGGCAACGGCGTGGGCTCGCTGACCATCGAAGGCCGGTTCGCGAATTCGGCGAACTCTACCTTGGCGATTGAGCTAGGGGGCCTCGCCGCCGGCACGCAATACGATCAACTCATCGTCGACGGCGGTGTCGCGCTCGATGGCACACTCCGTGTCTCGCTGGCCGACCTCGGCGGAGGCATGTTCGCTCCCGGCATCGGCAATGCCTTCACGCTGATTACCGCCACCGGTGAAATCGGCGGCATCTTCGACAACCTGCTGCTGCCCAGTGGCTACACTTGGAACGTGGCTTACAACACGAATAGCGTCGTGCTCAGTGTCACCGGTCTCGGCCTCGACGGCGACTTCAACGGCGACAACAAGGTCGACGCGGCCGACTACGTCGTCTGGCGCAAGACGAATGGCACGCCGCAAAACTACCAGCTCTGGCGTAGCCACTATGGAATGGGCAGCGGTAGCGGCGCCGGCAGCAACTTGGCTGCGAGCATTCCAGAGCCCGCGGGAATGCTGCTAGCCATGATTGCCGGGAGCTTCCTTGCAGCGCATCGTCGCGCTCGTTAGCACAGGCTATTTAGCACGCTCCGTCTTGAGCGTCGATTCGCTGTGCAACACTTTCTTGCTGGTGAATCGCGGCGTGATGAGCCCGTTGCTGCTCATTGGCAAGTCGACGGACACGGTTACGGAGTTCGTTGAACTCGTGATCGTGCTGGGCGTGATGGTGATCTTCGCCTTGCGGGCGCCGACCACGTTTAGCAGCGAATTGGCTTTGGCGATGGCTTCGGCGGAGGTGGCCCCGGGAACGATCGCCCTGCGAGCCGCTTCGTAGGCGGCGTTGTCGGCTGTATGACGCATCACGTTCATCCAGCCGAACTCGAATGCCGCCATCAGAAACAAAAGAAAAATCGGCGTCGCAATAGCGAACTCGACCACGACCGCGCCCGCTCGACGTGGCTTGTTCTTTCGGTGCCGGCAAGTGGAAGGAGATTCGAACACGTTTTCAATCATTCTCAAAGAAGCTCATTCATCAACGGTGAGGGAGTAAAGCTCGTAGCATTCAGAAACTATTTTGAACCGGTTCTAGGGCAAATTACTTTATTCATTCTTGCAGGAGGCGTGTTGGTGGGAGATTCGGCTTGGTGGCCGACGCTAAACTGCGTTTGTTCTTTGATCTATTGCGGAACGCAATTTGGTAAGTTGCTCTAGTTCGTTAGCATCACTGGCAACGTGGCTGCGATCTCCTTGAATATTTTGGTCAGTTCCGCGGCTGTTGGGGCGTGAAAGTGCCGGCCGCCGGTTGCTGCGGCGACATCTTGCATGCGTTTGACATCCGCATCGTCGCTGAACGTGATCGTGTGAATCACGATATTCTGCTTGGCTGCGTTCTGTGCCGACAGGACCGGCTCGGGCCCCGAGTTGTGAATGCCGTCGGTCATGAGCACCATCGTCTTCACGGCGAAGGGTCGGGCTTTCTTGCCCGTCAACACCTTGATGCCGTCGTCGATGCCCGCCGAGATGGCGGTGTTTCCCTTCACGGGTCGACTGCTCAGATCCTTCATCACGTTGCGAATATTGTCGTAGTCGCCGACCAAGTCGGAATCGATCTGCGAAATCTTGTATGTATAGCCACACTCTTTGGTGTTGCTAGAGTAGCTGGTCATGCCGACTCGTTCGTCTTGGGAAGTCTTTTCCAGCTCCTGCAGAAATGCTTCGAGCGCGACGCTCAAGGCGCCCCAACGACTGCGTGGATCGGGCGGACCGCAATCCGGCGCGCCGGACGGCAGCTTCGAGCCTTTGGCTAACGTCCACATCATCGACCCCGATCGATCCACCACGAGACAAATGTCGCGATCGAGTAACGTGGAAGTTGCTGTCTCGGTCAGCTGGAATTGACGTGTCGAGAAAACGTTAGCCAACATCATGTCGACAGGCCCGCTTGGCGAGCCCTTCACGCGCATGCCCGTCACTCGAATGGCGTTGGGCGTCTTGCCGCCCGGCGTAAAAGTGAAGCGGGAAGTTGGTGTCGGCTGCGAGCTACTGCCGAACTCGATATTGGCATCGGAGAGCAACAGCGGCGTGCCGGCCACTTGGTTGCGTTTCGCGGCGTCTTTGGCAGCCGTTCTGGCAACCGTGGTCGATTGAGCCAGGCTCAACTGCTTAGCACCGGCCCGGGCCGCCGCGTCGGTCGACGTGCGCAGCTCGGTTCGCACGAGTTGCATCCAAGCCACGTTCACCGCGAACGCGGCCATGATGATGCAGAGCGGCAAGCACACGGCAATCAATACGAGCATCGCCCCGGCACGAGAGGCGCGGCGTTTTGGACTCGAGTATTTTCTCATGGTCGTTGATCTCAGGGATCGGCTGGGTGGATCCGGGGAATAGTTCAGGTAGTGGGTTGGATTTTAGTCTGACAAAAAATGGCATGAATTGTCGGGCTAAAGCCCGATCTATTTAGTTCTCGATCATCATGCTGGCTTTGGCGGTGAGCGTTCGGCCTCGGAAAAACGTCGTCGGCACCGGTGAATTCGAGTTGCACGGAGCGCTGACCGTTACGTCGACATAGTCGCCGGGCTTGAGCGTCGCGAGGGCAGGGGCGATCGTTATTTTCGATCCCTTCACGCGGCGATCCGACAGGAGATTGTTGCAAACGGTTTGCACACTGGTGGCCGTCGCTCCTTTTTCAATGGCAGTCCGTACGCCTTCATACGCGGCGACGGTCAACGATTGTTTGAGAAACAAGGCCGAGCAAGACTCGATCGTCGCCATGAGGATGAGCACCATAACGGGCAAACACACGGCCAACTCTGTGGCGGCCACGCCGCTGCGCGCAAATGAACGTTTCTTCCGATGAATTCGCATCATAACGCTACGGAGCTCACTCGAACTCCGTCCTCCTTCCGTATTATTCGATAACCGCACAGCTCCACGCCTTTCGAAGACTCAGGGCGTGCCACCCAGTCGTTTGAATTCTCCGGCAGCCTCAGTTAAGCGGCTACTTCGTTTCGACTAGTTGCTTGTCTTCCGCTACGTTGGTCGAATCGGCCGAGAGCGCGCCCAGGGTTGTCAACATGCGGTTGTAATCTTCGGCCAGTTCTTGCCAGTAGTCGTCTTTGCGGAAGGATACTTTCCTCGGTTGCTCGCCGTCGGCGATGCTGCGGATCGAGCGTCGCAAATTGAAAATCGGTCCGGCGAACCGATGGCTCAGCTTGACGGCGTCCATCACGAACACCGGCAACAAGAACACCGTCACGAGCAAGAACGGCCCTTGGGTCCACCACAAGTTTTGCAAGTGGTCGCTCAATCCGCGGAACGGATCGGCGAGCACCTGCAGCACCAGCGCGACGGCCGATGTCACGGCCATGAACAGCAGCCAATGGAAAATGATCCGGCGAGTCAACGCGCCTTGTACGCGAAAATCGATAAAGCGTTTACTACGAGAGTGATGTCCCATGTGCAAGCTCTTAAAGCGATGCTGTGGAAAGTTGCCACCGGAAGTCGGCAGCCGAACCTTACCTAAGCCTAGGTCAAGCCGTTTGCGCAAGCGGGCAGGAATAGCCCTAATCGAGAGGATTTAGCGATCGATGCGATTCCGGTAGACCCGGAATAATCGATAGAATCGGACGAGAAGGCTCTTAGAAGTTGGAACCGCTAATCTGCGCTAATGAAAGACACTGCTCGCTTACTTTGATTAGCGCCCATTAGCGGCTCTACTTATCTGTCTTTGCGTAAGAAGAAGTTTATCTGCAAATTATAAAGCGGATTGGTTTATTCGCTCCTGGAGGCGCGGGTATTGGTAGAGATTCGGCGTGGCCGCCGACGCTAAATTGTTCGTGTTTTAGCGTGGGATCATTTCTTGTAGGGCGCCGATTTTGTAGTGGGGACTATCGCTGACGGATTCTTGTGCCGTCGTGAATTTGGTCGCTGGGATGGAGGATGGCTTCGTCGCCTTCCTTCAGACCATCGACGATTTCCGCTTCCAGGCCGTTTTGCCGACCGGCTTTCACGATCGTTTGGTGGGCGACGTTGTTCTTCACCAGGAACACAGCCGGATCGGGACCCACACGAAATAGCGAGCTCGTGGGAATTTTGAGCACGTCCTTCGCTTCGTCGATGATGATCCGCGCTTCAACGCGGTAGGCGTCTCCCAACGTTGGTCGTTTTTCGAGTGGATCGACGAAGTCGACGATTACCCAGACACGTTGCTCTTCGACGCCAAGAGTGGAAATCTTGGTGAAGCCGGAGGGCTCGACCACGCGGACGCGGCCGCGAAGCGGCGCTTCGCCGCCCCAGTGCTCGAGCAAGACTTCATCGCCGGGATGCACCTTCACGGCGTCGCGCGACAACACATCGATTTCGACTTCCAAGTCGCCGGCCGGATCGCCAACTTCGATCAGCGGCGTGCCGGGGGTGACCACTGCGGCGCTTTCCTGAAGAACGCGGAGCACGCGCCCGTCGATGGGTGAATAGACCGGAAAATCCCAACCAAAGCTGTTTTTAGGCTGGGGCTCATCCTGGCCGTTGGTTTCCGATGCGTCTTCGGCGGCGGCAGGCTCGACATGGGGATCGCGCCGCTGCGGATTGCCGGTGAGATTGGCCCGCTCTTTATCAGCAATTTGTTCGGGATTAGGCCGCGAGCGGAGCAGGGCGGCTTTGGCGGTTTCGAGCTCGAAGCGGGCGATCTCTTCCGATACTTTTGCGGAACGCAGATCTTCGCTGCGCTGGCGATTGAGCATTTCGGCGTTATCGACTTCGGATTGGGAAACGCCTTTGCCAGCGTAAGCCTTGCGCATGCGCACGACCTCCGCTTCGGCGTAGGCCTGGCCTGCACGGGCCGATTCCAGGATCGGCTCGACTTGTCGAAGCGTTGCCTCGGCCGCTTTGACACGGGCCTCGGCCTGGGCGATCGTTCGGGCATCGAGCAAGTCTGGATCGCGCGGTTCGATCATCGTCAGCAAAGTCTTGCCCGCTTTGACTTCATCGCCGGGGCGCATCGTGATCCGGAGAATGCGGCCGTTGAGCGGCGCGGAGACGATGTACTTGTCGTGGATGCGCGTCTTGCCCTCTTGATCGACCGTGACGCGCACCGTGCCGCGCGTGACTTGGACGAGATCGACTTCGATCGGCTGGGGCATGAACGCATACGCCAGGCCGACGACAATGATCGCGCCGATCAGGAAAACAAACGCCTTACTACCAAGATTCCGCATAAAGTAGGTGCGCCAAGCCGAGGCGAACTTTTTCGATTCAATAAGACTATTTTGGATCAGGTTCGTATTGGGTAGCACCCTATGCCGTTAACCTTTTTTCAATACTAGGGAACCGCAGAGGAACGCAGATGGACGCAGATGGACGCAGATAGAAGGCGAGTGAAGACCATCATGCACTTATCATCGATTCGAAACAATCTGCGTTTATCCGCGTTCATCTGCGGTTTCTTTGTAAAAAAGGGTTACTCTCTTGATTTTAGCACTGCAATTAAATCCAAATCATCCAGCTTGCGCCGCACGAGGAGCGCGGAGCCGATCGATGCTGCCAGGACGGTGGCGGCCGCCAACCCGTACGTCGAGTTGGCAATCGTGAATGGAAACCGAAACACTTCCTGATCCAGAAAGAAGCACAGCATCCAGGCAAACCAATTTCCCATCACCAAGCCAATTGGAATACCGAGCAGTGTTACCGTGCCAATTTCGCCCAACAAGATCGTGGAGATTTCGCGGCGCGTGAAGCCGATCACGCGCAACGTCGCCAGCTCTCGGCTGCGCTCGGACAGCGAAATCCTGGCTCCATTGTAGACAACGCCTAGCGCGATGATGATGGCAAATGACAAATTGATCATCCGCATATGAAGCATATTCTTGGCGACAGTATTACGGAAGCTATCGACGGAGGCCTGGCGGATCGTGACGCTGGCCACGTGGGGCGTTTCCTTGAGCCGCCGGTAAATGGCTGGAGTATAGAGGGGGTCCGTGGCGAGCATCGCCCCGCTGATCATCTGTCCTTCGCGCATGAGGCGATTGAGGGCATCGATATCCATATAGGCGTTGAGGCCGGAGATGTCGTCCAAGAGTTCGACGACCATGACATCGGCCACAGGGCGTTTATCCTGCAAGGCCTCGACGCGAATCGTCTCGCCGGCGCGCACATCCAGAACTTGAGCCAGCTTTTTCGAGATCACCAATCCTTCGGGCGGTAGATCGACAAAGTGGCCGGTACGCGTTTTCAACCGGATGAGCGAAGCATCTTGCGGCAGACCGACGATGCCCACACGACGGCCGTCGAGCGCCGCGAGGTCGCCACGGGCGAAC
>CAZJWY010000041.1:5235-24577 GCA_964549545.1 uncultured Planctomycetaceae bacterium | reverse complement strand
CGATGCCCACACGACGGGCGTGGTTGCCCGCTCTCAGCCGCACGGAAACAAACCGCCGCGGCTCGCAGCGTTCGACGCCCGGCATGCTGGCCAGTTCGGTGACGGCGGCCATCGTGACGGGCTCAACCGTGGCGAGCGAGAGGTCATACCGCTGGATGTCGTAGAACTGTGACTGAATCACCTCATCGACCGAGTTCTTCATGAAGTTGCCGACGACGATGATCGCGACCGACATCGCGATGGCGAGGATCGAAAAAACCGTTTTTACGGGATGGCGTTCGAGCTGCCGCAGAACCATCCGCGCGACATTGGGCACGAGCCGGCCCAGGCCGATTCTTTCCAGAAGCGTCGGCCGATAGTGGGCGGGCGGCTCGGGGCGCATCGCCTCTGCGGGCGGCAGTCGTACGGCCATGGCGATGGCGCCGAATGCGCCGCCTAGCGCGGCACCGCCGGCCACAAGCACGGCGTTTGCAATGACATTGGGCCGCACCCGAAACACCAACTCTGGGTACTGATAGACGCGCAAGAACAGCTTCGTGAAATCGTGCGCGAGCCACATGCCGCCGAATGTTCCCACCAGTCCGCCGGCCATCGTGATGACAAGCACGAACTTCATGTAGTGCCAGGCGATTTGCAGATTGAAGTAGCCAAACGCCTTGAGGGCAGCGATTTGCTCGCGCTGCAAGCCGGTGAGCCGCGTCATCACGACATTCAGCAAGAACGCAGCCACGCAGAGAAAGATTGTGGGCGCGATCATACCGGCCGAGCGCAGGCCTTGAATGTCACTTTCGAGCAGTAGATTCGAGAGTTGATCCTTACGAGGAAACGCGCCGAGGCAGCCCCATGGCTCGAGCAGAATATCGACGCGACGAATGACATCCTCGACGGCCGTGCCGCGAGTGAGGCCGATGGCGACGTCGTTGAAGCCGCCTTTCATGTCGTAGGCGGTCGAGAGCGCGTCGTGCTCCATCCAGAGGATGCCAAAGTGCTGGGGGTCGGGGAGCATGTCGCCCGGCTTGATTTGAAACACGTACTCGGGCGAGAAGGCCACGCCGACGATTCGCAGCTCCTTGCGACGGCCGTTGATGATGGCCGCGATCGTGCTGCCAAGATCGAGATTGTTGGCCTTCATGAAGGCTTCGCTGGCCAGCACCTCATCATCACGCCCCACCTGAAGCGGCCGACCACGGCGCAGGTAGACCTGATTGAGTCGCGGCGCGCGCGTCACGGGCATCGAGATCAGTTGGCCGACGGCCGGGTCTTCCAAGCCGGGCACATCCAGCGTGACGAGCTGGACGATCCGGGTTTCGACCTGACCAACACCGGGAATTCCGGCGATTCCGTCGGCGACCACATCGGGCGCTCGTTTGACGCGGGCGAAGACATCGGCGAATCGGTAGCGTTCGTAGAACGTGGAGCGAGTGAGTTCGAGTGAGTTGACGATGGTGCGAGAATTGACGAACGTCGCCACGCCTGCCGCGATCACGATGGCAATCGCGATCGACTGGCCTTTCATCTGCGAAAGGTCTCGCAGCAGCTTGCGATCGAGGGCGCTGAGCATAGAGATGAACGAGGGAGAGAGGATGCAGGGAAAAGGGTAGACCGCTCTATATGGTTAGTTTTTTGGTCCTTCCGGAAGTTTAGTGGGTCACTAAAGGGAAGTAACTTACGTGACTTATCTGCCGGCTTGAACCGCAGTTGCCGATCCAAAGGAAGAAGAAGGCTCACGCAGAGGCGCAGAGGGCGCGGAGAGGCTGGAACTGGGCAAACTCTCCGCGCTCTCTGCGCCTCTGCGTGAGACGATCTATCGTTTGGCATGGAGTGGGTCTGGAATACACGAACTTGCAATTTCACGAGTGTGTTTTGAGTAGAATGTTTTTCGGGGTGGTTGAGGGGGTTGGTGGAGGTTCGGCCTGGCGGCCGACGCTAAGGTTGGTTGTGTTTTTCTCACCATGTCAGCTCGCTTGCCGATCGTTTTTGTGCGTTCGACTGCACGTGGACGATTTTTCCATCGGAGATCGAAATTACCCGGTCGGCCATTTCGGCGATGACGGCGTTGTGCGTAATGACGGCGGTGGTGGTTCCTAGCTCGTGGTTGATGCGCGAAATGGCGTCCAGGACGAGGATGCCGGTGTGAACATCGAGCGCGCCGGTCGGCTCGTCGCACAGCAACACGCTCGGGTTCTTCGCCACTGCACGAGCGATGGCAACGCGTTGCTGCTCGCCGCCCGAGAGTTGTGCCGGGAAATGGTCCTGGCGTTCGTGTAGATTCACCAGAGCAAGTGCGTCGCTGGCGTTCATTGGTTTCGAGGCAATGTCGGTAACAAGGGCGACGTTCTCACGGGCGGTGAGGCTGGGGATCAGATTGTAAAACTGAAACACGAAGCCCACATGCTCGCGGCGGTAGCGAGTGAGAGCGGCGTCGTCGAACTCGGTAAGTTGCTGGCCTTTGTAGAAGACCGTGCCAGCGCTCGGCGAATCGAGGCCGCCGAGGATGTTGAGGAGCGTGCTTTTTCCGCTGCCCGATGGGCCGAGCAGCACAACAAATTCACCGGCGAACAACTCCAGGTCGATGCCCCGCAGGGCATGCACCTCGACTTCGCCCATATGGTACACCTTGGTGATTCCACGGGCTTCGAACACCGCTGTCGCGACTGCTGAACTCATATTCTTGCAGTGTACTCGTGACGCGGAGCGAGAGGAAATCGGCGAAGAATCTTAAAACTGCTTTCCTCGTCCTTCCAAGCGGTTGCCGCTGGCAGCGCGCTAGCGTACAAACAAGACAAGCACTTGCTTCTCTTATCCAGGGCTCCGGCATACGCGTTTCGTGAAAAAACTGCTTGCAATCGCTGTCGCATTGGGTGTGACTTTGCCCGGATCGATCGGCCAGGCGGGTGGCGGGCCGGAAAATGTGTTGGTCGTCGTGAACTCCAATAGCGAGTCGTCGAAAACGATCGCCAATCACTATATCAATTGGCGGCAAATTCCCGCGACCAACGTGGTGTGGATCGACTGGAAAGGCCTTCCGGAGTGGACTGGCGGCCATGCGTTCCGCGATCAGATATTGCTTCCTATTCTCACCGCATTGGACGATCGGCATCTTGCGCCGCAGATCGATTACATCATTTACTCGAGTGACTTCCCCTGGAAAATCGAGTTAGGCGAACTGTTTCCAGACCATAAGCCTCGTCCAGAGTTGTGGCCGAGCGCTTCGATCAATGGAGCGACCTATCTAGCGCCGCTCGTTCTTGCGCAAAGCCCGGCGATCCTGAATCCAGACATCAATTGGTATGTGCCGGATCCCAATGCAGCCAATCTGGGGCAATGCCAAGATTTGGCTGGTGTTTCGACGCGCGGATTTCGCTCACGTTACTTATGGAGCAAAACGGGCAAAAGAACGGAGGGGAGTCCGGAAGGACAACGATACCTGCTCTCGACGATGCTCGGCGTTACGCGTGGACGAGGCAACACGGTCGACGAGGTTCTCGGCTATTTGAAGCGATCCGCACTGGCCGACGGCAGCAAGCCCAAGGGAACGATCTACTTCATGTGGAATAAGGACGTTCGCAGCTCGACGCGGGACAAATGTTTTCCGGGAGTTGCCGCGCAGATCAAGGCGGCGGGCGTCGAGGCCGTAGTGCAGCAAGGCCGCCTTCCAGCCGGGGCAAAAGATGTCATGGGCATGGTTGTGGGCGCGGCGGACTTCGACCTGGTGAAGGACGGGGTCAAAATCCTCCCTGGCGCGATTTGCGAACACCTCACCAGCGCAGGGGGGATCTTCACTCCGGGGGGCAGCCAAACGCCGCTGAGCGATTTTCTTCGTGCCGGCGCCGCGGGCGCAAGCGGCACGGTCGCGGAGCCTCGTGCGCTGCAAGCGAAATTCCCGCTGCCCTCCTTGCAGCTTCACTATGTGCGCGGCTCGTCGCTGGCCGAGGCATTTTATCAATCGATCAGTGGCCCCTATCAGTTGCTGATCGTCGGCGATCCGCTGTGCCAGCCGTGGGCGAGCTTTCCCAAGATCGCGGTCGCCGGAGTGAAAAAAGACGAACGGGTCAAAGGCAAGCTCACGCTCACGCCCTCGAGCCTGGCTTCGATCGGCTTGTATGAGTTGTTCGTCGACGGTCGGCTGATTGCCCGGTCAACGAAGAGCCAACCCCTGACGCTGGATACAACCCAACTGCCCGACGGCCACCATGAGATTCGCGTCGTGGGAAGCCGGTCGGATTCCATCGAAACGCAGGGACGGGTGATTATTCCGATTGTCGTCGACAATCACGGAGCGGTCGTGGAAATAAAAGTAATGCCCGCGACAAGAGTGCCTGTTTCGGGCAAATTCAAGGTTAGTGTTCGTCAACCGGGGGCAACGTCGATCACGGTTCGCCAGAACAGTCGCGACCTGGGCAGCGTAAAAGGCGAATCAGGCGAAATAGAAATTCCGGCAGCGACGCTCGGCCGTGGCCCATCCGCGCTAAAGGCGTTTAGCGAAGGAAAAACAGCGGCGGTATCGGCGCCGGTTTATCTCTTTGTTGAGTGATGAGAAGCAGGAATACGACGAACTTGCCACGCATTTGTTCCGATGCTCCGAGTGGATTACTGCATAAGAGACCAAGTGTCGATGGCGGCTTACCCCCCGCTCGAATCGCTACGGAAAATCATCGTGTGGCCAAGGAACAGGTGTTATTTTTCGGACATCCTGACCGGCAAATAGTCAAATGGGGGCGATTGTAACGAATAGCGGGTAGCTCTGGCGGTTCGCGAGAGGCTGTTCGTTGACAGCAAGTGCCCCACAGATACGATAAAACAAGGCTACGAACCAGTTTGGGAAAGCGTGTCGATCTGGCCAGCCTGCCCCTCGAATGCAAATTGGGGCTCGTTCTGGTTGGCGTGGTCAGTGGTTCGCGTTCCCGTTTCATTTCAATCTCATCGAATACACCAAGAGCTAAACATTCCTGATCTGGCCAAGACCCAGCAACTTTCGACTGAGACGATTGATTTTTGAACCGTTGCCAGACTGTTCGGCCGCTAGTCGCAAATCTGATAGAGCCGTTGGTTGAATGAGTTTTATAGACTCCTTCCGCTACACGATTGAATTCACTCAGGTATCGAACATGCAAGAGTATCGTATAAATTTTCCTCTGCTTATCGGCTTGATAGTCGGAGGAGTTGTTTTTGCCGGCGCGATTTTAGGCATCCATGCCTTTCAGACATCTCGTCAATCGGGCTGGCTGCTCGACGAGGCCGAGAAGGCAATTGCGAATAAGAACTACGTTCAAGCGTCACAGTATTACCAGCAATACACAGCCGCCGATCCAAACAACATGGAGGCCAAGATCAAATTGGCCGACACCTACCTTGATCTGCTGGAGTCGGATAATCCTGATCCTGACTACATACCGTCGGCCATGCAATCGCTGGAAATGATGCTCCGTGGCTCGGCCATCGCCACTGCGCCGGAAGCCAAGGGCGTGCGCAAGCGATTGGTCAAGTTCTATGGCAAAGACAACGTTCGCAACTTCAGCGGCGCGCTGGATCACCTCAAAATTCTGCTCGAAGGGGAGCGTGACCCTAAACAATTGGTCGACCTGCAGGTTCTCCGAGCAACCTACCTCGCCAAGTCGGGGAATATCGATGACGCGGTCAGGTATTCCTACGAGCTGATCGGGTACGATCCCAAAGCCGACAGTTTCGATACCAAGAAGGCCGCCGCTCCCCATGCGACGGAAGTCTACTCATTGCTGGCGGCAATTCTGCGCAGCAAACAAAGCAACTCCGTACTAGCGGGGCGAATCGCTAACCAAATGGTTGACGCCAACTCGAAGGACGCTTCCGCGTACGTTTACCGTAGCCGCCTGCTTGCTCAATGGGGAGATGACAGCGGTGCTCGTAGCGACGCCGAGAAAGCGTACCAGCTCAAGCCGGAAGATGCAGACGTTTTGCTATTGATCACGGATATCGCGGCACAAGACAAGCAGTTTGACAAAGCTGGTGAATACATGGCGTCGGCCCAGAAGCACCATCCGAAGGACCCACGCGTCTATCAGCGAGCCGCGAGCCTGGAAATGCAGCAAGGCAAGGTGGATAAAGCCTTGGCCCAACTTGACGCCGGCGCCAAGGCGGTCGGCAGCAATGCCGCCACAAACATTTTATTCGTGAAAGCCCGGCTGCAAATCGAATCGAACGACTTGAAAGGCGCCCGGCACACAATCGAAGACATGCAAAAGGACCGAAAGCTCATCGCCGAAGTGAACGATTACTTCGAGGCGTTGTTCTTGGTGGCCGAGAGCAAGTGGTACGCAGCCGCTGAAGCATTGAACAAACTTCGGCCGCGCATGGAGCTATTCGGCAAAGAGATGGCGACGGAGATCGACTTCAGTCTGGCCCTTTGCTACGAGCGCTTGGGACGCTACGAGTTGGCGAAGCAGTATTACGACTTGATTGTCCAGAAGGACTCGCGGAATGCACCGGCGGTGGCTGGAACCCAGCGGATGGCGGCGGCCCTTGGTGTCGATCGGGCCAAGACTTCTTCAGGCCCAGATCCGCTGCAAGAAGAAATCGCCAAGATGCTCAAGTTGCCGAAAGAGCAACAGAACTGGTCCAACATAGAAAAACAGATCGATGAGCTGGCGGAAAAGAACAAGCTAGCGCCATCAATCGTAGCGCTGCTCAAGGCGCAAGTCGCGTTGATGCGTGAGGATTTTGATCGCGCGGCGCAGATCGTGTTGGCTGCGGAAAAAGAAGACCCCAAGAGTCTACAGCTTAAGCGATTCAAGCTGCAACTGGCCCGCTTGAACCCCAAGATCGGTCCCGCCAAAGCGCTGGAATACTGGCAGCGACTCGCCGATGAGTTTGGCGATCTACCCGGCCTGCGGCTCGACAAGGCCGACATCCTGATCTCGCTGAATAAAGACAAAGCCGACAAGGAGCAATTGAAACAAGACCTTGCTGGCCTGGCCGCGGGCATCGACAACTGGACGACGGCCCAAAAGGTCGAATTGTGGAATGGAATTGCCCGCGACTACATCAACCTCAACATGATCGAGGAAGCGCGGCAGTACCTGAACCTGGTTGCCGACAATCAGCCACAGGAGTTGCCTGTACGGATGGCTCTGTTCTCGATGGCGCTTGAGGCGAATGACGAGGAGGGAATGAAATCCGCGCAGGACAAAATTTTGCAAGTGGTGGGGGACAAGACCGATAGCGCGTGGCTCTCCGCCGAGGCACGACGCAAGATCTGGCAGATGCGCCGCGGGCAGCTCTCGCGCGACGCGCTCCCCGAGATTCGCTCATTAGTCAAGCGCGCTATGGAACAACGTGCCGAGTCGAGCGACCTCTACGCCTTGTTGGCCGAAGTGGAGTTACTCTCGAATAACCCCGCGCTGGCCCTCAAGAGCTACGATCGAGCGGAAGAGTTGGGCCGGTTGGCTCCTACGGCCGTTGCCGCGCACATTCGCCTCTTGGCACTAAGCGGTCGTTATGCGGAAGCGGCAAAGTTGCTCGATCGCATCCCGGAATCGGTTCGACAACCGCTATTGGGACCGCTGTACGCGGAAATCCTCTTCCAATCGAAGCAAGTGGACGCGGCGATCGAGCAAGCCCGGGCGGCGACCGTCGCCGATCCGACGAATGCTCAAAGCCAGTATTGGTACAGCCAGTTGCTTGCGCGTTCTGCCCAAGACGCCAAGATGCCGGAAGCCACTCGCAAGGAAACAATGGCCAAGGCCACGCAGGCGATGCAAAAAGCTGCGCAGTTGCAGCCCGAATTCGCCGAGGCTTGGTTTGCGTTGATCAACTATTTGCTCATGCAGGATAAAGAAAACGAAGCGCAGAAAGCGATGCGAGACGCGCAATTGTCGATGAGTGGCGACAACCTGACGCTATTCCTCGCGCGCAGCTACGAGGCGCTGCGCCGTTGGTTCGACGCGGAGACGATGTATCGCGAGCTTTACGAAACCAAGCCAGACGATCTGCAGCGAGCCCAACAACTGGCGGCCTTCTACATGGGCCCGCTTTATCCGCGGCCCGATCGGAGGGAAAAAGCCACGCCGCTGATCAATCAGATTTTGAAAGCGGGCGCCGACGGCAAACTGGCAGCCAACGACAACAGCTTGCTATGGGCTCGGCGGATGGCCGCCAAGATGCTGGCGATGACCGGTGATTATCAAAACTCGGTCAAAGCGGAAAAGCTGCTTCGGTCGAATTCCCAAGACGGCAGCCTGCTGATGGAGGACAAGCTGGCTTTGGCCGAGCTATTGGCGCCACGCCCTGAGCCTCGTTCACGGAAGGTAGCGATCGGTCTATTGGAGGAGCTCGATCGGATTCAACCACTCAACGAGGCCGGCGCGATTCAACTTGCTGAATTGTACTATGCAACTGGCGCCGATTGGTCGAAGTACCAGGGCAAGATGGAGCTGGCTATCAATCGGTACCCGAATTCGGCCAGAGCTCGCGATGCCTACGCGCGCAAGCTGCTGGCGCGGGGCGATGCGGCGTCGATCGACCGAGCGGTAGCGGTCGTGGGCGACTTGCAGCGCATCGCGCCTGGCGCTCCGGCGACATTCGACCTCACAGTACGTATCGCCGACAAGCGAGGCCAGCAAAAACAAGTGGCCGAGGCGTTGCGTCGTCGACTACCCAATCTGGATGACCCCACCAAGGAGTTGGATGCTGCGACGAAGCAATCCGCGATCTTGATGGCCAGCTTGCTTACCGATCTGAAAGACTATGATAGCGCCGAAAAGATTTACCGTTCGCTGACCGCGCGCGATCCCAATCTGAGCTTCGACCTCGCGCGATTCCTGGGCATGCACCGCTCGCCCGAGCAATGCTTTGAAATGTTGAGCGGGCTCTACAAGCCGGACAATGTCTCGCAGGTGCTTGACGTTGCCATGGCAGTGGCCCGCCTGCAACGGGACAAGACAGGCGACAAGTTCGACGCTCAGATTCAGCGTTGGATTGACGCTGGCCTGCGTGAAAATCCCGACGCGGTGTCGATGTTGATCGTGCAAGCCGATTTATACGACTTGCAAAAGCGTTACGAAGACACGGCAAACCTGTATCGCAAGCTGCTTGATCGCAAGGAGCTAGTCGGCATTCCGCGAGCGGTCGTGTTGAACAACCTGGCCTTTATCCTTCCACTTTCCGAAAAGTCGCCGGCGAATTCGGATGCGATGAAGCTGGTTGCCGAGGCGACCGAGATTCTAGGCCCAAGCTCCGACATTCTTGACACCCGCGCGGTCGTGCTCATGTCGCTCGACAAGTACAAGGAGGCGATCGCGGATCTCCAGCTATCGGTAACGGACAACCCGACGCCGGCGAAATACTTCCACTTGGCCAAGGCTTATCTCGGAGCAAACAATAGCCGTGCCGCGGTCGAAGCTTGGGAAAAGGCCGAAGGGCTGGGGCTGACCCGCGATTCGCTCAATCGCATGGAGTTCGACGACTACGAAAAGGTTAAGGCCGAAATCACGAAGATTCGTGGGCCCGTGACCAAATCGGACCCCGTACGTAAGGCGGGGTAGGGGTGGGGCAGGCGATCGGTGGTTGGCCCTAGTGGCCCGGTCCGATTCCGGCAGGCTATAATGCAGCCGCAAAAACTAACCCCGGGGCCGCCGCACACCTATGAAACGTCATCTTTACCCGATCACCCTTTGCCTGATCCTATGTGGCCTTAGCATGCTGCCGGCCGCTCATGGCGCTCAGGAATTCGGTTCCAGCGCGCTCTATTCGTCCGGCGTTGAAGCTTATTTTCGCGGTTGCTCGGCGGAGGCTGAGTCTGCGTTTTCAACGTTAATGGCAGTTGATCCGCTCGATCCAAGAGCGTTTTATTTTCGTGCTTTGACGCTGGCGCGACAGGGCCGCTGCGACGAAGCCCGGGCCGACATGGAAATCGGCGCCGAGCTGGAGGCGAACTCGCCGCATCGCTTCGACATTGGGAAAACGCTGGAGCGTGTGCAAGGTCCCACGCGACTGATGCTCGAGGGCTATCGACGCCGAGCGCAACGGCTAGCAGCGATGGTTCCGGCTGTGGGCGCGCAACGGACGGTCGATACGCCGGTCCTTCGTGAACAACGAGTTGTTCCGCTTGATGAGTACGCGCGCCCTGGAGTTCCACAATCGGTCGTGGCGCCCCGGCCCGCTCAAGAAGTTGTTAGACCAGCCTTGCCGGCGGCAACGCCCGTGCCGCCAGCCGCCCGGCCGAGTGTGGTTGATCCGTTCGGCGACGATGCCGCGACCGCTCCACCCGCTCAAGCCACGCCGAAGGCGCCGCCCATGAAGGCGGTTCCTCCACAAGCAGCGCCGGCCCAGCCGCTGCCGCCAGCGCCGCAGAGCGAAGCGGCAGAACCCAAGCCAAGCCTCAAGGCGGAGGAAGATGAAAATCCGTTTTAAAGGGTTGTAACTTTTGAAATGCGTGTGCGGCGTGGCCCGGGCCGCGTAGCGGTCCGGCTATTTCATGGCTCCGTTTGTAGGTGGGTTCGCAAGAGTTCTGCCTATAAGAGAAACTGAATTCTCGCAAATCCGCTACTGATCTTGTGGTAATCTATAGATATCGTTGAAATTCTGTTCTACTACTCACCCCTCCCTTATTTTTTCGCCCCGGTTATGAGCCGGTCGATATGAATCCTTCTGCCGTTCGACGAATTTTTCTGGCTGCCTTCCTGTCGTTTCTCACACTTGCAACTGGCTGCCATCGACTGGGTTCTGCCGAGTCAAACCAGGCAGAAGACACAAGTCCCGAAAAGCGATTCAAGCGAATCATGGAATCGTTCAATCGCAAGATCGACGGGCAACCCGTCGGGTTCGTGGTCACGCAAGGCACGGTCCGATCGACCATGCTGGGGACCAACAAGGTCACGTCGGAGGTAATCAAGCCGGCGACGCCGGACGGCCACTATAAAGCGATCATCACAGTCGCCACGGAGTCTCACTACTCGCTCCGGCGCACGAAAACAGCAGAGGAAGCCGAACATGAGCAGAACGCGAAGCACCAGAAAAAGAACGGGGTCGCTGATCCCGATGGGAAAGACGCGGTAAGCATCCTCGATTCCGATTTGGCTGGGCCCCAAAAAATCGATGCCCCGCAATCACCGACCAAGCCTCCCGCGCAGGAGGAAGACCTGGTCTCACGGCGCCCGGACGGAGATGTTCGCAAGTACGAGCTTGTGGACGACGGTCAACATTGGGTGCTTGTCACCAAGCTCGATCCCAAGACCGAGCAATCGATTCAGTTCGCGTTCGACGAGGCGATCAAGCAGCAATAGCTCAGGTCGAGTAGTCTTCTATAGTAGACGCTGAATTCGGCTCTCGATTCTCTCTGGCTTGATCAGCGGACCGAATCGGCGGACCACGCTCCCTTCGCGATCGACCAGAAACTTCGTGAAGTTCCATTTGACCCCTTTGGTTCCCAAGAGGCCGCGGCGGGCGCTTTTGAGGTAGTTGTAGAGCGGATCGGCGTGAGGGCCATTTACGTCGATCTTTGCGAATAGCGGAAACGTCACGTCGTAGGTCAACCGACAGAACTCCTTGATCTCTGTTTCGTCTCCTGGCTCCTGGTGGCCGAACTGATCGCAGGGGAAACCGAGCACGGTGAAACCGCGCTCGTGGTATTTTCGGTAAAGTTCCTCTAGCCCAGTATATTGAGGCGTAAATCCGCAGCGGCTGGCGACGTTGACAATCAGCAGAACGTGGCCTCGATAGGCGTCGAGACGTTGCCGCTGGCCATCGATCGTGGCTACGTCGAAGTCGTAAAGGTTAGACATGGTTTACGTGCGTGCAAACAGTGAGCGGCCAGTACCTGCGGTTCGAGCGTACGAAATGCTTCGACGAATGGCCACTCCAATCTCATGTTTACCAACTGCTTTCGAGCAGGTTTCTGAAATACAGATCCAATAGCCGGCGAGCCACGCTCGCTGGGCCCCGGACCGCGTGACGATCCGGCTATATATCGGGGATCATGCAAGAAAGTGATTTGCTCTACCTGCGTTTGGGAAGATAATCATAACCATGAGCAACGACTCCAGTTACCCTAAGATTGCCCAGCTTAAAACAGTCGCCGCGTTGCGTGCGCGGCTCGATGAGTTGCAAATTCCCCTGCCGGTTGATGACAAAAATCTTTCGGCGAAGGAGGGTTCGCCTCTTGCACAGCCGATCGAGATCGCCGGCCATACGGTCGGCAACCGCTGGTGCATTCATCCGATGGAAGGTTGGGACGCTGGTCGCGACGGCTTCCCCTCGGAGCATACGCTGCGCCGGTGGCGCAACTTTGGTAAGAGCGGAGCGAAGCTCATTTGGGGCGGCGAGGCGGCGGCCGTGCGGCCGGATGGGCGGGCCAACCCGAATCAAACGCTCGCCACGCGATCCAACCGCGCAGGGCTGGCGGCGCTACTCAATGAATTAACTACGGCCCACCGCGAGTCGTTCGGTTCGCTCGACGACCTGTTCGTCGGCCTGCAGCTCACTCACTCCGGTCGCTTCTGCAAGCCGGACGATCATCACAAAAGCGCGCCGCGCATCGCCTATCACCATCCGCTGCTCGATGCCAAGTTCAAGATCGATCCGAACGACGACTCGATCGTGTGGACCGACGCCGAGTTGGAAAAGCTCGTTGACGACTACGTTGCGGCCGCTCATCTGGCCCATGAAGTCGGCTTCCAGTTTGTCGACGTGAAGGCCTGTCACGGTTATCTGCTGCACGAGTTTCTGAGTGCTCGTCGACGGCCGGGCCCTTTTGGCGGCGACCTGACCGGGCGCTCGCGGTTGCTCGTGACAATCATCGACCGCATTCGCGCGGAGATACCGGAGCTTGTCGTGGGAGTGCGGCTGAGTGCGTTCGATGCGCCGCCGTATGTGACCAGTCGCGAAGTCGGCCGACCGATGGAATACGATAAGCTGCTGCCGTACGACTGCGGTTTCGGCCTGTCGGCCGACGATCCGGAAACGATCGATCTTCGCGAACCGATTGAATTGCTACGGACGCTCGTGACACATGGCGTTGCGCTGGTCAACGTTTCCTGCGCGAGCCCTTATTACAATCCGCATTTGATGCGCCCGGCGATATTCCCGCCGATCGACGGTTATCAGCCGCCGGAGGACCCGCTCACGGGAGTGTGGCGTCAGATCGACACGGTGCGACAATGCAAGGCGGCGGTTCCGAATGTTCCGCTCGTGGGCAGCGGCTACACGTATCTGCAGGAATACTTGCCAATCGTCGCGCAGGCGGTCGTGCGTGAGAACTGGGTCGATTTCGTTGGCATTGGCCGGATGGTTTTGTCGTACCCCGAATTGCCTGCCGACTCGCTGGCTGGCAGGCCGCTGGAACGTAAGCGTTTGTGTCGTACGTTCAGCGATTGCACGACCGCTCCACGAAACGGCCTGATTTCGGGCTGTTATCCGCTCGATCCCCACTATAAATCGCTGGCCGAACGGGAGGAGTTAATTGCTATCAAGCAGCGTTGGCAGGCGTAAAAATCGTGTACTAAGGGATTGGCGCGACAGGTTCGCTGCCGTGATATTGGGTAGTAGCGACAACAAGTCGCGGCGAGCCGGCTGAGCTTGGCGCGCCATCTGCAAGGGAAGCGTTTAGTCATCCCGTCGTCCACCAGGAACTGAGGAGGTACTACTCATGTTCAAGCGCATCCTGCTCTCATTGACATTTGTCGCCGCGTTTGGCGCGGCTGGTTTTTGTTTGACTGATTCCGCTCAGGCTTGGCGAGGGGGTTACTACGGCCGGCCGTACTACGGCCCACGAGTGGCTTACTACGGTGCGCCGGTAGTTCCCTACCGAGCCTACTATGGCCCGCGAGTCGTTCGGCCGTACCCGGTCTACTACGCGCCTCCAGCCTATCCGGTGTACTACGGTGGCTATGGCTATCCCGCCAGCTACTACGCTCCGGGCGGCGTGAGAGTTTCAGTCGGCTTCTAAGCGAGTCCTAAAAAGAACGAAACAGCGAGTGACGGGTTTTGCTCCCCAAGCGGGACGAACCCGGCAGCTCGCTGTTTTTTTTTTGCGCTGCTGATGGCTGCTGCACTGTCGCGATTGTGTTACGCGCGCCATCATTCCGACAACGTTTTCGCTAGGCCAGTTTCGCAGTGTGCGTAGATCGAATCGCAAATCCTTGAAGGAAATCGCTTAAGAAACATCGACCAACCTTTGGCACGCTTCATGCTTTTCGTGGCTCCAGACAACTTGCCCGCCGATCGAGCGGGAAGCGAAGGATTAACCGTGGAAAGGCGCCCGTGGGCGTCTCAAGGAGAGTCAGATGTTGAAGCGTATGGTGTTAGCAATCACGTTTGTTGGTGCGATGGCCGTGGGCGGTAGCGCAATGGCATGGCACGATTGCCGTGGGCCTGTTGCCACATATCCGTATCCAACCTATGCCGGATACGCGGGATATGCGCCCTATCGGCCGGTGGCACCGCGAGTGGCATACTACCCGGCTCCGCCCGTGCGGAGCTACCCGGTGTTTTACGGAGCGTATGATCGCCCTCATCATCACCGTCGGAACAACAGCGGCGTAACGATTTCGTTTGGCTTCTAGCCGGCGCTATCCGCGAAGAATTCACTCAAGGCCGTGGCTGGGCGAGGGGGACAGCCGCGGCCGTTTTTTTTGCGCGCAGGCGAGAAAAAAACGGGGCAAGCGCTGGCTTTTTCCAATGACCAGTGCGCTCTGGAATGGCTGTGCCGATCGTACCGGCCCGGTTCGCGGGGTCGCGGATTGTCAATTATACTTAAGCACCCTGGTTTCCCCACCTCAGCGACTCTCGTATGCGCGTTCAACAACTCCTGGAGCACCACGGCATCGCCGTTAATCCATTTGCCGAGGAGGACGCGCAGTCCGATCCTGTTTTCAAGGATCTTTGCCGCGATCTGACGTATCACCCGGCGTGGGACAAGGTGTATGGCAACCCCTCGGACCCGAGCACCTCGATCGTGTTTGGCGAAAAGGGGGCGGGCAAGACGGCCATGCGGATGCAGATGGCGGGCCGCATTGCGTTGCATAATGCCCGGCCGCAGAATAACCGTCTGTTCCTGATCGAGTACGATGATTTCAATCCGTTTCTCGATCACTTCGCCGATCGGCTCAGCGCTCGCAAGCAACGCGATCCGGCGAAGGTGTTGGCCGAATGGAAGCTGTGGGATCACATGGATGCGATTCTGTCGCTCGGCGTGACAAGCCTGGTTGATCGCCTGCTAGGCGTGCCCCAGCCGACCGGCCCCGAGGCGAATCAAATCAACGCAGAACGCGTGCGTAACCTCGATCGGCACCAGAAACGCGACCTCTTACTACTGGTCGCCTGCTACGATAACTCGACGCGTGAGAACATCGTGTCGCGTTGGGGGCGGTTGCGACGAAAGCTGCGTTACCCGACCTGGCAATCGTGGTGGGACAAGCTCATTGGCGTCGCCGTCACGGCTGCCGTGGCGGCAACCGCTTTCTACACCAAGCGTTGGGATTGGCTGGTGTCGCCTTGGCCGTATGTGATCGTGGCGCTCGGCTGGCTTCCTTGGTTGGCGCGGCTAACCAAGTGGCAGATGGTTGCGTGGCGGGTCGCCCGCAATGTGCGGGCGCTGAAGCCCCACGCCGGGGCGCTCCGCCGCTTGCTTATGCGGTTTCCGAAGCGTGACATCGATGGTCAGCCGTTGCCCGAATCGCAACGCACGGACGATCGATTCGAACTACTGGCGAAGCTGCAAAGCGTGCTCAAGACGCTTGGTTGCGACGGCATGATCGTAATTGTCGACCGCATCGACGAGCCCCATTTGATCACGGGGGCGGTCGAGCGGATGCGGGCACTCGTGTGGCCGATGCTCGATAACAAGTTTCTCAAGCAGCCCGGGCTAGGACTGAAGTTGCTGTTGCCGCGAGAGCTCGGCGATTACATGCAGCGCGAGGACCGCGACTTCTATCAGCGGGCCCGAATGGATAAGCAGAACATGATCCCGTCGCTGGAGTGGACCGGCCAGGCGCTTTATGATCTGGCCAACGCTCGGATTCGCAGTTGCGGCGCCAATGGCCGGCAGCCAACGCTGCGTTCGCTGCTCGACGAGTCGATCACGGAAGAACGGTTGATCGATGCTTTTCGCTCGCTACGTGTGCCGCGGCACTTGTTCAAGTTTCTCTATCGCCTGCTCGTGGCGCATTGCAACGCCCATACGGACGACAAGCCGGTGTGGGAGATTCCGAAGGAAACCTTCGAGGCCACGCTGGCCGTGTACAGCCGCGACCAGGACGCAGTCGATCGGGGACTGCAGGCAGGCTGACGCGGTTGCGACGTGCTAGCAGTTGATATGGTGCGCTCGGTTTCGCGCGATCGCGGTTGACCATTCTCGGCCGTTTTGCCAGACTCCCACCCCTGCGGTCTTGGCGGCGAGTGTGCCGTTTGGATGGAACACCTTAGGCTGGCAACGCGTTTTAGAGCCGCTTTCGGAATTCCGTACGCAATCGCCGGCGAGCCACGCTCGCCGGTCTCGGACGGCGTGGCTGTCCGGCTATTGCGATGGGCATATAAAAGGGAAGTTTGTTCTAGAAGAACGCCTGTTGCGTAAATGGAGTTGGCAATGGCTGGCATTCATCGAATTGGTTTGGGAGCCGTTCTGAGCATCGCTTTTTTTGCTGGCTGCGGCGGCCAACAGTCAAACCCGATTGCGCAGGCTACGTCTGAATGGCTGGACGCCATCCTCAAGGGCGACAAGCAGCGCGCCAGCGCACGGCTGACGCCGCAAGCCCGCCAGCAGATCATTACCAACGACATGGAGTTTTCTCCGCCCGGCGGAGTGGAAACGACCACCTTCCAAATTGGCGAAGTGCGCACGCCGGCACAAGATCAGGCGATCGTGCAATGCGTGCTCAGCTTCACTGCGGCAGGTAAACAACGCACCGAAGAGCTGTGCTGTGTGTTGCGATTCGTCGAGAACGATTGGCGGGTCGCGGGGATCGCGTACGGCACCGCGCCCGATCAGCCTTGGGTTCTGACCAATTTCGAAACGGGGCAGGATGTTCCCATCCCGCGGCCATCGATGACCGGCGACGCCCAACCGGCTTCCGGCACGAGCGATGGCTCTAGTCGCCCCTCGCCGCCTTATACGGCTCAAGAACCGTCGGCTATGCAGCCACGGTAAGGCCCGTTTCTGGCGGGCAAAGGATTTCTCTACCAGCCAGACGCTATGGCGACGTGCGTTTTGCAGCTAAGACGCGCCAAGCGGTCTGTCATCTTGCCACGAAAACCATGGTCTACGCGGCTTGCCTCTCCGTTTCCGCACGTCTATAAGTGCTTTTACTATCTACACTTAGGGTCTTCAAAGTCGTTTTGTGCCGGCCGTGGAGATCGGCCCTGCTGATGGACTCCCTGAGATCAATCTGGCGCAGTTCGCGCCATCTATCCCAATCGAAAAAGTTTATTTTTTTCCTGCCGCTTCAGCACCTTGCCGAAACCAACCTGATCGGTTCAGATATGGGGCACCTGGAGCCTTCGACCGTAACGGTCGCGTCCTCTGGGATGTTTGCGACGAAAGGAGAAGTGGCTTTCGCCGGCTATGCAGAACGGCGGCCGCCTGAGTGCCTAGCATTCGGTCGAGCGACGCGGCAGAGCAACTGCTAGCACCATTGCCGGTCTTCGTTGGCCGTCCGATCTCGCAGTGAACAAAAACGGTTTGATCGTTACAACTTTTTTTCATGTGTTTGGAGGTATTTTGATGAAGCGCAATGCATTGAAAGTGATGCTGGGATTGGCGGCTGTGGCCGCTATTCTGGTCGGTCTCGAATCGCAGGCGAACGCCTTCGGTCATGGTAGCTGCGGCAGCAACGGCGGCTCGGGTAGCCACGGTGGCAGCTTCGGCGGCTTGTTCAGCCGCGGTAGCCACGGCAGCAACGGCAGCCACGGCAGCCACGGCGGTTTGTTCAGCCGTCTGCATCGCAGCGGCGGTTGCTGTGGCAACACGTCGTGCTGTGAAGAAGTGAAGTCGGATTGCTGTGAAGTCAAGGAAGAGAAGTGCTGCGAAAAGGCTTCGTGTTGTGAAGCCAAGTCGAATTGCGGTTGCGAGAGCAGCTGCGATAACGGCTGCGGACGCCGTCACCACCGTAGCCACGGCTGTGGTGGTTGCGGAAGCAGCTGCGGGAGCTCCTGCGACAATGGTTGCAGCAGCTGCGGCAGCAGTGAGTCGACCTGCAGCGCTTGCGAAGCGGCCAAAGAAGAAACGGCTGCTCCCGCTCCGCCAAAGGAAGAGCAGAAGGAAGAAGCCAAGGAAAAGAGCGCCTAAGCTCTTTTTAACTCGCACAAGCCCTGGGTAGCACCCTGCACTGGTAAAGCTTGCACCTTTGAGCGGGTGCTAAACAGGACTCACGAGCATATCGGCCGGGTTACTCTACGGAGTGGCCCGGCTTTTTTTGCGCTAGTCGTCTCCCGGGGACTTGGGGGAATTTGGTAGAGTCTGGCTTGGGCAAGCGTGCCGCCGTGTGGTTGGCGGGTGATTGTTGATGGCGGGCGGTGATCGTAGCGCGGCGTAAACGCCGCCGCTAAAGGGCTGAGGTTCGTGGCTATGCAATTTCGCGTTGATCTTGATATCTTTCGCGGGCCGCTTGATCTCTTGCTCTATCTGGTGCGAAAGAACGAACTCGATGCGTGCGATGTCCGCGTGGCGAAGATCACGGAGCAGTACCTGGATTCGCTTGCGGTGCTGGAGCAGATCGACGTCGACGCGGTGGGCGACTTTCTCGAAATCGCCAGCTTTCTCATCGAGATCAAATCGAACATGGTGCTGCCCGGCGAAGAGCCGGCGCTAGACGAGTTGGAAGACCCGCGACAAGAGTTGGTTCGTCGGCTGCTCGAATTCAAGCAGTATCGCGATGCGGCCAGCATGCTCGAAGAGCGCAGCCGCGAATGGCGCGAGCGGTTTCCTCGATTGGCCAACGACCTGCCGGGAAGAAGCGTTTCGCCCGACCAGCAGCCGATTCAGGAGGTCGAGCTGTGGGACCTGGTCAGCGCGTTTGGGCGAGTACTTAAGGCCAAGCACGCGGTTCAGGGGCCCGAGAGCATTCGCTACGACGACACGCCGATTCATGTCCACATGCAGCAAATCGACGAGCGGCTACGCCGCGAGGGCCGAGTGGCGTTTACGCAGTTCTTCGAAGGCACAGTCCACAAGTCGAAGCTCGTCGGGATGTTTCTGGCCGTGCTGGAGTTGGTGCGGCATCAGCACGCGCGTGCGGCGCAGCCAACGCTATTCGGCGAGATCTGGGTCGAGCCGGGTGAGCGGATGTTGCCGGCGAATTTGGCGGTAGTTTCTGATTATGACCACAAAGAGCCCTCGGACGACGGCTAGGAACCGATGAACGCAGGCCCCCATGGC
>CAZJWY010000041.1:0-5225 GCA_964549545.1 uncultured Planctomycetaceae bacterium | reverse complement strand
CAAAACAGCTCGCGGATCGTCATGGGCTTCGCTGCTGTCGCATTATGCATGGCCCCTTTACAATGGCGAGCTTAGTGAATTGCTCTTTTCGTGTTGGTGAGGGTGTTGGGGGGGAGGTTCGGCCTGGCGGCCGACGCTAGAATTCTTGGTGCTTCAGTTCTTTGTTTTTATTCGCTGCTGCGTCTTATTGTGATTCGATGATTAATAATCTCCCTGTTAGGACGCTCAAGCACGGCGAATTGACAATCGAAGGCTACTCTCGAGCCGCGGTGCAAACCTACTGGCGGTTTCCCGAGTTGAAATTCGGCTTCGACCTGGGCGGGCAGCCGTGGTCGTTCATGGGAACCGAAACGTGGTTTATTACACACGGGCACCTGGACCACATCGCGGCGCTTCCGGTCTACGTAGCCCGGCGGCGAATGATGAAAATGACGCCGCCCGTCATTTACATGCCCGCCGAGGCGATCGAGCCGGTGCAGGAGATCTTGCGGCAGTTCATGCGGCTCGACCGCGGCCGAATGCCGTGCGACCTGCGGGCGATTGCTCCAGGCGAAGACGTCGAGCTTTCGCGCGAGCATATCGTCTCGGCGGTTGCCACGAAGCACACGGTGCCATCGCTCGGGTTCATCGTGTGGGAGCGGCGGCGGAAGCTGAAGCCCGAGTATCAGGACCTGAGTGGCGACGCGATTCGCGACTTGCGGCTGGCCGGCACGGAGGTTAGCGCTGAGCAACGGCGCCCGCTCGTTGCCTATCTGGGCGATAGCTCGCCGCAGGGGCTCGATGCCAACCCAGCGATGTACGAAGCCAAAGTGTTGATTTGCGAGATGACGTTCGTGGCGCCCGATCACCGCAAAGACAAGATCCACAAATTCGGCCATATGCACCTGGATGATTTGGTCGAGCGCCGTGATCGGTTTAAGAACGAACTGGTGATCGCCGCGCATTTGAGCACGCGGTATCATTCGAAGACGGTGAAAGCACTCGTGGCGCGGGCGCTGCCGGATATGCTCGAGGGACGGCTGCACCTGTGGTTGTAGCGTTGACTCGATAAGCGCGTGGGGCAGACATTCTTGTCTGCCAAATGTGGCGAGTACGATGCGGACTATGGCAGACAGGAATGTCTGCCCCACGTGCTAAATCGGAACTGACCCGCTTTGAACTTCGCGGACCCATTGCGGGGTTTCAGCGATGAAGTCTTCCACGCAACGGCGGCGGGTGAAGTAGTAGATGGCGTTGCCGCCCTGAAACAAGACGCTGAGCACGATCGCGCCGCCATACAAGCCGAGGGAGACAGTCTGGTACAGTCCTTGGAGATCGCCAACCATGCGAAGCAGCTCTTGCTCCGTCTCGCCGTTGAGTTGCTGAGCCAGCGCGCCGGCAGCTTCGGCGCTACTTCCGCTCAGTTTCCATAAACAATACACAACAACGATTGCCAATAGGCCCACTTGGTTCCATCCCAGGAGCGTTGCGCCAGCCGGGTCGAAGTTGAGCAGCAGTTTGCGCCCGCGAAACTCGTTGTGCGCGACAATGCAGAGCCCCAACGTCACGGCAATCGCGGCGGCACTATGATCGAAGGCCAAGAACATTCCCGAGGCGGCCGCTGCAACAGCAGTCGCCCAGCCGTTGAAGCTCGCCACGCGGGCAGCTCGACGGATCGACTTTGCCCGGTCGCGAGCGGCGACCAGCTCGCGACGATGTGACGCCGAAAGTGGGTTCTCCACCGTCGCGCCGACGACGAGCGACGCCTGAAGCGCATCGACCAACGATTGAGTAGTGGAGGGAAGTGCAGCCAAGCTGGTTAAATCCTAGAGAAAGTCCTGCGAACAAGCCTAGCTCATATAATCGGAACCGGCAAACCGCAGGACGCCACCACGGCAGGATCAGTACAAGATCCGTGTTGGTTCAACCGGATAATTGCGTTAATAAGGTCGTCAGGCGACACGGCACTGCCGCATTCAAGCGGCCTACGCTTTGCTCTTGGCAAATGGGGCGCGGCGGGCGAAGGTGCTTTGCAGGATTCGCCAGCGGATGCCGGCGAGGCCAGAGCCGGCCAGGATAATGCCGCCGACTATGGTGCCAGCCAATGGAAACGGAATGCCGACGAGCGCACCGGCGAGGAGGCCCTTCAGACCCGCGGCGAGCTTCGTATCATGCCCGTGTCGCGTCTGCAGAAGGTAGGTGCCAATGCTGCCGGCCAGGAAGCCGATGGTCGATGTGAGAGGAATCAGCACTCCGAACGACGCGGCTTCTTCGGAAAACAAGAGCCAGTCGAGGCCCATGATCAACAGGCCCGTCGCGGGCAGCATAAACCGCTTAGGGAGCGGGTCGGTGAGCCAGTCGAACCAGCTCAATTCACCGTCGGGGCCGCTACGAAGCGGAGGGAGCAATTCTTGGAGAGGCTTTTTGTTCATGGTCATTGTTCCTTGGTACGAATTCTATGCGCCAAGGTTCACGGAGACCACAAAACAAAATGTCCACGTTAATTCGCAGCCAAATGCGTGACCGGAGGTGAGTCGGCCGACGGCGTTTTGAGTGGCTCGAGGCCGAGTAACTCGCGTACCTGGGCGTTGACGACCTCGCCACGATGGGTGGCCAGCGTTGTACGGACGATCTCATCATCCAGGTTCAGATGAAACTCGCCGCCGCGGGTGACCAACTTAAGGAAGTTGGTCAGGTTCTTGGCGAGCATCTGGCTGGCATGCGTAGGGACCTCGGCCGGCAGGTTGGTCGGGCCGAGAATGGTCACGCCATTGCGGACGACCGTTTCGTCGGCCTTCGTCAGCTCGCAGTTGCCACCGCGTTCGGCGGCCAGGTCGACAATGATCGAGCCAGGCGCCATTCCCTCGACCGCTTCGGCAGTGATGATTCGTGGCGACGGTTTGCCGGGGATCGCTGCGGTAGTGATGCAGACGTCGCTCCCCGCGACGGTACGGGCCATGAGCTCTCGCTGCTTTTGGTAGAACTCTTCGCCAAGCTGCTTGGCATAGCCGCCCGTGCCTTCGGCGCCGGACGTTTCCAAGGGGACTTCGACGAACGTGGCGCCGACACTTTCAACCTGCTCTTTGACAGCCGGGCGGACATCGTAGGCATGCACCACGGCGCCGAGGCGCTTCGAGGTGGCGATGGCTTGCAGGCCAGCCACGCCGGCACCGATGACGAAGACCTTGGCCGGCGTGAGCGTGCCCGCGGCCGTCATCATCAGCGGAAACATCTTGGGCAAGCGATCGGCCGCCAACAGGACGGCCTTGTAGCCGGCGATCGTCGCCATCGACGAGAGAACGTCCATGCTTTGGGCACGCGTGATTCGCGGAATCAGCTCCATGGCAAAGAGCGTGACGCGTCGCTCGGCCAGTTGCCGCACTGCTTCGACATTGCCGAGCGGGTCGCATGGGGCGATGACTACCTGACCATCGCGCATAAATGGCAGGTCGGCCATACCGGCATGTGGATTTGCGCCTAGGCCGCGCACCTGGAACAAAACATCGGCCGTGCGGAGGATCTCTTCGCGGTCGTCGATCACCTGGGCTCCGGCGTCGGCGTAGGCGTCGCCTGTGAAGCCGGCAGCCAGACCGGCCTTGGCCTCGACTAATACGCGGAGGCCACTTTTCACTAGCGGAGCAACACTCGAAGGTACGAGCGCCACACGGCGCTCGCCGGGATACGTTTCTTTTGGAACACCAATGATCATTGCCACTTCAGTCACCTGGCAGAGTTATATGAGAGACCGGTCAAAGCCGTTTCAAAACCGGCGGCCATCGCCCCGCGGCCAATCTGATCAGCCGGAACGCGCTAGCGTCCGGTTCTTCTTCTGAATTCTGGCGAATTCAGCTACATCAAGGCATTTGGCCTAGGCCGCTATCGTACGGATTGGGCAGGCCAACTGCCAGGGAGCAGTGGAAAAACCGCGGCAAACAGGCGGCTATTCGATCGGCAAGAGCTGCTTGGCGTAAATTACCTGCGGATTTTTGCCGGTGTAGCCAGGGATCTCGTCGGTCGGCTTATCAACGATCGCGCCGTAGAGCCCGATGGTTCCCTTCGGGCCTTCGGGAGAGGTCGCGGGGCTGGCTGTCGGCGTGATAACGGTCACCGTGGGGCCGCCGGGTAGCTCGACCGTGTATTCGGTGAGCGGGCCCAGTGTGTCGACGTGCTTGACGCTGCCTGCCAGGAAGACGCCGTTCTGCGGACGCTTCGGATGGTTCAGCCAGCGGGGCGCGATCTGGGCGATTTCCTCGCGAGCATGGGCGTCCGACAATAGCTTCTTGAAGAACTCGCCGGCTTGCTGCTCGGCCTTCGTGGCGTCGTTTGCATCGGCGAATGTGGCCTTCTGGGCAAAGTCGGCGATAGTCATGTAGCTAACGCCCTTGGTACGGGCGACTTCCTTGTTGTCTTGCAGATTGCCCGTGATAAGGCCAGCCTCGGCAGCGCTGGCGGCGGCGAGCGACGCCTCGACATCGGCCGCGGAAACCACCGGCGCGTACCGGATTCGGATCGGCTCAGGCTTAGGATCGATCTCGGCGAGCGCTTTCGCAGCGGGTACATCCAGCGGGGCCGGTTCGTGGATCGTTGTATCCGGATTGGCGGGAATCGGGTAGCGGTTGTCCTCGTCGGCTGGCTTCCTCATCGCCTCGGCCGGAGTCGTGAACGAAGCCTGCTTCTCCGCCGGATCGGCCGATGCGGTGGCAGTAGCATCTGCTTGCGGTGTGTCGGCCGTGGGTTTCTCTTCCATCGAGGGCGCGGCGAGGTCGGTTGGCGCTGCGGGCTCCGTCTTCGCCACTTGATCCGCGGCGGCAATATCGTCCACCATCGTCGATGGCGGCGCCACTCTCAGGGGCTTCGGCTCCTTGCGAAACGCCGGCGGCAACATCGCCTTCGGCAAATATTGGGCTACTTCGAGGAAATCAATTTCCTGGCCCCGATTCACCAACGGACCGAGCCACAACAACGCGTAGTAGCCGAGCCCCAGGCCGACGATGCCACCAAACGCCGCGAAGGCGAGCGTACGGACAATCGAGCGTTTGCCCGCGGGCTGGCCGGCAGTGGCGGTCGTAGTGGGAATCGCGATCGATTCGTCGGGCGTCCACTCGGTGGCCGGGTGGAAGTGCTCGTGGTGCTGCTCCAGCTCTTCGTGGGCCGCGGCTTCTTCGTAAGCCAGGGGCTCCGCCAATTCATCAGCGGGTTCATAGGCTTCCGCCGGTTCATATTGGTCTTGATCAAGCGGCTCGTAG
>CAZJWY010000040.1:4926-32839 GCA_964549545.1 uncultured Planctomycetaceae bacterium | reverse complement strand
GCCCAAAGGGCCCGGCCGCCGCGTTGGGCTGCCCAAAGGCCCACGGCGAACATTGCCAGGAGGTGGTCGAGGCCGGTGAGCGGGTGCTGCAGGCCGTGCAACAGGTCGTGGGCGGGATTGACGTCGGTGTGGGCGAGTGCCGAGCCAGGGGTCAGTAGGGCCGCGATGATTGCGAAGGGAGCGATTAAGGTCAAACGTTGAAGGACGTTACGGCTCATGGAGTTGCTCCCGATCGCGGTTGGAACGGTTCGGATTTGTCATTTGGGCGACGTTAATCAACATAACTCAATGCCGAGAGGCATTAAAGTAGCCTGAAAAATCGAGCTAAACCGCAAGCGGTGGGGCGGCGGATGTTTATCAGTTGTTTATTTTGGTGCTTGATGAGGATTTTGGGCAAAGGCCTCCATCCTGTGATTCTTGCAGATCGTCGTTTTGGCATTTTCTTAACAATGTCTTCATCGTCCACGGCTACGCTATCGGGCAGTGGTAACAAGATTGGATTTGTTTTGCGTGGGGGTTGTGTGCATGCCGTACTGGCGTGTTGCCGGGATGCTTTGCTTGGTGATGGTGATGGCGGCTTTGACGGTTGGTTGCCGACCGTCGGCTAGTTCGCCGGCGGCAGAAGCGGCGGCCGGGACTCGGCTGCAAGGAGCTGGCGCGACTTTTCCCGCACCTTTCTATAAGCGGCTAGTCGTCGTGTATCAGGGCATTCATCCCCATGTGCTGATCGATTATCAATCGATGGGTTCCGGCGGCGGGATTCAGGCGATTACGGATCAGACCGTTCACTTTTGCGGCTCCGACGCCCCGATGAATGAAAAGGAACTCGAAAGAGTGGGCGGTGCGGAGAACATCTTGGAGTTTCCCGCGTGTGCCGGAGGCGTGGCGCCTACTTATAACGTGCCGGGCGTGACTGCACCGCTTAAGTTTACCGGCAAGCTGTTGTGTGACATTTATTTAGGCAAGGTCAGCCAGTGGAACGACCCGGCAATCGTTGCGATCAATCCTGGCGTTCCATTGCCCGACTTGGCGATCACGCCTGTCTGGCGGACCGACGGCTCGGGAACAACGTTCATTTTCACGAGTTACTTGGCGACGCAGTCGGAAGAGTTTGCGACGACGGTTGGATTCGGCAAGCAAGTGCAGTGGCCGTTTGGGCAGGGGGGAAAGGGGAATGAGGGAGTGACGGCCGTCGTTCAGCAAACGGCCGGTGGAATCGGTTATGTCGAGCAGACGTATGCGGAGAACAACAGGCTCCTCTCGGGCGAGGTGCAGAACAAAGCCGGCAAGTTCGTGAAGGCATCGCCCGAGAGCATCTCGGCGGCAAGCGCGGGGCCGGCCGGCAAGATGGAAGGACAAATCCTGGCCGCTGATATTTGGGATCAGCCAGCAGCGGACGCTTATCCGATTGCCTCGTTTACCTATCTGATCGTTTACAAGGATCTCAAGAATCTTTCGAGCAAGAAGTCGGCGCAGGATCTTGTCAGCTTCCTTTGGTGGACGGTCCATGAGGGGCAGCAGCACGCGCGCGAGCTAGGGTACGCGCCGCTCGCGCCGGAAGTACAAGCCAAAGTTGCGGAGGTGCTGAAAGGCGTTACTTACAAAGGGGAAAGGCTAAGCGTGGGGGATTAGAAGCTGTTTTGTTTTGTTGAATATATAACCCGGCCATTCTGGTCGGTCGTTATTCCGAGAATCCATGTGATGATTTGGCAATGAATGACCGACCCAGGATGGGTCGGCTATACCGAGCGTCCGACCCAGAATGGGTCGGCTATATGTTTAACAAAGCTAATTCGTTTCTAGTGTTTTTCAATCGTTGAAGTTTTTGAATGATGTCACAGATCAGCAGTGAGTTGCGAGCTGTAGGGACCGGCGCTACCGGGCTGGGTGCGCCGGCGCGCTCGCTGCTGCGGCGTGAGCGATTTCTCACGAGTGATCGGGTGCTGGCCGGATTTGCTCGCTTGGGCGCGGTGGGGCTGATCTCGATGGTGGTCCTGCTGTTGATTGTGCTCGTCTATTCGGCGTGGTTGAGCATTCACACGTTTGGTTTCCGTTTTTTGGTGACGAGCCAGTGGCGGCCGAATGAGTTGAGCGTGCCGGCTCGCGATGCGGCGGGGCAAGTGATCATGCAGGGCGGTAAGGCGGTGATGACCAAGATTCCGCCCGAGTTTGGCGCGCTGCCGGCGATCTTTGGAACTGCGGTCAGCTCGGTCTTGGCGCTGGTGTTTGCCGTGCCTCTGAGCTTGGGGGCGGCTTTGTTTCTCGCACGTTTGTGTCCTGGCTGGCTCGCGGCTCCGGTGTCGTTTTTGGTCGAGTTTCTCGCGGCGATTCCCTCGATCGCTTACGGTATGTGGGGCCTGTTCGTGCTCGCGCCGTTTCTGCAGCAGCACGTTGAACCGACGATTCACAGCAGCCTCGGTTGGCTTCCCGGCGTGGAGACCTGGCTGTTTTCGGAGACAGCGAAAGCGGGGGGGCAGACGCTCGTACGTGCGCTGCCTTTGACGGGCCGCGACATGTTCTGCGGCGGTCTCGTGCTTGCGATCATGATTTTGCCGATCATCACGGCGATCAGCCGCGACGTGCTCCGCACGGTGCCGCGGGCACAGATCGAAGGAACGCTCGCGCTGGGGGCTACCTGGTGGCAGAGCTCGAAGGAAATGTTGCTTTACTCGCGATCGGCGCTATTCGGGGCCGTGATGCTGGGCCTAGCTCGCGCCGCGGGCGAGACGATGGCGATCACCATGGTCATTGGAAACAACAACCGGATCAGCACTTCGATCTTCGCGCCCGCCCAAACCATGGCGAGCCTGCTGGCGAACGAGTTCGCCGAAGCAAGCACCGACTTGCATCGTTCGGCCCTGGCGGAAGTTGCCTTGATTCTGCTGTTGATGTCGCTCCTGTTTAACGTGACGGCTCGCTGGCTGGTGGTCGGCGGCAATTCCCGCACCGCGGCGGCCCATTGAGGTAAACCATGAGTACAACCGATGCCTCAATCCTGCATGTAGCCCGGCAGCCGCACCGCGTCTATCGCCGGTTGGTGACGGTTCAGTCTGCCTGCATGAAGGTGCTGTGTGTTGTTTCCACCGCCGTAATCTTGCTGATCTTGGCTCTGATCGTTTTCTATCTGCTGATCAAAGGCATTCGCCATTTGAATTGGGAGATCTTCACTAAGGTGCCCATTCCAGTTGGGATGGAAGACGCGCCGGGCGGCTTGAAGAACGGGCTCGTAGGCACGGGCATCTTGATCGCCTTGGCGAGCGTCGTGGGCATTCCGCTGGGCATGCTTGCCGGCATTTATCTGTCGGAGTATTCAGCGCGCTCCTGGCTCAGCACTCCCGCGCGGTTCATTGCCGACGTGCTAACGGGTGTGCCATCGATCGTCGTCGGCATTCTCGGTTACGAGCTATTCGTCGTGCCGATGGGCGGGTTCAACGGTTACGCGGGCGCTGCCGCACTGGCGTTTATCATGATCCCGATCGTTGCCCGCACGACCGAGGAGATGCTGCGACTCGTGCCGAACAGCTATCGCGATGCCTCGATCGCGCTGGGCGCGACCAAGGCCCGGACGATCGTGCAAGTCGTGTTGCCGGCGGCCGGGGGCAGTATCATTACGGGCGTCATGCTGGCGATTGCCCGGGTTGCCGGCGAAACCGCGCCGCTTCTATTCACCGCGCTCGGTTCGCGGCTGTTGACGTTCGATCCATCGCATCCCTTTCCGTCGCTGACCGTGCAGATCTTCACGTACGCGACGGGGCCCTATCGCGAAGAGCAGAACCTGGCTTGGGCTGGTATCTTGATCCTGATCGGAATTATTTTTGCACTCAACTTGCTGCTGCGATTTGCCGTCTACCAGTTGCAAGGCAATCGGAGTTCCTAAGCGTGAATTCAATCGTGCTGCGCGATCGTGAGTACTCGGATATGCAAGAAACACCCGTCAAACGACCTGCCATGACTCGACCAGTTCCCCTTCCACGAGAGCGACCGGCGCGCACCGCGGCCGAGTTGGCCCGGCGAACGTCCAAGGTGACGGTCGAGCGTCTCAATTTTTATTACGGACCCAAGCACGCGCTTCGCGATGTGTCGCTGGTTGTTCCGCTGCATTGCGTGACGGCGCTGATTGGGCCCTCGGGTTGCGGCAAAAGCACGTTCCTGCGGTGCATCAACCGGATGAACGACCTCATCGATGGGGCCCGGGTCGAAGGGCAGATTCTATTGGAGAACGACGACATCCTCGGCTCGAAGGTCGACGTTGTGGAATTGCGTAAGCGCGTGGGTATGGTATTTCAAAGGTCGAATCCGTTTCCCAAGTCGATCTTCGAGAATGTGGCCTACGGGCCGCGCGTGGCTGGGATTCGTGGCAAGCAGGTGCTCTACGAGATCGTGGAGAACTCGCTCACGCGGGCTGCCTTGTGGGATGAGGTAAAGGATCGTTTGAACGATTCGGCGTTGCAGCTTTCGGGTGGCCAGCAGCAACGGCTTTGTATTGCCCGCGCGCTGGCGACCGATCCGGAAGTCCTTTTGATGGACGAGCCGGCATCGGCGCTCGATCCAGCATCGACCGCTCGGATCGAGGACTTGATCTTCGAGCTGCGCGACCGCTATACGATTGTGATCGTGACGCACAACATGCAGCAGGCCGCTCGTGTTTCGGATCAGACCGCTTTCTTCTACCAGGGCGAATTGATCGAGGTAGGGGCGACGAACGAGTTGTTTACGAACCCGGTGCGCAAGCAGACTGAAGATTACATTACGGGTAGATTTGGATAATCGTAGGAGGTCTCACGCAAAGGCGCGGAGGCGCAAAGGATACGAATTTGATTTACCACGAAGTACACAAAGGTCACGAAGGGTTAGCAGAGCTTTTTGTTTTCGGAATAACCACGGAGACACAGAGGACACGGAGAAGATATTGAAGGAACCGCAGATGAACACAGATTAACGCAGATAAGAGCAAATATCCTGCTTTGCTTTTTTGATTCTTATCTGCGTTTATCTGCGGATAAAGCTCTTCTCCGTGTCCTCTGTGTCTCCGTGGTGAACTCCCTCTGTGGAAGAGATATTCCAATATTTTACGTTGCCAAGCAATATTTGTAGTCATGTCAAAACATTTAGAGCGTGATCTGGAACTATTGGAGCGCGAAATCCTCGACCAATCGTCTCGTGTCGAGGAAATGATCGCCAAAGCCTGCCAGGCGCTCGTTGAGCGGCGGGGGGATCTGGCTGCCGAGGTGGCCGCCAGTGAGATTGGCATCAATGTGCGTGAGGTAAAGATCGAGGAGGAGTGTCTCAAGATACTTGCACTTCATCAGCCGGTGGCGGTCGACCTGCGCCGCACGGCCACGGTGCTCAAGATCAACACGGAGCTCGAACGGATCGCCGATCTGGCGGTCAACATCGCCGAGCGGACGATCTCGCTCGTCGAATATCCAGAGTTTGAACTACCGGCAAAGCTCGAACGGATGTTCCGCCGAGCGTCCGATATGGTTCACGAAGCGCTGGATGCGTTCGTGGATCAGAACGTGGATGCGGCCCGCGAAGTCTGCCGTCGCGATGAAGAGGTCGACGAGTACAATCGCCGGATTATTGACGAGCTATTGGATACGATGCGGTCGCATCCGCATCTGGTCGAGGCGGCGCTCCATTTCTTTTCCGTTTGCCGGCATGTCGAGCGGATCGGTGATTGTGCGACTAATATCGCCGAAGACGTGATTTATCTCGTCGAAGGCGAAATCGCCCGGCATCACAAGGACAACTTCGACCCAGCCTACCACCGGCCCGAATAGCGCATGGCAAAAGCAAATATTCTTATCGTGGAAGACGACCGGTCCCTGGCCGAGGTCTTGGAATACAACCTGCGTCAGGACGGTTACCAAATAACCGTTGCGAACGACGGGCAAGACGGCCTGCGCCAGGCGCGGCTCAAGCCGCCCGATCTGGTGCTGCTCGATCTGATGTTGCCGCTAATCGATGGCTTAGAGGTTTGCCGGCGGTTGCGCGCCGATCCCATCACGCGCAACTTGCTGGTGCTCATGCTCACGGCCAAGACCGAAGAGACCGATGAGGTCGTCGGCTTTTCGGTCGGCACGGACGACTACGTGGCCAAGCCGTTCAGCGTGAAGGTTTTGCTGGAGCGCATTCGCGCACTCCTGCGCCGCCGCGAAGGGGCCGATCCGGAAGGGAGCGTATTGGTGAGCCAGGGGATCATGATCGACCGCGAGCGGCATCGAGTGACGGTCGAAGAGCGGCCTCTCGATCTAACGCCCAGCGAATTCGGACTGCTTGAATCGCTCATCCGTCAGCCGGGTCGCGTGTTCTCTCGCGCGGAGCTGATCAGCTCCGCGCTCGGCGGCGACTCGCTGGTGTTGGAGCGGACGATCGACGTCCATATTCGGTCGCTACGGATGAAGCTGGGGCCGCATGCGGTATTGGTGGAAACAGTCCGCGGGATTGGCTATCGTTTTCGCGACCCGGCCAGTGCGGAATATACGGAGTGAAGGTTGGTCTGACGGAAGTATTTGAGGGGACCAGGGAATTTGAACCTTTGGGGCGGCTATTTTCGATAGTCCCTCCAGGACCTGGGCTTACGCTGCTGTCCGCTTCCTCCCACGTCTTCACGTCATTTTTCCCTGGTATTTCTGTCTTGTGATTTTCTCGATACCCGCCTCGGCGGTCAGGGTTTAACCTGATTAGCGTGGGCAATCTCCCGAACAATTCACTGGGGCAGTAGTTGGATCCAGAAAGGACCAAAAACATGAAGCGTTTTTCAGGCAAACTTTTGACAATGGCGGTTGCCGTTGCGGTGGTCGCCATGGCCGCACAATTGGCGGTAGCACAAAACGAGGGTCGGCGCGGCCGCGAAGGTCGTGGACGTGGCCCCGGGGGGCCGGGTGGCCCGGGCGGATTTGGCGGCCCGCCGTCGATGGCTCGCCTCGCAACCATCGAGAAGGTTCAAGAAGTTCTCAAGCTGACCGACGAGCAGAAGACCAAGATCGAGAAAATCAACTCCGACTTCTTCAAGGAAATGCGTGAGGCGTTTGACGGCGACCGGCCCGATCCGGAAAAGATGCGTAAGCTTCGCGATGGCCAGACCGACAAGCTCAAGGATGTTCTGGATGCCGATCAACAGAAACGGCTTACCGGCGTTTTCGTTCAACTGATGGGCGCCGGTGCCGTGATGGATCCTGCCGTGGGCAAAGAGATCGGTCTCACGGACGAACAAAAGGACAAACTGCGCGAAGTGCTCGGTCCGCCGCCAGAAGGCCGACCGGGGCGCGAGGGTCGTGAAGGACGCGGCGGTGGCCAGTCGATGCAAGAACGTCGCGAAAAAATGGAAAAGGAAGTTCTCGCGGTGCTGACGCCAGAGCAACAGAAGAAGCTTGAAGAACTTAAGGGCGAGAAAGTCGACATCGATATGTCGGCGCTTCGTCCTGGCGGCGGACGCGAAGGTCGTGGTGGCCGTGATCGCGGCGAACGGGGCGGACGGCGCGGCGGGTCGCGCGAGGAGAGCAAGTCGGAGTCGTCGTCTCAATAAGGAGTCCACGCAAGTTGTTGAAAATCTGAACGGAGCCCGCGATCTTGCGGGCTCCGTTTTTTTCGTAGCTGAATTCGCCAAAATTCAGCTACGGGGATTCTTCATGAGCGGCCGCCCGTTTCGTTCAAGTCTGAACGGTTCGGTTCCGAAATATACGTTACCGAATCATTCGGTCGTGAAGTAATTCGACTGTGTTGCCGGCAAATAGCGCGGCATACCAGGCTTTTTACGTCTCTACTTCTGCCAGCTTGCCAAGGATGGCTAGCGTTGACTGCATCGAATGCGCGACAACTTGAAGACTCCAGCCACCGCCAGCTAGAGCAACTGTGCCAGACGGCGATCGACGGGCGCCGTGCCGCGCGCTCGCTAATCCGTTATGCCGATCAATTCCGACTTGGTGAGTCTGAGCTGGAGATTCTTTGGCTGCTCTGTCGCAACGCCAACGTGGGCATCGACCAAAAGACGCTGGCGACGCAGCTTGCGCTATCGCCGCCGCAGGTGAGCGCCTGTGTGGAGAAATTGTGTAGTCGCGGCTTGATTGAGCATCGTGAAGCGTCAGGCGACCGGCGGCGCAGGCTCTGGCAGGCGTCGGCCAATGGTGGCGCGTTGTTGCGGGAAGTGCTGCGAGCGGTGGATGGGCCGCGGGAGGCCGCGGCATGAGGCAAGAGATTTTCAACGCAACTCCGCACGGTTCATGGCGGCGGCTTTTGCTCCTGCTGCCGGTTGTGATCTTCATCGCCGGTTGTACGCGTGCCCACTATCGGCGGCAGGCCGACCGCGAGGTGAATGCGATTATCGACAGCAAGGCAGTCGCGGTGGGCGAAGCCCCCGGCTCCTACCGCATTGATATCGATCCTCGATCGCGGATGTTCGACGCCAATAGCCCCGATTGCCCACCGCAACCGCCAGACGATCCGGTGTCTCACAGGCTGATGGAGTATGTCGACGGCAAGCCTGGCGCACCGATCTGGAACAAAATGGCGACCACCCGGCGCGTGGATAATCCTGCTTGGAAGGATTTCTTGCCACGTGATAAGGATGGCAATGTCGTGCTCGATCTGACTGGCGCTGTTCAGGTTGCGTTGCTCGAATCGCCCAACTACCAACAGCAGCTTGAAACGCTGTACCTCTCGGGGTTGGACGTTACGTTCGAGCGGTTTCGCTTCGATAGCCAGTTCTTCGGCGGCTCGTCGATCTTTCACACGCTTGAAGGCCCCGTGCGGGCCGGCACCCCGGCCGGTTCCAGCGAGTTGGTTGTCAGCCCGTCCGACCCCACCAATCGGTTTCGCGTCGAAAAATACACGGCAACCGGTGGTGAATTGGTCGTCGGTTTGGCCAACTCGCTCGTGTGGCAGTTTGCTGGCCCCGACAATTATACCAGTACCACGCTGCTCGACTTCAGCCTGGTTCAGCCGCTCTTGCGTGCTGGCGGACGTGCCCGGGTTCTTGAGCGGCTTACGATCGCCGAACGCGGCCTGTTGGCCAACGTTCGGCAGATGGAACACTATCGTCGTGGCTTTTACATGAACGTGGTCACCGGTCACGACCCCGGGCAGGGGCCTAGCCGCCGCGGTGGTGTGTTCGGTGGTAGTGGCTTGGAAGGATTTTCAGGCGTTGGCGTGGGCGGCTTCGGTCGCGTGGGCGGCGCGGGCGGGGCGCAGCTTGTGCAGGGTTTTGGGTTCACCGGCGGCGCTGGCGCCCAGGCGGCTGGCGGTTACATCGGCCTTTTACAAACCGCTCAAGTTATCCGCAATCAATTCGCCAATATCGCGGCGCTGGGAGACAGCTTAGAGCAACTGCAAGCCGCACACGATGCCGGCCGAATCGATCGCTACCAAGTCGATCTGGCCCGCCAGGCCTTGTACAATGCTCAAAGCCAGTTGCTGAACTCGCAGAACATCTACGAAGATGGCCTCGACAACTTCAAGCTGCAATACGGTATCTCACCCTCAGTCGATCTGAAGATCTCGGATCCACTCCTCGACCAATTCAGCCTGCTTGATCCAGAGCTCTCTGCGCTGCAAATCCGCGTCACCGAATTGCTGAATCTGTTACGCGAGGGCGCGCTCGACGATCCGAACGCCGGTGGCCAGAACGCTTCGGCTGCGGCGGCCGATTACGCACCGCTCATCGCCCGCAGCGCCGCGATACGAACGGAGGCCGCGCGGCGGCTAGCGGAAGCCGAGGCTGATCTAGCGAGGCTGGATGCGGCTTTGCCCGCACGTCGTTCCACGCTCGTTCGTCTTGGCGCGCGGGAAGACGCCAAGAAGGCCGATATGGACCCAGAGCTTGTCAATGTCGACCGTCTGGATGCTCGGGTCAACTCGATCAAGCAAGAACATATAGCTCTATCGCAAGCCATTACTGATGTCTTCGCCCAAGTCGACGAGCTGACGAGTTCAACCCACGCGCAAAGCGCCGAGCATCGAGCCAAGCTCACCAAATCGCTCAACGCACTTTCCGGCAACTTGTTGGAATTATCGCTCTTGCAGGCCCGCGCGCGGCTAGACGCGATCACGTTCGAGCCGGTCGACCTCACGAGCCAGGAAGCATTTTGCATTGCCAGTCGGTATCGGCGTGATTGGATGAACGCCCGCGCGTCGGTCGTCGATTCTTGGCGGCTCATTCAGTTCAATGCCAACGACTTGGGCAGCGGGCTGAACCTGGTATTCAACGGTGATATTGGCAACGTCGGCGATCGGCCGTTCGATTTGCGCCCGTCGAATGGCCGGCTGCGCGTCGGGCTTCAATTCGATGCTCCGCTGACGCGGCTGGCTCAACGCAACACGTATCGTCAATCGCTCATCGAGTTCCAACAGGCCAAGCGAAACTATTACCAGTTCCGCGATCGCATTCAACGCGACTTACGTGCATCGCTACGCCAACTGAAGCTGGATGACCTGAACTTCGAGCTGCGTCGCGCGGCGGTCCATGTTGCCATCTCGCAAGTAGACTTGGCCCGGCTGAAGCTGTCGGAGCCTGCTCGGCCGGTGTCGGCTTCGGCGCCTGGTCAGCCGACTCAGCCGGGCGGGCAATCGCAATTTAGCGAAACGGTCGCTCGCGATCTTGTCACCGCGATTATCGATTTGCTTAATGTGCAGAACGATTTTCTGAGCGTGTGGGTCGACCACGAGGTGCAGCAGCTCAATTTGGACTACGACTTGGGGGTCATGGAGCTTGACGCGCGTGGCCTGCGCATCTCTCACAACCAGCCATTACGCACGTTCTTGACCAATCTGCCATGCACGGCTCCGTGTGAAGACCCCGACGCCTGCGCGATCCTCGATGCCGACCTCATGGGCCTTCATCAACCGGCGGATTTGCCGCAAGATGCTGGTGATTCCGGCCCGGCGCTTCCGCTCTTGGAATCAATGCCCCAGTCGGAAATTGAACTATTGCCACCACCATCAGAAAGCAAAGGCGAGAACTTACCCTTGAAATAGAGCGTAACCGCTTAAGGAAGCTAACCCTGCGATGCCTCACCGGCTATAATGAAATTGCGGTTGATTCTCGCGGTTTTGCCGCCCTTTGGCGTCTGCGCTGGTGGGCGTGGCCATTAGTTTTCGGTTGGTTTTGGTTGATTCGAACCGCTTTTCCCATGCACATTGGCCGGCACTTTGCCAGGTTTTTACGGTTCCAATATTAGAGAGACTGTTCACACACGGGAGCGCGGCCCCGACTTTTGGGAGTCGTTGAAAATGGCATTCGGCACGCATTTCCAAATCGAAGCAGGCCTCCGGGCGGCACGCCGCACAGGATCGCTCACGGCGATCGCCGCTACCGCGCTGGTCGCGATTGCCTTGGTCGGCGGGGGTAGCTTGTGGTGGTGGATGAAAGCCAATGACACTTCGGAGGATAAAAACATCCTCCTGCATTCTGTCGCTCGCGGCGATTTCGAGCTGACGCTCACCGAGCGCGGCGAAGTCGAGGCGTTTGATGTTACCGAGATTCGTTCGCTCGTGAAGTCCAATAACACCAGCGGCAACGCCATCCTTCGCATTATTCCCGAAGGGACGAGAGTGAAGAAAGGCGACTTCCTGGTCGAGCTCGATTCCTCCGCTTTGCAGACGCAACGCACCAGCCAGCAGATTTTAGTCAACGACGCCAGGGCGGTTGAGGTTGAATCGCACAACAACTACGACGTCGCGGTCATTACCAAGCGAGAATATCTCGAAGGCACCTACCTGCAAGATCGCCAGTTGATCGAAAGCGAGCTGTTTGTTGCCGAGGAGAACCTCAATCGCGCGAAGGAATACTTTCGCTATAGCCAAAAGTTGGCCTCGAAGGGGTATGTCAATGAAAACCAACTCGAAGCGGATCGATTCGCCGTCGAGAAAGCGAACAAAGATCTCGACGCCGCCAAGACGAAGCTGAAAGTGCTCGACGAGTTCACCAAGGCCAAGCAAGCCTCAACGCTCGATAGCGCGATCCTGATCGCGAAGGCCAAGTGGGATGCCGCCCAGAACAGCAGCAAGCTCGAAGTCGATAAGCTCAAGGATATCGACGATCAAATCGCCAAATGCACGATCACGGCGCCACAGGATGGCGTGGTGAAATACGCCCACGTTAGCGACGGCCGCGGTGATCAGCAGTTCATCGTCGAGGAAGGCACGATGGTTCGCGAGCGGCAGGTTGTCATCAAGCTGCCCAATGCCGATTCGATGCAGGTCAATATCACGGTCAACGAGTCGCTGGTGCAGTACCTCGCGCCAGGCATGAAGGCCGATATTCGCCCTATCGGCTATGATCGCGTATTCCACGGCACCGTCGAGAAAGTCAACCAGTACGCCGAGCCAACCGGCTGGCGGACCGCGAACGTCAAGGAATATAAGGCGTTCGTACGTATCGACGACGTATCGGCCGAATTGCGATCGGGCATGACGGCCTCGGTCACGATCCACTGTGCCGATGTCCCAAGCGCATTGCAGGTTCCCGTGCAGTCGATCTATGCCCATGGCCCGAAGTTCTTTTGCTTCGTGTACGGCGGTGGGCAGTGGAAAGCCCAGGAAGTAAAGGCTGGTCCCACGAACGACAAATACTTCGTGATCGAATCTGGTCTCAAAGAAGGGGACCAGGTTGCGATCAACCCGCGTGCTTATCTGGCCGACGTAAGTTTGCCCAAGCTGCCTCCGGAAGAGATTCAACGAGCGGTGCCACAAGCGCCGTCGACACGCACCGCAGACGACACCACTACTCCGAACGCGGAAAAAGTGGCTGTTCGGCCAGATGATGGCGGGGTCCCGCCTGCTCCTGGAGCGAAGGCCAACGGCGATAAAGCGGGCGGCGAAGGCCGACGACGTCGGCAAGGCGGGGGCCAGCCCGGCGGCGCGCGGCCGACTGCTGATGGCGCGGAGACATCTACCACCTCCGCCAAATCGACCGCCGCGGGAGCCGCCCAATGAGGCTGGCGGTTAAGGTCGACGACCTGCGTAAGGACTACGTGTTGAGTGGCGAAACGGTCCATGCGCTCCGCGGAGTTTCGTTTGACGTGCCCGTGGGGGACTACATCTCCATCATGGGTCCCAGCGGCTCGGGCAAGAGTACGCTGCTCAACCTGTTGGGTTGCCTCGATCGGCCATCATCTGGTCGGTATTTTTTGAGCGACGTCGACGTCGCCAAGATGAGCGATGATCGTCTCGCCGAGATCCGCTCGACCGAAATCGGCTTCATCTTTCAATCGTACAACTTGCTGGCCGCGCTGACGGTCGTGGAAAACATCGAGGTGCCTCTCTATTACAGCCGCCGATTGAATGCCGAGACCAAGCGCCGCTGCATCGAGCTGGCTGAGATGGTCGGCCTCAAAGATCGCCTCAACCATCGGCCCACGCAGCTCTCCGGCGGTCAGCAGCAGCGCGTTGCGATCGCTCGCAGCCTGGTGAACGATCCCGAATTCATCCTGGCCGACGAGCCGACCGGCAACCTCGATACCAAAACCTCGCACGAAATCCTGGACTTGCTCGAACGGCTGAACAAAGAAGGCCGCACGATCATCATGGTAACCCACGAACCCGATGTAGCCGCCCGCACCAAGCGAGCGATTCACCTGCTGGACGGGCAAGTGGTTTCGGATGAAAGGAATTGAAGAGAGGTTTCAGGTGTCGGGTTTCAGGTGTCAGAAGAAACCAAAGACGCTCAGCCTCAATATCTGACACCCGACACCTGAAACCTATCATGTTTTCCGTCTGGATCCGTACCCTCCGCCTTAGCGTCAAGAGCCTGTGGATGCACCCACTGCGCTCGGCGCTCACGGTGTTGGGTATCTTCATCGGCGTCTCGAGCGTTATCTGGTTGTTGGCCCTGGGCGAGGGCATTAGTCGCGCCGCGCAGGAACAGATTTCCAGCTTGGGTGCCCTCAATATTATTGTTCGCACCGTGAAACCGTCCGGCGACGCAGCACAAGACGCCGGCTACGGGCTCACTCGGGCCGACTACGTCCGCCTCGTGGCAACCATCCCGACGATCACCAAGGCGATCCCCATGCGGATCATTCCTTCGATCGAGTTCCACAATAAAAATCGCAGGATGGAAGGCCGACTCGTCGGCACCACGCCCGACTACGCCGAAGTGACGCGTCTCTCGGTCGATCGTGGGCGATTCCTGACCGATGCCGATGTGGAGGCGGAGCGCAACTACTGCGTCCTCGCCGCCGAGGTGGCCGATTCGCTCTTTCCCTATGGCGAGCCGATCGGCCAGGAGGTGCTGGTCAAGCGAACGTTTTATCGCGTCGTGGGCATCATGAAGCCCCGTATGGAATCGGCCGGCATCGGCGGCTCACTCGCGGCAGAGAGTTTTTCGAGTGACATCTATGTACCCATCTCGACGCTCTGGCGCCGTGAAGGCGACATGATTGTTTCGGTCAAGCCGGGCCAGTTTCAACGCGACATCAACCAGGTGTCGCAGATCACGATCCAAGTGAAAGACCGCGATGCCGTGCTCCCCACCGCGGACGCGGTTCGCAACACCGTTTCCTACGCACATACGATGCCCGACTTCGCCGTCGTCGTGCCGCTGGAGCTGTTGCAGCAGGCCCGCACGACGCAGCTCATGTTCATGGTCTTTCTGGGGTTGATCGCCGCCATCTCGCTGATCGTAGGCGGCATCGGCATCATGAACATCATGCTGGCCACCGTCGTCGAGCGAACCCGTGAGGTCGGTATTCGCCGCGCGCTTGGCGCGAAGAAGCGCGATATTACGCGTCAGTTCCTTGCCGAGAGCGTGGTTCTCTCGGTGGTCGGCGGGACGCTGGGAATTCTCGGCGGCGCATTCTGTCGCCCGTTGACGCTCTTGGTGCGCTCAGCGCTCTTCCAGTGGTTTCCACAACAGATGGCGAGCGTACCGAAGCTGATCCAAGATATGGAACCAGCCCTTATCGGCTGGTCGATCCCGCTGGCGTTCGCCATTTCAGTGGCAGTTGGCGTCGTTTTCGGCGTCTATCCAGCCGCTCGAGCGGCGAGCCTCGATCCGATCGAGGCGCTGCGGCACGAGTGATTTGGCAAGGCAGACAAGGCGGCTGACCGATGACACACCCCATTTATCGAGTTAAATCGTTCCAGATCGAGGCACCCTACATACTACGGGTGCAGTTCGACGATGCTACGGAGCAAGTCATTGATTTTGAACCTATGCTCGCCGGCGAACTCTATCGGCCATTGAAGGACTTGTCGGTGTTCAACCAGGTCCGACTCGACACGGAGGTCCACACGTTGATTTGGCCCAATGGAGCCGATTTCGATCCGGCGACGCTTCACGATTGGCCCACGCATCGAGCGGCATTGATTGCTCGTGCGAAGACGTGGGATCTCACGCCTACCTAATGGTTAGGCCTTCTGCTCACATCCGTATTGGATGCGCTGGCAGAAAGATAGTTCTCTTGACGGTTGAATGAAGTATCGTTACATTGTGTAACACTACGCCTTGTAGCGGAGCCTCCTTCAATGACTCGCCGGCAAAAACCACCACTTAGTTCACTCGAAAATACCGTCATGGGTATGATCTGGGATCGTAGCCAGGCGACGGCCGACGAAGTTCGTACGGCCCTCGCGCCTACTCAATCGCTCAAGGATTCCACCATCCGCACCATCCTCCGGCGCCTGGAGCAGAAGGGCTACGTCACTCACTCCACCGTCGGTCGAACGTTCGTGTATACGCCGCAAGTCGATTCGCGGAATGTGGCGGTCGACGCCGTGCGGAGCATCATCGAGCGATTCTGCCAGGGATCGGTCGAAGACCTGCTCGTCGGCATGGTCGATCGGGAAATCGTTTCACCGCAGAAGTTGCAGGAACTCGCGGAGCGGATCAATCGTTCGGAAGTGGCCAGCAAACAAAAGCGACGCACGAAGAAAGGGAAGTCGTGATGCCAACCAATATCGACAGCCTGCTCGCACTGTTGTTGGATGTTTCGATCAAAGCGGCCCTTCTGGCAGGTATTGCCGGTGGGCTGTTGTTCGTGCTGAGAGTGCAGAATGCGAACCTGCAGCATCGTGTGTGGTCGGCGGTGTTGGTGGCGATGTTGGCGCTGCCGCTACTGATCTGCGTTGTACCGCGGGTGTCGGTTCCGATTGTGAAGTATGCAAACGTCGCCGCCTGGCAAAGACCAGAGGTTGTGCCCGTCGTTACTTGGGCACCGGCGACACAACACTCCATGGGGCCAGTTGCCGCTGATAAATCTGTAGGTTCTATTGCGATGCCGATGCCCGCCTTGGCGCATGCGATTGGGCCGGCGGTAGAAGCGCCCGCCGCACCGGCGGTAACCGCGCCGTCCATCGGCTGGCCGTGGATAATCGCGGTCGCTTACCTAGTGGGCCTTGGTTGGTTCGGCATGCGGCTGTTCATCGGACTCTGGCGGGCGCGGCAGTTATTGATGCTTGCGCAGCAAATAGCACCACGAAATCAGGGTGCCATGCCCACGGCTTTGCGTGGGCATGCCAAAAAGGTTGCTAAAGCATGGCCACTCCGAGCAGTGGCCATGGCACCCGGAGGCTCATTGGCTGCGCAGACATCAATAATAAGGCCGGCGCGGTCGAGCGAGCTTCCAGCAAAACAGCAACAGATTGTCGGCGCGACTCGCGTGCAGGAATCGTCACTGGTTCGCGTGCCGCTAACAGTAGGCTGGTGGCGGCCGACCATTGTGCTGCCGAGCGATTGGCGATCATGGGACGAGTCGCTGCTCACTACGGTTCTGTCGCACGAGCAAGAACACGTGCGACGTGGTGACCCATTGATGGCGTTGCTCGCCGAAGTGAATCGCACGATCTATTGGTTCCATCCGGTGGCTTGGTTCCTGCGCCGCCGGCTGTCGACGTTGGCCGAGGCCGCGTGTGATGATGCGGTCGTTGCTTCATTGGACGACCGAGCGGGCTACGCGCGCCACTTGCTCACGGTCGCGGGACGCCTGACCGGCGAATCACAGCGACTCGTGCCGGCGGGAGTCGCGATGGCCCGAACACCACGGGTGGAGCGCCGCATCAATGCGGTGCTGGACGCCAGCCGCCCGCTCGCGCGGCGATTGAGTATCGCGACCTCGCTGGCGATTGCGGTGATCGCCGTGTCGCTAGCAATCCTGGCTGCCGGGCTTAAAGCGAGCGAGGAGTCAGCCATTACGGCGCCCACGCCAACACCGACCCTGAAGGCGCCGTCGACTACGGGTGAAACTGACCGACCAAGACCGAGCATTGTTCCTAAAAACGAGCCCGAATCTACGCTTCTCTCGGCTGGTCCGATCCGCGAATTGAAGTCGAAAAACGGCGGCCGCACGTTTGAGTTCCCGATCAACGTGCCCAAGGCTCGCAAGTTTGGAATCTCATTTGGCGAGTGGCCGATCAGCGGGCCCGCGCCGGTCTATTCGCTACGGGAGAAGGACACAGACGGACCGACAACCGCCACTCTGCGGATGGAATACACGAGTGAATCCAAAGCGAAACAGCAGGGCGATGTGTTGCTGAGCAGCGACGAGTGGATGGAATTCAGGCTTAACGTGCCTGGCGCCTATCCGACCGGGATTGTTCATGTCGCCGGTGTACCTTTGAGAAAAGTGCCGCCTGCTGAAAGGAAGGTCATTTTTATTCCGTCCGATTCACCGTTGGCAAAGGCGAAGACAGGAATTCGCTTGATGCTTATCGTGCGAAAAGATCAGAATCCGAAGACGGCGGAGGACGTGGAAAAGATCGAGCCGCGCGGCGAATTGATCGTCTCGCTCGCACCCGTCGACAAGCCGAAGCCCGAACCTACACCGCAACAGCAGTTGGCCGACGCCTGGCATCAAGCGGAGTCCGGAGTCGGCACGTTCTTCGTTCGCTACCAGCATTTAGTTGGCTCACGGTCATGGTTCAAGCCGCTGGATGCGGAGACGGTTCGTAAAATCGTCCATGATGCCGCTGCCAAACACTTGAAGCCGGACTATGGTTCCAGCGACGCAGATGCCGAACAAAGCCACGGGTTCGTCGCCGAGATATTGCGGGCCACGTTGGACGATGTACAACTCCAGCTATTAGACGGCAAGCCGATCAAGCTGGCCCAAAACGACTTCCGCATGGTCGGCGCGAAGACGCTCAACATCGAAGGCACGCGACCGGGCGAAACACCGTGGTCATATCGTCTTTTTGACGGCGATGTTGACCTCCGATACGATACGACCAACAGACAGCTCAATGTGCTTAAGGCCGGCCAGTCGCATGTAGCACGCAACACCTTGGGTGATTTCAGAGCGCTTATGGGCGCGCTGAACTTTCGCTTGAACGATTTCGATAAAGCGCTAGCCGATTCGCAAGTGAAGACGTTGCTGAACGGGCGTGTTCTCCTGTCATTGGGCCCACTAGAGATTGTTGCCAATCCACAGAATGGTTTTGTCGAACGTTTCTTGTTCGGGCTGGGGCAAAATGTGGAGCATGAAATACTCCAATTCGGCCCCAAAGAATTTCCTGGAAAGCAGACATTTCCACGATCGAAGCTCGACTTTGAATATCAAGATGGCAAGCTCAATAGCCTCAGCGTCTATACCAGCGACGAGCTCCGAGTCAACGAAGGATTCAGCGACAGCGACTTCACACTAAAGCTGCCGGCGGGAGTGACTGTCGTCGATTACCGCGTCAGCGAGTCTCGTCCTGACAGTTTCAAAGTCGACGCCGAAATTCCTGATGCAGTTGAGTTTGCCAAGACGCATCTCGGCCGCAAGCCGGTGACGAAGACGCCCAACGAATAAAAACGGCAGGCACACTTCGTGTGCCTGCCGGGCGAATTATCGAATCGAGTATGTGCTTGTAGAAGTTTTGCAACTGCTTTGCAGCGCCGAAAACATAGCCGACCCGTCTCGGGTCGGTACGTTGAGCAGATCGATCCGCATTGAATCAAACGCCGAACTTATTCGGCCCAGAGGGCCGGGCTATTTATTACTGATGCATTAGTGCATCATCTTCGGATCGCCGATGCCGATCACGCCGCAGCCGATGCGGTCGCCGGCGTTGCCGGGCGGGTTTTGCGTTTTGAAATCGTCCGGCTTGGCGTGGACGATCACCGAGCGGCCGATGATCGAGTTGGGGCCATTGAGCTTGATCACCTTGTCGGTCCGCTTGTAGGTCGCGTGACCTTGGCCGTCGGCTTTGATGTTGCCGAAGTCGCCGGCGTGGCGCTTGGCATCATCCGGTCCCGCGTGCGGCTCACCTGCTGGATTGAAGTGGCCACCGGCGCACTTGCCGTCCGCCATCGAGCAATCGCCAAATTCGTGAACGTGGAAGCCATGCTCGCCGGGTTGCAAGCCGGTGAACTCGCCGACGATCTCAACACCCTTATCCGTCTGCGTGAACGTAACCTTGCCGCTGACCTTGTGATCGCCCAATGCGTGGACGACCGCCACGGCGTACGTCACTTTGCTGCTGGCGTGATCGGCATGATCCTCATGCTTGTGCTCTGCCGTTTTGGCGGCGCTTTTCGCGGCCTTCGTTTTCGTTTCTTGCGAATTCGCATTCTGAAATTGCACGGCAGCGGCCACCACGGCCACCCCGGCAACAGCAGCCAACCATGTACGATTGCGCATGGAACTCTCCTTTATTTGTACGAAAGGGGTCGATGTTCTTGTAATGAAACGTGAGGTTCATTTTAGTGGTGGTAAGGTGAGGCGGGTAGCGGGTCGGCCAACTTCCGCCGCGAGAATCTGTCATTTATAGTGAAGGTTCGACTTCAACCACGTTGGCCGCGTAGCGACCCGTGGGGCAGACATTCCTGTCTGCCAAGTTTGGATCACTTTCCGGACCGCCACGCGGTCCGGCTATGAATCATCATTCGTATATCCGCATATCATTGATTGAACAACGCACCTCTCCATGAGCACACAGACAGAACCCATGTCGTCCATCCAACCGCACATCTCTGCCTCCTCGGTGCGAAAGACTTCTGATCCCATGGCCCAGCGCGAGCGCATTCCCATTCGCGTGTTCCCACACTCGGCCGATGCCAACAAAGCCGTGGCTGGGCAGATAGCCGACTTGATTCGCCAGCGCGCTGCCGAAGGCCGCAACTGCGTGTTGGGGCTCGCTACGGGCAGCACGCCGGTCGGCGTGTACGACGAATTGGTTCGCCTGCATCGCGAAGAAGGATTGTCGTTTGCCAATGTCGTTACATTCAACCTCGACGAATACTATCCGATGACGCCGAACGAGCTGCAAAGCTACGTCCGGTTCATGCGTGAACACTTGTTCGATCTGATCGACATTCCGAAAGCCAACTGCCATGTGCCCGATGGCACGCTGCCGATCGAGCAGGTAAACGACTACTGCGCGTGGTACGAAGATCAGATCGAGCAGGCTGGCGGAATCGACATTCAGATTCTCGGCATCGGTCGTACTGGCCACGTCGGATTCAACGAGCCGGGCTCGGGCAAAGATAGCCGCACCCGACTGATCACGCTTGATCGCGTCACGCGGATCGACGCCGCGAGCGATTTCTTCGGCCAGGAGCATGTGCCCCGCCGCGCGATCACGATGGGCGTCGGCACGATCCTCGCCGCGCGGCAGATCATCATGCTGGCCTTCGGCGAACACAAAGCGCCGATCATCGCCAAGGCGGTCGAAGGCGAAGTCACGCCGATGATTGCCGCCAGCTTCTTGCAGGAGCATCCAAATGCGCAGGTCGTCATGGACGAGGCGGCCGCCGACGCGCTCACGCGCTACCGCACTCCCTGGCTGCTCGGTCCCGTGGAATGGGACGAATTCAAGGTGCGCAAGGCCGTGATTTGGCTCGCTCGTAAGCTCGATAAAGCGATCCTCAAGCTGACCGAGAACGACTACAACGAGGAAGGTTTGCAGGATTTGCTCGCCGACCGTGGCCCGGCGTACGACATCAACATCAAAGTCTTCCGCCACTTGCAGGCGACCATTTCTGGTTGGCCGGGCGGCAAGCCCGCTCACGCGAAACTACCCGAGGATCGCACGCTCTCGCGCGACAGCATTTTCCCAAAGCGCGTGATCGTCTTTTCGCCCCATCCGGACGATGACGTGATCTCGATGGGCGGCACGCTCATCCGGCTCGTCGACCACGGCCATGAAGTGCATGTCGCTTATCAAACTTCTGGCAACATCGCGGTGTTTGATGAAGATGCGATTCGCTTCGCCGATTTCGTGGCCGATTTCAACACGCATTTTGATGTTTCGCCGCAGAAGGCCGCCGAACTGGAGGCGCACGTCGAGGAGTTTCTCAAGCACAAACAACCGGGTCAGGTCGATAGCCCCGAAGTGCAGACGATCAAAGGCATGATCCGCCGAGGCGAAGCGCGTGCTGCGGGCCGAAGCTGCGGCATTCCGGTCGAGCGCCTCCACTTCCTCGACATGCCGTTCTACGAAACAGGCCGCGTCAAGAAGAAGCCGCTTGGTGAAGAAGACATCGCGATGACCGTCGAGTTGCTGCGGAAGATCAAGCCGCACCAGATCTACGCCGCGGGTGATTTGTCTGATCCGCATGGCACACACCGGGTGTGCCTCAACGCGGTGCTCTCCGCTTGCCGTCGTTGCGAGAAGGACGATTGGTACGCGGACTGCGAAGTATGGCTCTATCGCGGTGCCTGGCACGAGTGGGCGCCTCACGAAATCGAAATGGCCGTGCCGCTGAGTCCGACCGAAGTCGATCGCAAGCGAACCGCGATCTTCAAACACCAATCGCAAAAAGACCGGGCACTCTTCCCCGGCCCCGACATGCGCGAGTTTTGGAAGCGGGCCGAAGACCGCAACCGCGACACGGCCCAATTGTTCGACAAGCTAGGGCTCGCCGAATACGAAGCCATCGAAGGCTTCGTCCTCTGGCGCGGCGATGCGAAAGAGTTATGGTAGGGATTTTTGGCCGAAGTGCTCAAAGCCCCAACGTGTGGCGCAATGCACTGTCCAAAGGAGTGGCGTCGACCAACTGACCAATCGCTCGATCAACTTCTGATCCCAAAACCGTTGCCAGGTTGTCGGTCATGATAATCGAGTCGGTTCGTAGTCCCATTTGCTTGCCTTCAGCCGATGACTGCGAAACGAATACTCGACTTGGATGTCCAGCACGTGCCGGGTTACTGGAAATCATCGCCAGGATGAGCTGCGCCAAGCCAGTCTGAAGATTGTCGCGCTGTACTACAATTGCCGGTCGCCGTTTCGCAGTTCGCAGATTGGAATCCGGGAAGAACCAAAACGACGCTTCCGCGACTATATGGCATCGTAAGCATCCATTTCCGGGCGATCCCAATCTTCGGCGAACGTCTTCAATCGTTGGCGTAAGCTAGCTGCCTGCTCGATCTCGATTCCTCGTTCGGCCAAATCGATAGAATGGGGGGCTAGGAAAGTCACAATGACCTTTCCCTCCGCATCTGATGGCGGTGTCTCCAGTAGCTCGATCTGCCCCTTGCGGTAAATGCCTTCGATTGACTTTAACATGATGGATTTCCTATTGCCGATGCTAAGCGTATTTTAATCAGGTCGGCCGCTACGAAATAGACATCTTCAAGCGGCAAGCGATGCGATATCCCTTTGAAAGTGACAGTCCGATGAGTGAAAAGACTTACCCGCTCTATCTCGCTGGCTGTCCGCAGCAGCCTAATGCGAACTTGGCAGTCGTTGACAAATTCAGCGACGAAGTAGTCGCGCGCGTCGCTTTAGCGGACAAAAAGATACTTGACCAGGCGATCGCCGCAGCCGCTGATGCGGCCGCGCCCATGCGGCGGATGGGCACGTGGCAACGGAAGGCTGTTCTAAAGCACTTGCTGAAGCGATGCGAAGAACGCCGCAATGAGTTGGCCGAAGTGCTTGTCGTCGAGGCCGGAAAGCCCATCCAATTTGCCAAGGGCGAGGTCACCCGGTTGCTCGATACGATCGAAATTGCTGTCGAAGAATCGACTCGCATTTACGGAGAAATCCTCCCGCTCGACACCACCCAGCGCGCAGCCGGCTATCGTGGCATGTGGCAGCGAGTGCCGGTTGGTCCCTGTGGCTTCATTACTCCCTGGAACTTTCCGCTCAACCTCGTGGCTCACAAGATCGCCCCAGCCATCGCCTGCGGTTGCCCTTTCGTGCTGAAACCTGCCAGTTACACGCCGATCAGCGCGCTCATTCTCGGTGAGATTCTGGCTGAAACCGACCTGCCACCGGGCGCGTTTTCAATCCTGCCGATGAAGTCGGCCGATGCAGCCGCGCTCGTCGAGGATGAGCGAATCAAGAAGTTGAGTTTCACCGGCTCGGCCAGCGTAGGCTGGGATCTACGCGATCGGGCTCGCAAGAAGCATGTGACACTGGAGCTAGGCGGCAACGCTGCGGTAGTGATCGACCACGATGCCAATCTTAGTGACGCCGTCGAGCGCTGTGTCTTTGGCGGCTATTATCAATCCGGCCAGAGCTGCATCAGCGTGCAGCGCATCTACGTGCATCGCGATATTTATGACGCCTTTCGCGATAGGTTCGTTTCTGCCGTTCGCGCGCTCGTCGTCGGCGATCCGCGCGATGAGAAAACGTACGTCGGGCCCATCATCTCGGAAGAAGATGCCAAGCGCATCGAGCAAGCGATTCAAGATGCAGTGGGGAAGGGAGGCCGGTTGTTGTGCGGTGGCCAGCGCCAAGACAAACTCGTCAAACCCGCGGTGCTCGAAGGCGTGCCTCAGAATGCCAGGGCGTCTTGCGAGGAAATCTTTGGCCCCGTGACGCTATTGTATTCATTCAACGACTTCGACGAAGCGCTGGCCGCGGTCAACAACAGCGATTTCGGCCTGCAAGCCGGCGTCTTCACGCGTGGCATCGAGAAGATCAACCAGGCGTGGGACGAACTCGATGTCGGCGGCGTGATCATCAACGATGTCCCCTCTTGGCGGGCCGATCAAATGCCCTACGGTGGTAACAAAGACAGCGGCCTGGGCCGCGAGGGCATCCGCTGGGCAATCGAAAGCATGACCGATGTGCGCCTTTTAGTGATCCGTACACCACAGTAGAAGCCTGCTGAGGGCTTCATGCAGTCGAGCGGCAGCAAGTTCGTATTCCGCCGATCCGCTTCATGCAAAGAGAAGCTCCCCTCTCCTCGCTCCTGACCTAACGCGGCAATGGGCCAACTAGTCTGGACCAATGGAGAACCCAGCGGCAAGGGGTGGCTGTGTCCTAAGGCGTTTCTACCACAAGAGTTAAGTGCCGTAGGGGCCATGGGGATCTTTATAGCTAAAGTCCCAGCTTGGGTAGAAATAATTGGTTTTTTTTTCCACTCTACTTGCTTTTTCGATAGCCACCCATTAGGCTGGCTGACGCTTTAGAAGTACAGTGTCATTTGCCTGTCATCAACGATGAGGTAGTCTAATGAAGTCGACCACAGTTCGTTTCGTTCAAGCCGCTTCGCGCGTGCTTGTTTGCAGTGTGCTTCTCTTGGGGCTGACGGCCCAGCAATCGTCGGCAGGTCTCTTTACGCTGACCGATGGAAACTCCTCTGCATTTTTCAATACGACGGTGCCCGACAACAATTATGATTGGACTGTCGACGGCGCAAGTCAGCTTTACCAGCAGGCGTTTTGGTTTCGCGTTGGCGGCTCCAATCCAGAGCAATCCGTCCATTCGTTGCCGATTGGCGTCGAGGGAACGACGGATACAAACTTCGACGGATTTCAAGATTCCTTGTTTGTACGCTATCTTGATCCCGACAACAGATTCAAGATTGAAACTCGCTACACGCTCAATGGCGGCGCGAATGGTAGCGGCGCGTCGAACATGGGCGAGCAAATATCGATAACGAACACCGGGAGCGTGCCGCTGGATTTTCATTTCTTTCAGTATGCCGACTTCGACATCAACGGCTCGCCCAGCGGCGACACGGCTGTCTTTACGAATGCAAATGCGGTGCGGCAATTCGAATTAGGATCCGAGTTGACCGAAACAGTGGTCACGCCTGTGCCCAGTCACCGCGAAGTCGCTTTTTTTAGCACAACGCTGAGCAAGCTTACGGATAATTTGCCGACGACTCTCTCAGACACGCCTGCGTTCGGCGTGCCTCTGGGGCCTGGCGATGTGACGTGGGCCTTCCAATGGGATTTCACGGTCGGTCCAAATAGCACTTTTCAGATCAGCAAGGATAAAAACCTGAAAGCCGGACCGACGATTCCTGAACCGGCCGCCGGCGCCTTGCTTGGCATTGCCGCTGGCCTGCTCGTGATCCAGCGGAAGAAGCGTTAAACGCCATCGCGGCACCCAAGCGATGCTCGGCAAAGTCCCCGAGAACGCGCGAGCCGCATCCACCGCTGCCGCCAAAAAGGGAATTCCGCCACTTCGGGGACAATTCCCCAAAAGTGCTCGATAGGTCCGGGCTCAGCGATCGGATCAAGCTGTTGATCAACCAAATCGTGCGCAGGCTCAAGTTTCCGAAAGGTGTGGCTGTCTGTCGTCAGGCTTACTTGCGTCCGGCGTTCTGCACGGCCGCGTCGCCCATCGGCGGCTCCCACGACGCGTTTTCGATCACCTGGTTCTCAACATACGACATGTCCTCTGCTTTGGTGCCCGTGTAGAAGAACGTGGGTGTGCCCGGTGAAAGTGCCAGGCGATTGTGAGCGATCGTGTTTTTGCCGGCCATGTTGAATCGAATCGGCGAGCGAGCGACTCGGTAGATCGTGTTGCCTTCGATTCGCAAATCGGTCGAACCCTCGTCAATGAACATGCCGTTGCTTTCCGCCTGCCCAGAGTTGATGGGAATATCGTGGATGACGTTGTCCGCGAGGATCGTTCCAGGTTGCCAGCCAAGCGTGTAGATCCCGCCGCCGTCCGATAGCCGCTGCATCACATGATGAATGTGATTGTTGCGTATTTGGTGTCCGCGGCAGATCGTGGGCTGTGCATCCCAGCTCCAGCCGACCGAAATGCCGCTGTAGGGCAAGTTGCACACCTCGTTCTGGCGAACGATCGTGTCGGCCGCCATTCCGATCCAAATGCCGACTCCTCCAAAATACGTCTGGCAACATTGATCAATGGTGCAGTTTTCGATGGTGTTTCCTTGTGCCGGCGGAGCCTCTTCATTGCGCGGGGATCCGATCATGATGCCGGTGCCGCCAATGTCGCTGAAGGTTGAACGCTCCACATGAACATTCGAGCTACGTGCAGTCCCACGCCAGCCAGGTGCTCAAACCGGCAATTCTCGAAGTGGCAATTCTGCGCGCGATCGATCGAGACGGCCGCGGACGGAGACAGTAGCGTAGCATCTGCCGGCTCCTGTCGACGAGCGTACCAATTGGCTTGAACCTCGGCATAACCAAGCGCTGGCAGGTCGAACGCCGAATAAGATAGGCGAAGCCCCCGGATGCTTATGTTTTCCACCGGCTTGTTGTCATCCCCGCGAAGTACGGCGAGTTGCTGCAAGCGAGGAACAATCACTTCTAAATGGTCGAGTGACTCATCTTCACGCGGCATGTAATGCAGCTCGTGCTTCGCCTGGTCGAGAAACCATTCTCCTGGCGCGTCGAGTAGTTCCATCGCGTTTTCCACAAAGTACCGCGGATGTGGCTCAAACCCGCAAATGGCAAAGAACTGGCTACTCGCGCCGATCGGTGCGGCTAAATGATACGTGCGCGTAGGAGCATCAATCGAGTTGATTCCAACCCGCGAAATCGACCAGTCATGAAAGTAGGCCACCTCCGCCGTCTTCGCGTTGGCGATCGCGGGCAGGTTGTTCGGTTCGGCAATGAAACTGGTCCGCTTATCCGGCCCGGCCGCCTCGATTCGATAGTACCCGTCGTTCGGCGAACGAGCGCGAATCGCACGGCGACCGTTGACCCATAGATCACGAAACGACGGCAAGGACTCGGGCACAGGCGCCACCCAATGGCCATCACGCAACTGAAATCCCTCGATCCGGCTTCCACCCGAGATGCGCGCGTCGCCTACTCCGGCAATCGTAAGCGGACGCTCTTTCGATGGCCCAGAGTCCTCGGGGGTGAGTATCAGCGGTTCTGCAAGAGTGTAATCGCCGGCGGCCAGTTCGATCGTTATTTGTTCGCCAGGATGTTTCTTGCGCAGTTCACGAGCCAGACGCTGTGCCTGTGGCAGCGATTGGATTGGTTGGCTTTCACTGCCGTCCGACGTATCTATGCCGCCAGGGGCCACATGAATGACCTGCTCGGCCTGCGACTGGCGAGCCAACAACAAGCTCGCCGCCAGCCACCACACGCCGATCGTGAATCGCGAGCCGACGCAGAGCGAACAGATAGAACTCCTCACGCCAGCACCGATCTTTCGTGAATGAGCAAGCAGGTCGGCTACGACTTGCTGGCCGGATCAATGCCATCGATCCACGGTCCGGCCAGCTTTTGGTACTCGCGTGGATAGAGCTTGCTGCCCTTGTCTTCTCCGCGCCAGTTGGGAATGTTCTGTACTGCCGCCCGGTCCTTCGACAGTTTCTCCCAGTGCTGGGCCCAACTGTTGTTGCCGTCCGAAACCGCCAGCTTCTCCCGATCGAAGTGAAACGCCTTCCCTTCGCGGTAACTTTGCGAGCCGAGCTTCACGATCACCATGGCGGCCGCGCCAAGCTCCGGCGTGCAGTTCACGTCCTCCGGCTTGCCGGCCAGTGCAGCGTCCACAAAGTTCTCGAAGTGCGTCAAAGACGAGTTTTTCAAACCGCCCGCCTTGATTTGCTCGCTCTTGATGTTGCTGTCGTGCGTCACCTGCGGCCGCTCCGCGACAAACTCGTATCCGGAAAACTCTTCGCCGTTCCCCAGTACAAACGATCCCAGGTGCCCCCGAATGATCTGCGGCACCGGCGTCTCCTGGCAACACATCGTCGCCGTTACAAGGCCTTGCACGCCTTCCGGGAAGTCGGCCACGACCGTGGCCACATCCGGCACATCGCGATTGTCCAGCTCGAAGTAAATGCCGCCTGCACCAACCACGCGCCCTGGAAAACGCAAGCCCGTTG